>JAZNMO010000171.1:0-55885 GCA_045579665.1 Lachnospiraceae bacterium
TAAATAGTATTTGAAGCTGTTGCACTACAAAGGTCTGTCCATGTCTGTGTATGATGCTGCTCAGCTGCAGTACGTCCAATTCTGTAATCATCTCTGTTAGAAGAAGCTGTATTATTTAATACGTCTGTCTTCCAAACGCCGATTCCATCCCATTCCTTCATCATCTTAGCATACTCAACCATCATCTCTGTATCTGTATATGCAGGTGTTACAATTGTATATAAATCATCCTTTGTACCACCCCAAAGAGCGCCTGAACAAATACCATCTACTGGTACAAAATTGCTATGAGAAGCAATCCATCCGTTTGCCATCTGAGAGTAATGTGTTCCATCAGAATCCCATGGAATAATATCCGGATAAGCTTCCTTTACATACTTGAAGTATGTTGTCATATCTTCCCAACTATGTACACCATTTTCAAGACCTGCTTCCTTTGCCCAGTCAAGACGATATGCATAACCATGGTTTGTCCACTGTGCATAATTATTCTCTGGCATCAAATAGATTTCACCATTGTACTTACAAAGCTCCCACTGTTCTGCTGAAACGCTTGCCCATGTCTTTGGTGCATAAGTCTTAAGCATATCTTCGCTTAACTCAAGGAAAGCACCATTCTTTGCATTTGGCCATGCATCCAACCAGTCAGAAGCAGTACCAACAAGATCTACTGAACCGTCCATCTGTGCTAAAGTCAGATTGTAGTTAGAAAGATAATCTGTCCAACCGATGAAATAAAGCTCTAACTCAGCATTTACCTTCTCTGTCAGAATCTTATTCAATTCTGTCATCATTTCATCAAGTCTGTCTGCTGCACCGCCTTCAGGCTTATCACCTGTAAACATGTACGATATTGTAACATGCTCAGATGTATCAACTGTTGATGTATCAGCCTTTGATTCATCAGTCTTTGATGCCTCAGACTTTGATGCATCAGTCTTTGATGCCTCTCCCTTCGAACTGCTTGTAGCAGAATCGCCACCACCACAAGCTGTTAAACTCATAACCATACTTGTAGCAAGTAACATTGCCAGTAATTTCTTCTTCATGTTAAAACCCTCCATTTTCTTTTTTATCATAACCTCACTATGAGGAAATAATCATACAAAACATAATTTTCTTTTTCAATTAACCCTTTACAGCTCCTACTGTAATACCACTAATAAAATACTTCTGAATGAATGGATACAATAAAACGATAGGTCCTGTTGCCAAAACAGCATTTGCCATCTTTACGGTTTCCTGTGGAATATCAGCTAAGGAAATATATTGTCCTGCAACCGAATTCTTTAATGCATCCATCTTATTTACTACCTCATACAATGTATACTGCAAAGGCTTTACATCCACTCTGCTGCTCAAAAACAGTGAAGACTGATACCATTCATTCCAATATCCTAATGCAAGGAATAAGCCAATTGTTGCCAAAGCAGGCTTCAACATAGGTAGAATCAACGCTGTAAAAATCTTCATATCTCCAGCACCGTCAATCTTACCCGACTCCGTAATCTCATGTGGAATAGCCTTTACAAAATTCTTCATAAGTATAATTAACCAAGGTGACATCATAAGTGGTAATAATACCGCAAAATAACTATCCTTCAGTTTATATGTTTGTGTCATCAGCAGATAATAAGGTGCCAAGCCTGCTGAAAATAAACTTGTAAAATAAATGTAAAATGAAATCACATTTCTAAAAGGAAAATCTTTTCTCTGCAATGCATATCCTGTCATCGCAATAATCGAAAGTCCCAGTGCTGTACCAACAATCGTCAAACAGATAGTCAAAAGATAAGACCACCAGATTCCACCGCCTTTGCATACCATTTCATATGCTTTCATAGAAACCTCACTCGGAATCAACTGTACACCTTCTGCACGAAGTAACTCTTCTGTTGCAAAGGAACTTCCTACAATTAAAAGGAATGGAAATATACAAGCTAATGCATATAAACTAATAACAACATATCCAAATCCTCTGATAATTTTATCTGAAGTACCAAGCTTTACCTTAGTTCCATTCATCATTTCTTCTTTATTCTTTGCCATTTCCTGCCTCCAAAAACCCTGCTTCCATGCCGTTCTTTTATCTCACATTAGAACAATGAGTAATCCGGTTCAATTTTCTTTACAATATAATTCACTGTCATTACGATTACGAATCCTACAATTGACTGATACAATCCAACTGCTGATGCAGTAGAGAAATTAAAATCTGTCATAGTTGCTCTGTATACGAAAGTCTCAATAATATCTGTTGTTCCGTAGAGCAATGAATTCGTTCCAATAATATTGTAGAATAAACCGAAGTTACCTTTTACAATACCGCCTAATGCAAACAACAACAGGATTACAATAGTAGGCTTCAAACTTGGAAGTATTATGTATCTAATCTTCTGGAATGCATTTGCACCATCGACTCTTGCAGCTTCTATCGTTTCTGCATCTATACCCATAATTGCCGCAAAATAAACTACTGAGTTATAACCTGTCTGCTGCCACAGATAAATAATTACCAAAAGCACAGGCCAGCAATTCGGATCTGCGTACGGCTGCCATTTCTCCATTCCTAAAGCTAGTAAAAGGCTATTAGCGAAACCTGTATCATAATTTAATATGTTATACACCAACACACCTACCAAAACCTGAGAAATAAAGTAAGGCAGGAACATCATTGTTTGTGACACCTTCTTAAACCACTTAGAACGCATCTCATTCAAAAGGATAGCCACAACTACAGCCAAAAGATTTCCCAGTATGATAAATGCAAGATTGTAAAGAATTGTATTTCTGGTCAAATCTAAAAGCTTACCAGACTCTGCCAAAAATTCAAAATTCTGTAATCCCACAAATTTACTCCCAAAAATACCATCTCGATAATTATACTTTACAAATGCTACATAAATACCCGGTAGAGGCATGTAGTTAAATGCAAAGAAGAAAATAATCGCCGGCAGACACATTAGTGTCAAAACGCGGTATTTCCAAATTTTTCTCCCTAATGTCATTTTTCTTGTTTTCACTTCAAACGTTACTCTTTCTTTTTGTTTCAACATGTAATACTCTCCTATACTTCTCTGTCACTCTTTTGCAACCGATTTCGCATTTCTATCATATCATTTTTACAATAAACCTGTCAACAAATCGAATGTCTTTAAAGCTTTTTTCATTATTTTGTCTATCTTTTTTTATTTATTATTGTAACTTATGTACAATATCGTTTTTTCACCCATGGATTTCACCATCTCTTTTTTATACAAAATACACATTTATATTCTCACAATAAAAAATCAGCTCTTTTTTGAATCCGCTTTCAGAAATTCATAAGAAAAAACGTCTTTATATTACATAAAAACGTTCTTATACATACTTCTATTCTATTCTCAATTGATTCCCTCATCAACTGGTGCCATATCGCTACTTTTACGGATAACAAGTCTTGGTGTAACCTTCTGTAACATTGTTACTTCCTTACCTTCAATAATCTTAATCGCGGTTGTGATTAATTTGCGCCCAAACTCCTCATAATCATAATCTACACTGGTTAAATTAGGAACAGCAATACTTGTCAGGAATGTATTATCCTGACTAACTACAGAAATATCCTTAGGTATACGATACCCATGTTCTAATATACTTCGAACAACTCCTACCGCAACAAAGTCATTAATAGCAATAACTGCCGTAGGAACCGTTCCTCTATCAAGGAGGTTATTCATCAATTCATAACCACTCTCTGCATTGTAGTTCCCCTGCGTTATCAATAATTCCGGGCAAAAATCTATCTTATTCTTCTGCAAAATCTGCTTATATCGCTGCACCTGTATAAAAGTAGAAGATACATCCCAGCTACCGCCAATCATTGCAATCTTTCTATGATTCAAAGATAAAAGATGCTCCATCAGTAAGTCCATAACCTTCATAGCATCGATCTGTACCATGTGGCATTGTGTACCATCCAGCTTTCCGGTTACTATAACAGGTGTAGTCGTCATGATCTGATTTACAAATTCTGAATATTCAATATTCGTAGACAGATCATCCACACTGCCTCCTACCTGTATAATCGCATCAACCTTCTGCTCCTGAAGTTTTTCTAATAAGGCCTTTTCCTGCTCTATCACATCTAAAGAATTACTTGATAGCAACGTATACCCTGCCTCATGTGCCGCCTTCTCACATGCTACAAACAATGCTGCATAGAAAGGATTGCGCACATCTGCCGTCAACAAACCTATAACCTTACTTCTGGTATCTGCTAATCCGCGCGCCAATGCATTAGGCTTAAAATTATACTTTTCAATCAGCTGAAGTACACGTTCCTTCTTCTCAGGGCGTACATTCGCATTATTGGTCAGTACTCTAGACACCGTGGACGGCGACACTCCGGCCTCCCGTGCAATATCATATATTGTAATTGCTTTATTTTCATTTGTTCTTGATACTTGCATCACATTTTCTCCAATTAGTTTTCGAAACCGCTTTCTTACATATTTATCATATCTCATATAAAAGCCCTCTGTCAAGTGCACAACATTACATCCGGACAATATCTATAAAAGCAAAACAGATAGTCAGCTATACACCCTACTACCTGTCACTTATATACTATTCATATACGTTCATACAAGAATGTACAAGCATCACTTGTACATTCTTGTAATAGTAATAATTGTCGTCCACTTATACGACAATTATTTGCCTTCATCTAATTTTAAAACAGACATGAATGCCTTCTGTGGTATCTCTACATTACCAACCTGACGCATTCTCTTCTTACCTTCCTTCTGCTTCTCCAACAGCTTCTTCTTACGGGTAATATCACCACCGTAACACTTCGCCAATACGTCCTTACGCATCGCCTTAACAGTCTCTCTGGCGATAACCTTACCACCAACTGCTGCCTGAATTGGAATCTCAAATAAGTGTCTTGGAATCTCATCCTTTAATCTCTCGCACATTCTTCTACCACGCTCGTAAGCTGACTCCTTATGCACAATAAAGGAAAGCGCATCCACTTCTTCTTTATTAATGAGAATATCCAGCTTCACAAGCTCTGACTGCTCATAACCCTTGATATCATAATCAAAGGACGCATAGCCTCTTGAGCGTGACTTCAAAGCATCAAAGAAGTCATAAATAATCTCATTTAACGGTAACTCATACTTCAAGAGCGCTCTCGTACCCTCTACATATTCCATACCCAGATATCTGCCTCGTCTCTCCTGACAAAGCTCCATAATCGAACCGATAAACTCTGTTGTCACCATAATCTCAGCAGTAACAATCGGCTCCTCCATATAATCAATCTCTGACGGGTCAGGTAAGTTCGATGGATTGGTTAACTCAATCACCTCACCATTGGTCTTATATACCTTATAAATAACGCCCGGAGCTGTTGTAACCAAATCAAGATTGTACTCTCGCTCTAATCTCTCCTGAATAATCTCAAGATGTAACAAACCTAAGAAACCACATCTGAAACCAAAACCAAGTGCAATCGATGTCTCCGGCTCATAATGCAATGAAGCATCATTCAGCTGAAGCTTCTCCAGAGCATCTCGTAAATCCGGATACTTCGCTCCATCTGCAGGATATAATCCACAATAAACCATGGATTGAACCTTTTTATAACCGGGTAATGGCTCAGCACACGGACGATTTGCATCCGTAACCGTATCACCAACCGCAGTGTCCTTTACATTCTTAATGGAAGCCGTAATATATCCAACCATACCGGCTGACAGCTCCTCACACGGAATAAACTGACCTGCACCAAAGTAACCAACCTCAACAACATCTGCTGTGGCACCTGTTGCCATCATACGAATCTTAGTTCCCTTTGAAACCTTACCCTCCATCAGACGACAGAAGATAATAACACCCTTATAGGAATCATATAGTGAGTCAAAGATTAACGCCTGTAATGGGTTATCTGCACTGCCCTTTGGCGCCGGAATCTTCTCCACAATCGCCTCTAATACATCCTCAATACCAATACCGTTCTTCGCTGAAATCAAAGGTGCATCCTGTGCCTCAAGCCCGATAACATCCTCAATCTCATTCTTTACCCAGTCAGGCTGGGCACTTGGTAAATCTATCTTATTAATAACAGGGAATACATCCAAATCATGGTCCAATGCCAAGTAAACATTTGCCAAGGTCTGTGCCTCAATTCCCTGTGCCGCATCTACTACCAGAATCGCACCATCACACGCAGCCAACGCTCTACTTACCTCGTAGTTAAAGTCAACATGTCCCGGTGTGTCAATAAGATTAAAAATATACTCCTCGCCGTCCTGTGCCTTATATACGGTTCTAACGGACTGTGCCTTAATCGTGATACCACGCTCTCTTTCAAGCTCCATATTATCCAGAACCTGCTCCTGCATCTCTCTGCTGGTCAAAAGTCCTGTCTTCTCTATAATTCTGTCTGCCAACGTTGACTTACCATGGTCGATATGTGCAACAATACAGAAATTCCTGATTTTACTCTGGTCTATCTGCGACATAATTTTCCTCCAAACTTTTCCAATATCGTAATTATTCGCTTTTTCATAATCCGTTTAAGTATAACACATAAAATATGGAATTGTCTATGAGGGAATCCTATTGTTCCCCCTTCAACACCATGGCAATTACATGCGCTAATGGCTCACATGCATTCATCGCTTCCTCCACCGTATTGGTCTGCGCCCCAAGCTCCACCAAAAGACTCTTGGCACGATAGTGCATATTATAACGATAACCCTTTAGATATATTTTCCTTGTGATATCAGGATAATACTCCTGTGCCACCAAATTCATCTGAAAGGCAAAGGAAAGATTATCCTGTACATAAGGATTCGGCAAAGAGGTCAGTTCTCCCATTGCCCTTGTATAGCTTAAACCATTAAAGAACATGAACTTTGCAACCTCTTTTCCCTGTACCGTAGTCACCAGCCTCGTATCCTCAGGGACGGCGTCTCTATGTAAATCGATTATCACCTCTATGGAAGGATACTCTGCAAGCACCGCTTCAACACCCTTTTCCGCCTCAGTATATGCATAGTCACGACTTTCCACATCATACTGCCCCAAATGATGAATCACATTGAAGCCATATTGGTCTTGCAATATTCTTGTCAGATACTCTCCCACACCCATAATGGTTGTCTCCACTCTTGACGGGTCAGAATCAATAAATGTTTCCTGCGAATGCGTATGATAAATCAAAATCTGAGGCTGTGAGTTGTCCTGTTTTAGAACAGCATCAAAGCCCATCAGTTTATCATACGCTAGTTGTGATTCCTTAATTTGTGTAGTCGCATCCTCCGTATAAAATTTATTCTTTACAAACTCTGTATCCATTAACTGCTCTTTCGTATAGATTACACTCTTCTCCTTCGCAGGCCGAAAGCCCGTTTCATCTATATAAATGACATCATTTGCGGATGCTTCATTTGCCGTCTCAGCCTCCTGCTCATCTGCTGAATCAGAGACTGTCTGCATCGGTATCGTCTCCTGTTCCTCGACTTGGGCATCATACGTGGTCATTTCCGCCTCACTACTTTCCTGTACTTCAGCAGTCTCCTGTATGGCTTTATTTTCCTCCTGCATCATACGAATCAGCTCCTCTCCATTATAAGGAGATGTAGACTGTGTTGCATATACATACTCTTGTGTTTCCTCTAAAAAACTTACCACCGGTATCTGTTCCCATATATTCTCATAAACGACAACTGCCATATTGCCGCTTGGTTCACTCCCCATATATCCAACCAGCGGCTGCACCAAAAGAAGCAGCCACATAATCAGCTTTTCTGCAATTTCACGAATTTTTCATCTCCCCCTTCCGACCTGGCTACATCGAAAGTGCGATATTAATCGCCTCTGCCAGTGTATCACTCAACCTTTTGGTAATTTCATCAATATTTTTTGCTGTCACATACATATTGTGAAGCTGCGAATTTTCTCTGGCTCTATAACAAATGGTATGCGCATGAACATCTTCGACTGATGTCAACTCCTCCAACGCATCCACCACGATTGTCTGTGCATCCACCACCATCGGCACACCAATGGCAATCACAGGAATCCCAAGGCTATCCTTACACAAAGCCTCCCTATGGTTTCCAACTCCCGAACCCGGCTGTATTCCGGCATCAGAAATCTGCACAGTACGACTCAAACGCTTCGTGCTTCTTGCCGCCAATGCATCTATTACTATAACTATGTCAGGCTTGGTCTCTTTTATGACTCCTTTTACAATTTCCAAAGTTTCCATTCCTGTCTTCGCCATGACTCCCGGTATCAGACTGCTAATACTATGCATCTGTCTGCTGTTATATGCCTGTTTGCCATACTCTCTTAATATATGTCTGGTAATATTCAAATTATCCACTGTACTTGGACCTAACGCATCTGCCGTTACATCACGATTGCCCAGTCCTACCACCAGCACGGATTTCTCCTTATGAATATCAGGCAGAACGCCCTTTAGCTCCCTTGCCAGCTCCCTTGCAACACTTGCATGATATTCATCATCATCCTCCTGCAGGCTTGGCGCTTCCATGGTAATATAGGTTCCTACCGGCTTCCCCATACTCTTTGCTGCATTTTTGGTCTTAATCATTACCTTGGTTACACGAACCTCATCCAGACAGCTATACTCTTCAATCGCAATTCCGCGCATATGATCAGTATCCACTCTCTTCATTTCCTCTGTTGCTTCCAATGCCAAGTCCGTTCTAATCTGATAATTCTTCATAACACATCCGCACCTTTCCATGAAAAATAACACTATTTATCCATATTTTTCTCGTTTTTTTTCAGAATATGTATTGACAGAAACAGTTCCATAAATTACAATATTTGAGTATGTTTACATTAGAACGTCCGTGTCCGGATTTAATGAAACATTTTCATTTGTACGAATACATGATTTTATGAAAATGGGAGGTGTTAAGCATGGCAAACATCAAATCTGCAAAGAAGAGAATTTTAGTTAATCAGACAAAGGCTGACAGAAATAAGGCTATCAAATCTGGTGTTAAGACTGCTATCAAGAAAGTATATGCAGCTGTTGAAGCTAATGATAAGGAAGCTGCTGCAGCAGCTTTATTAAACGCTACTAGCGCTATTGATAAGGCTACTACTAAGGGCGTATATCATAAGAATTATGCTTCTAGAAAAGTTTCTCGCTTATCAAAAGCTGTTAACCAGATGGCTTAATCGATATATAGAGACATTAAAAAGACCCATACCGTCATGTGGGTCTTTTTTTATGTCCTTTTTATTCTCTATACTTCACCAGCGGATAACGTTCATTCATCCAGTCTATCGCCTCTGCCAATCCAGTCTCACTAAATGCAAAGTACTCTGTAAGCTTCTTTTCATCTTCCGTCGCTCCAAAGCAAAAAGGCTCCGGCCAAATGTATACCTGCAGCTTCTTTTCTTCCTCTACCGTTGCCTGACGAAGTAAAAAGCGCATTCCCTGATGACTTCCCGTAAAGTCCTCCTTCTTAACGAAATTCAAGGACAGAAAATCCTTTCTTTCCAACATCTCTTACACCTCCACTCCAGTCTGTGTAAGCACCTCTGTCAAAGCACCATCCTTGGAAATATACTGATACTCTGGATTTGCCGGCTCATGAAATACAGGATATCTGTTAATATAAAAAGCATCTATACCCGCCGCTACTGCACCTGCTACATCTGACTTTAGCTCATTTCCTATCATTACACACTCCTGCTTATTCAATTCATAACGCTCACATAATATATTATAGAAATCCGGGTCAGGCTTCATACATCCCTCATCTGAAGAAATCAAAATACCGTCAAAATACGATACCAAACCTGTCTGCTCCAGTTCCTGCCAAGTAAAGCTTCTTTGGGCATTGGACAAAAGATAAACCTTCTTTCCTGCACGTTTCAAAGCTTCCAGTGTGGATATGGTATCCGGAAACAGACACAAATAAATCAAGGACAAGCGTCTGAAATTCTCACAGCAATACTTTACCTCATCCTCTGACACAAAATATCCATTCCACCAAAATACCTCTCTAAATACATCCTCAATCTGTATCTCAGGTCTTTCATGCTCACTTGGCATCTGACGATATCTCTTTTCAATCAAAGTATAAAATCTATGGAACTTTCTCCACGAAAAAGCATAGCCTTCCTTACGCAGCCATTTGGCATATTTCTTAAAGAAATTCTTACTACTCTCATCTGTATGAATGTCAATTAGTGTTCCATACAAATCAAAAATATAATTCTGATACATATCCCTTCCTCCATCCTATAATAATACGGAATCCTCAAAATCGGGTATAAAGCTTTCCTTGGCAGTATCCCCCTCTTGAACGAAAGCATTCTCAATTCCTATGGAAAGAGCATAATCGATTACCTTCTCATACTCTCTTGCTGTAACCCTGCGGTTTATCTCCGGGTAATCCTTCATAGCTTCCAATGGGGTATATTGATTCATAATACTAATATAAATATCATTGCCATAGGTGTTGTGCAAATAATCAAGAACTGCTTTGGAATCCCTAGTATTCCCCGGCAATATCATATGTCTTACCACTACACCCCGCTTAAGCAAATTATCTTCAAATACAGGCTCACCGACCTGTCTTACCATCTCTGCTATCGCTGCTGATGCTACCTCAAAATAATCTGCTGCATTAGAATATCTCGCCGCCAATTCCCTGCTATAATACTTGCAATCAGGCAGATAAATATCAACCATTCCCTCCAGCATTCTTAATGTCTCTACCTTTTCATAGCTTCCGGTATTATATACAATTGGAAGCTTCAGTCCCTGCAGCTTTGCCAGCCGTAACGCCTCTACAATCTGTGGTACATAATGAGAAGGAGTTACAAGATTAATATTATGCGCCTTCTTTTCCTGTAGCTTTAAGAAAATTTCCGCCAGACGACTGACGGAAATCACTTTTCCTAAATCTGCTAATGCTATTTTTCTATTCTGACAGTATACACATCGCAATGCACAGCCTGTAAAAAATACAGTCCCTGAACCACAGGTGCCGCTTATCGGCGGCTCTTCCCACATGTGAAGGGATGCTCTTGCCACACGAAGCTCTCCTGAAACACCACAGTAGCCGGTCTTACCATGCTCTCTGTCTGCCTGACAGCTTCTTGGACACAAATCACATACTGCCATTAGCTAACCTCCAAAAGCCACTTGTTTAGACAACGATATACCTCTTCCGGTTCTATCGGCTTAGAAATATGACCATTCATTCCACTATTGTATGATTTTTCCACATCAGTAGCCAGCGCATTTGCTGTCATAGCAATAATTGGAATCTTCTTACAATCTTCTCTATCCATACTTCTAATGGCCATAGTAGCCTCATCGCCCTTCATAATCGGCATACGAATATCCATGAAAATCAAATCATAAGTTCCCTCTGCAGCGTCACGAACCATCTCTACTGCTTCTTTACCATTGTGCGCTTCATCAATAGCAAGCTCTGTATCCTCCAGGAAGCCTTTTACAATTTCCATATTAATACGCTTATCCTCGACAATCAAAACACGTTTACCCGTGTATTTATGCCGTTTTGCCGGCTCAAGTATAATCTCAAAATCATCAGCTGTATCACAAAGAACCATCGGAATGCACACTGATACTTTGGTTCCTTTACCAACCTCACTATCAATCTCAATCGTTCCGCCCATGGTATCCACAAGATTCTTTACAATCGCCATACCAAGTCCCGTACCTTCAATCTTATTTGACAATGCAGTTTCTTCTCGCTCAAACGGTAAGAACACCTTACTGATAAACTCCTTACTCATACCGATACCATTATCTGTAATCACAAATCTCATACTGCAATTATTCATGGTATCCCAGCTGTCTTCTATCGCTTCCAGACTAATCTGCCCATTCTCCTGCGTATATTTTACTGCATTCGATACCAGATTGGTCAATATCTGCTTAATACGCACCTCGTCTGCGATTACACTTGCATGGCGTACCTTATCATAGCGAATCTCAAGACTTTGATTATTCGCCTGACATTTATTTGCGAAGACATTTTCTAACTCCACAAACAGCTTTTCAAGATTACACGGCTTCTCATGAAGCTCTGTAATACCGCTTTCGATTTTATTCATATCCAAAACATCATTAATCAGTGCCAACATATCCTCAGAAGAAGACATAATGACATCAAGGCACTTATTTACCTCATCTTCTTCACCAAGACGCTTCTTTGCAAGATAAGTCATACCCAAAATAGCATTCATAGGTGTTCTCAAATCATGTGACATATTAGAAAGGAAAGAACTCTTAGCATGATTCGCACTCTCTGCCTGCTGTAATGCTTTCTCCAAATCCTTACTCTTCTTTGCCAAGAGCTTTGTCATCTCCAGCTCCTTCGCTTTTACACGAAGCTCTCTCTGCAACTGCTCAGCAACCCACATCTCATGCTTCTTTGCCTCATCTATATTCTTAATCAAAATCACCATACGAGAACCGGAAGGAACCTTTACCTTGGTAATATACTCATGATAATAATGAATATTGCCTTCCTTATCTACCAAACGGTACTCGCATTCTGCCATTCCATCCTGTTCATACTTGGCATCTGACAACTCTCTGCAAAACTTCTCCCTATCCTCCTCATGCACACTATTCATAAAGGTCTGGAAAAAGTCTTCATAATTGCCCTTCTCCGGAATCCCAAGAAGATTCTCCGAGCAATGAATGAACTCATATTTATCCGCTTCTACATCTCGTGATGCAACCAGCATATACACATTGGTCAACGCTACAGAAGCTAATACTTCATTTGTACGAATCTGCATCTCCTCTGTATAATCGCACAACGCAAAAATCATCTTCTCATTGCCTGCACCATACTCAGGAACCGGGAAGCACTGCAAAAGCTTCCAGTTACCATCATTAGATTCGTAAATAAACTCTATCTTCTTCTTACCATCTGCAAAATTATGCTTTACATCTTCAACATCTGTCAGCTGACGGAACATATCACGATATGGTGCCTTTGCCCATGTATGATAAGCTCTCTCCATTAACTGTCCGAAATCTCCAGTAAGATTCCTAATATAGTTACCATATCGCTCTGCCGAACGGATAATCTCATAAGAGTCTGTATTCAAATCTACTACATACACCTCAAAATAATCTCTACTAAAGTGCATCAGCATCTCATCTCTCTGTCTCTGCTCATTCTGCTGCTGAACGATACCCACCGCATTCTTATAAGAGAAAACGACCACTGGATTATCCTCACTATAATCTCTGGCCTTTGTAATTTCCAACATAATCCATTCATTACTGTTTGTCTTATAGATACAGGAAACAACCGCCTGTCCTTTTTTAAACTTATTTATAATGTGATTCGGCTGAATTGTTCTCAGGTAATTATTTCTATGAGCCGGTGAAATTGCAGCCAATGCATAATTTCCCAAAATCTCCAAATAACCCTTTGTATCTGCCTCACACTTAAAATCCTTTAGAACACATTTCAAAGGCTTCGCTTTCTCAGTCTTTAGATTAATAACAGAAATCATCAAAAACTCATCCGTTAATGTGGACAAAACGTCTTTATTAAACTTTCTAAGGCTGTAAAATCTGTTATTTAGCAACAAGAATGCACAAATGCACAAAATAGTCGCAAGTACTCCAATCAACTGAATCAAATAAATACGGTTAATGGAGGCCAACTCTGCTTTCTGCTCAGTCTCTAAACGTTTCTTAACAAATCCCACATACGCAATCGTATCCTCAGACAAAGCATCTACCTGCTCTGTATATTCACTGCTAATCAAATAATTCAACGCCTGCTTATCATATTCCACATTCTCTAAAATCGGCATTTTATACTCATTAACATAGCGAATGTAGTTATTCACGATACCGTCATCCGCATACTGCTCCTGCGTAATTGAATGTTCAGCAAAAATCTTACGAAATGTCCATACTTCCCGTGCTTCTAAGAGCGCATACTGCTGTCTGAGTTTTTCCAATCTTGCAGCCTCTTCTCCATGTAGCGCAATCTGTTCTAGTTGCTTTAACGCAATATCTCTACCACCCTTAATAAACACACAGTCCCAATAGGTTCGCAAAAACTCTACATCACCTGTCAACGCAAAATTACGAATCTGATAGGTCAATTCACCTGATATCTCCTGCAACTGAGGAACAACCTCGTCAATTTTATAATACCTATTCATATCAGCATTCTTATGCTCTGTATACCATCGGTATCCCCCTATACTTATCATCGCAATTACAACCAATGCAAGTGCTCCTAAAATCCATTTCAAATACTTACTCTTTCTTATGTTCTCCATACTCCCACATCTTCCTGTATCATTTCATCAGACACTCCCATATCCGACTTCAAATCCTATAAAACTCCAATTATGTAAATAATATCATAAGAAGAGCAAGAAATAAAGGGATTATCGTCCAAAGACGATAATCCCTTTATTATAATTTGAATATCATATCATGATTAATCTGTTTCGCATCATGGATAATCTGCTTCTCCTGTCCTTTCAAATACAGCTGCAATTGCGCAAGCTCTCCCTCATCAAAGCCTTCATTATTCAAAAGCTTGCGACTCGGAAGCATGAACTCAGCATAATCACGTCCTGTATCTGTCTTTCTTTCAAAAGAAACATGAATTACTTTTCCCTTTTTGCCAGGTATCAACCCGGTATGCGTCATCGTAACCATACCTGATACCTGAATTACTTATAACAAACAATCTTGCCAAAGTCAGCCTTAAGAGAAGCACCACCAACGAGTCCTCCATCAATATCAGGCTGTGCAAATAACTCTGCTGCGTTACCTGCATTAACAGATCCGCCATACTGGATACGAACTGCCTCTGCTGTAGCTGCATCATACATCTCAGCGATACACTCGCGAATACCCTTACATACTTCTTCAGCCTGCTCTGTAGTAGCAGTCTTACCTGTACCGATAGCCCAGATTGGCTCATAAGCGATAACAATCTTCTTAACCTGGTCTGCTGTTACACCTACAAGGTCAGACTTAATCTGGAAACGAATCCAATCCATTGTCACGCCCATCTCTCTCTGCTCTAAGGACTCACCACAGCAAAGAATTGGGATTAAGTTGTGCTCTAAAGCCTTCTTAACCTTCTTGTTTAACATGCAATCGCACTCTTTGAAATAATCACGTCTCTCAGAGTGACCAATGATAACATATTCAACACCTGCATCTACCAACATCTCTGGAGAAATCTCGCCTGTATAAGCACCATTCTCCTCATAGTACATATTCTCAGCACCAACCTTAACATTTGTTCCCTTAACAGCGTTAACTACAGGAACAATATCAATTGCAGGTACACAATATACTACATCCACTTCATCATTCTGAACAAGTGGCTTTAACTCTTCTACTAACTTAACTGCCTGGCTTGGAGTCATGTTCATCTTCCAGTTACCAGCGATAATTTTCTTTCTTGCCATATTAGTATCCTCTTCTTATCTTTTATTTTTTCAACTGCGCAGACAGACTCGAAAATGCTTCGCATTTCCTCGTTCGCGTTGCGCTTCACAAAGTCATA
This sequence comes from Lachnospiraceae bacterium, assembly GCA_045579665.1. Lineage (GTDB taxonomy): Bacteria > Bacillota > Clostridia > Lachnospirales > Lachnospiraceae > COE1. The sequence continues at coordinate 15,591 of JAZNMO010000171.1, forward strand.
CAAGGATATTCGTATGCATGCATCCGATATCCCTTGTATGACTTTTCTCAGTCTGCTTATTCGCGCACTTACTTATCGTCAGCTGCAACTACACCTGGAAGTGCCTTACCCTCTAAGAACTCAAGAGAAGCACCACCACCTGTAGAAATGTGGCTCATCTTATCAGCGAAACCTAACTGGTTAACAGCTGCTGCACTATCACCACCACCGATGATTGTTGTTGCATCTGTCTCAGCAAGAGACTTAGCTACAGCGATTGTACCTGCTGCAAGTGTAGGATTCTCAAATACACCCATAGGTCCGTTCCATACAACAGTCTTAGCAGACTTAACTGCCTCTGCGTACATAGCTGCTGTCTTAGGTCCGATATCGCATCCCTCTCTGTCTGCTGGCATGTTAGCTACATCGTATACCTCAACCTCAACAGGAGCATCGATTGGGTTAGGGAAATCAGCGATTGTTGTAGAGTCAACAGGAAGTAATAACTTCTTGCCAAGCTTCTCAGCCTTTGCCATCATTTCCTTACAGTAATCAAGCTTCTCATTATCTACTAAAGACTTACCAATCTCATAGCCCTGAGCCTTTAAGAATGTATAAGCCATACCACCACCGATGATAAGTGTATCACACTTCTCAAGAAGGTTAGAAATAACATTTAACTTATCTGCTACCTTAGCACCACCAAGAATAGCAACGAACGGTCTTACAGGATTCTCTACTGCATTACCAAGGAAATCAATTTCCTTCTGCATTAAGTATCCAACTACGTTCTCGCCACCCTTAGCCTTGATGAACTCTGTTACACCAGCAACAGAAGCGTGTGCTCTATGTGAAGAACCGAAAGCGTCACATACATAGTAATCAGCTAAATCAGCTAACTCCTTGCTGAATGCTTCGCCGTTCTTTGTCTCTTCTGCGCCACGGAAACGTGTATTCTGTAATAATACAACATCTCCCTCCTTCATAGCTGCAACTGCTGCTGTAGCAGCCTCACCTGTTACATTGTAATCAGCTACGAAGTTAACTTCCTTACCAAGCTTCTCAGAAAGTCTCTTTGCTACCGGCGCTAAAGACTCTCCCTCGTTAGGACCATTCTTAACCTTACCAAGATGTGAGCAAAGGATAACCTTTCCACCATCATTTAATAACTTCTGGATTGTAGGAAGTGCTGCTACAATACGAGTCTCATCTGTAATCTCACCGTTCTTAAGAGGTACGTTAAAGTCACATCTTACAAGAACTCTCTTACCATTTACGTTGATATTATCAACTGATTTCTTATTTAATCCCATGATTAAATCCTCCATATTATTTTTTATAATACACGCATACTAAAGTGAATTTCTCTTAATTAAATTTCACTTGTGAAATTTATCGCACCGAGCGCAGTTGCTTTAGCAACTTATTCCACATGCGCGAGTGTGCATCCTCTTGACCCTGTTTGTTTTAAAACAAACAGGGTCCGGTCCTTTAAAGACCGGACCCTTAATAGGTCTTTTAAGCTTTGAACTATGCTAACTCAGCGAAGTACTTAATTGTCTTAACCATCTGAGATGTGTAGCTGTTCTCGTTGTCATACCAAGATACAACCTGTACCTGTGTATCACCATTCTCCATAGGAGCTACCATTGTCTGTGTAGCATCGAATAAAGAACCATATGTCATACCGATAACGTCAGAAGAAACGATTTCATCTGTGTTGTATCCGTATGAATCTGTAGCAGCTGCCTTCATAGCCTCGTTAATCTGCTCCTTTGTTACGCTACCCTTAACAACTGCAACTAAGATAGTTGTAGAACCTGTAGGAGTAGGAACACGCTGTGCAGAACCGATTAACTTACCATTTAACTCTGGAATAACTAAACCGATTGCCTTAGCAGCACCTGTTGAGTTAGGAACGATATTCTGAGCACCTGCACGAGCACGTCTCTTATCACCCTTTCTCTGTGGTCCGTCAAGGATCATCTGATCACCTGTGTAAGCATGAACTGTTGTCATGATACCAGACTGGATTGGAGCTAAATCGTTAAGTGCCTTAGCCATTGGAGCTAAGCAGTTTGTTGTACAAGAAGCAGCAGAAATAACTGTATCTGTTGCCTTTAATGTATTGTGGTTTACATTGTAAACGATTGTAGGAAGATCGTTTCCTGCTGGAGCAGAGATAACTACCTTCTTAGCACCTGCTGTAATGTGAGCAGAAGCCTTATCCTTAGATGTATAGAAACCTGTACACTCTAATACTACGTCTACGTTAAGCTCGCCCCAAGGAAGCTCAGCTGCGTTAGCCTTAGCGTAGATTGTAATCTTCTTACCGTTAACTGTGATTGAATCCTCACCGTACTCTACAGAATCAGCGTATTTGTACTTACCCTGAGCTGTATCATATTTTAATAAATGAGCAAGCATTTCAGGACTTGTTAAGTCATTGATTGCTACTACTTCATATCCCTCTGCATCAAACATCTGTCTGAAAGCAAGACGACCGATACGACCAAAACCATTAATTGCTACTCTTACTGCCATTTTAAATTCCTCCTAAATATAGATAAATTTCTCTTTTCATCATCATCTATCATGTCTTAAAACCCACGTTAAAGCGCAGATGATTGACAAAATTTTATCAGCAGTTTCATTCTACCTAATTATCACGCAAAATTCAAGTCATAAATTTAAAAAAATTAGTATTTTAAGGAAATTTTAAGTTTTCATTACCATCTGTTCATTTTGAAGCATTTGTGATACCATAATTATTGAAGTAATTGAAATAAAATATTCAAATAGAAAAATGAATTTCAGGAGGTAATTTATGGCAATATTAACTGACTTCCATTTACACTCTGCCTTCTCCGGCGATGGTGAGTCTACTATGGAAGAGATGATTCAAAAGGCAATCAGCCTTGGTCTGACACATGTGTGTTTTACCGAGCATCATGATATTGATTATGTATATTCCGATGATTTGAAGCCTGGCTGCTTCGAGGTTAATGCAGATTCTTATCTGTATGATTTATTAAAGTTAAGAGCAAAGTATCAGGACCAAATTAAGGTTATGTTTGGTATCGAGCTGGGATTACAGCCTCACTTAAAGAAGGAGCTTGCAGTGTACTCTAAGTCTCACGACTTTGATTTTATCATAGGTTCTACTCATATCTGTAACAGAAAGGACCCTTATTATCCGGAGTTCTTTGAGGGCAGAACGGAAGACGAGGCTCACCACGAATACTTTGAAGCTGTTTTAGAAAGCATTAAGAAGCTTCCCTACTTTGATGTATATGGTCATCTTGATTATGTTGTCCGTTACGGTCCAACCAAGAATGATAACTACACCTACGAGAAGCATAAGGATATCTTTGATAAGATTTTAAAGACTCTCTTAGAGGAAGAAAAAGGTCTTGAACTGAACACAGGCGGTTTCCACTACGGACTGGGTCAGCCAAATCCATGCATGGATATCTTAAAGCGTTACCGCGAGCTTGGCGGTGAGATTATCACTGTAGGTTCTGATGCTCACAATATCGCAAATGTGGGACACAGTTTTGATAAAGCATGTGATATTTTGAAAGAAGCGGGATTTAAGTATTATACAATCTTCGAAGGCAGAACACCTGAATTTTTCAAATTATAATCAAGGAATGTATAAAGGCTACGCCTCAAATTGTTGGGCGTAGCCTTCATCTTACTTTTATACCTTTTCAAATTTCTTAACTTCACTCTGCAGTTCTGAAGAAATTCTATATGTATTCTCCGTCTCACTCTGGATTTCATTCATGGAAGTAACCAGACTGGATGCATCCTCTGCAACACTTGTAATCGCATTAGTTCCTTCTCCAATAGCTGAAGAAACTCCGTCAATACCACTACTCATCTGCTGCATGGTATCTGTAATAACCGATACCTGTCCTACAAACTGCTGTAAGATATCACTCATCAAATCTGCATCTGCCTGATACTGATTTACAACATCAACAAATCCATCATAATCCTTAATCACATCTGTACCGATAAATTTCAACATTTCCTGTGCCTGACCCGCAAGTCTTGAAACAGCATCCGTAACAAGCTTACTGATATTCTGAATATCATTTGCTGTATTGCTACTATTCTCAGCCAAAACTCGAATTTCATCTGCAACTACTGCAAAGCCCTTTCCTGCTTCTCCCGCTCTTGCCGCCTCGATAGATGCATTCAAAGCAAGCAAATTCGTCTGGCTTGCTATACTAAGAATATTACCTGTCAATTCATTAATCTTTTCTACACTTCGGCTGTCTTCCACAGCATTTTCAAGCTGTTTTCCTATAGTTCCAAACACCTGCATTGCATGCTCTTTACTCTCTGTAGTTTCCTTATGAATCGTTGACGCACGATCTTTTACATTAGTAACTGTCGAATTTCCCTGCTCTGCACTATCATTCATTTCCTGCACACGCTCTAAAATATTGTGGCTGCCCTCTGCCAGCTTCTCCAATGTCTGTGCCATCTCAACCATACTGGCTGCAAGCTCCTGCGTTGCAGAAGATACATTCAATGCATTCTTATTAGACTCTTCCACATGGTGATTTACTACATCCGAAGAATGCATCATCTCCTCAGACTCTACCTGCAGCTTACGCATAATTTCCTGAAGTTTTTCTATAAAACCGTTAATACCAACTGCCAACTGGCCTATTTCATCCTTTGTCTTTACATCAATACGCTCAGTCAGGTCTCCCTTATTGCTGCTAATCTTTTCCACAATTCCTTGTAGCTCCACGCTTGCCTTCTTTGCAGGCTTTCCGATACTCAGCTGCATTACAAATACGGAAACCACTACGATAACAACACCAACCACCATCAGAATATAATCAAACACTACAGTTCCATCAATCTTGGTTGCGCTCTTACCAATGATATAGTCAAACTCTGCCTCTAACTCCTCAAGCCCCTCCATAGATTGGCTATGAATCATCTCTTCATAAGTCGTAATATCATCTGCTATTCTGTCATTCTGCTCCTGAATGGTCTGTAATGCCGCCAGATTCAGATAAATTGACAAAATAAGCAGCAAGCCCATTCCACCTACCGAAATCATCACTTTTCTTCCAATGCTTTTGCTCATACTTTTAACCTTACCTTTCCCATACCTGCAATCTTTGGGCTTCATGCCCAATACTTGCAACGCAAACTACGTTTGCGTGTGAAAATTTATTTTCACACTGTGCCCCTCTCTCAAACACGAAATTTGATTCAAATACTATTTATATGCATCGTTTCGCTTATTTGCATAAGTTCTCTAACTTTAATGATACCTTCTTGTGTTTTGTTTGTCAATTCATCTTATTTTCTGTTTTTATTATAAATTCAATTTATTTTCATTCACCAGCATTCCTGTAAACTTCTCCACGCCAAACTGTCTTGCAAACATTTCACACTTACATAGAAATATGTAATAAACATTCATTTCACAGCCTCTTAGCGTTTCAAAATTCGCCTGTCCCTTAGATAGGATAACATCTGCCTCCTCTATTCTTTCTTTTGCCGGCTCTGACACCTCCTCAAGCCATGTTCCTGCAATATTGTTGCCATTATCCAGCACCGTAACCAACTCTGTTAATCCAATCTGCTTTGCATCCTCAAGCTGTGCATCATTTAAAACTGCACCGCCTCGTACGATAGCGGTGATTTTAAGCTGTGGATATAACTTCTGTATTGTTTGAATAAAAAACTTATCCAACACAATCTCCCCACAATTATCCGTCAAATAAACCAACTGCTTTGCTTTTGCTAAATCCTCCTGCAATGCCGCAAATGTCTTCTCATCCACCTTGCGCTTACCTGCATTTCTTAATGCATCCGATAGATACTCCTCTTCAACACTCTTTACCGCGCCAAAATCAATATAATTCCCTGTCATAGCAAGCTGTAACGCCAGTTTCAAAGGCTCATCACTTGCTTTTATCCATGAGGCAATCTCATCCTCCCATTCCAGCATTAATTCATTAAAATGAGCCTTAACCTCTACGAACTCATCCTGATAATCAAACATCTCTCTACGTATATCATTAATAGAATGAACTAATACCGGCGCACTTAAAGTCAAAGGTGCCTCAGAAATCAGCCTTAGCACTCTCTTTGAAAACTCTACCTTTTGCTCCTCTGTGGCATTTGCCGGATATTTATCCATATATTTCTTAGTCAGACAACTGATACATTCTGCCTTTAATCGAACCATTTCAACCTCTCCTCTTTCCTACCATTCTTCAAAAATTATATCATATTTTATCTCTTTGTGTTATGATTGATGTGTTTATGTAAACAAAAGAGAATTGAGAGGAGAAAAACTATGCATCAATGTCCTAACTGTGCCGGACATCTTAAATTTGATATTACGGCACAAAAATTGCTCTGCGAACATTGCGGTACCACGCTGAACCCTTATCACTTTGACAATTCTGATGGTGCCGACGAAACTGACATCTTTGAAGCTACCATATATTCCTGCTCCAGCTGTGGCGCAGAGCTTATCACAGATGACACTACCGTATCTACCTTCTGTAGCTATTGTGGTTCTTCTACCTTTATTAACAGTCGAATTAGTGAGGAAAAGAGACCAAAGTATATCATTCCTTTCCAAAAGACAAAGGAAGATTGCAAAAAATCTTATCATAAACTGTTACAAAAGGCATTTTTTGCTCCTGATGAACTAAAAAATGCCGATTATATCGAACATTTCAGAGGAATTTATATGCCTTACTGGATGTATTCCTTTGATCAATCCGGTACAATCTATGTACCCGGTACCACCTCTCGCCGAAGTGGTGATTATATCAAAACCAGTCACTATCAGATTGGCGTAGATATCAGCGCAAACTATAAAGGCATTAATTTCGATGCTTCTTCTGCATTTAACGATGCCTTAAGCGGTGCCATTGCACCTTTTGATACCAAGAATAGCAAGCAATTTTCTCCATCCTACTTAAGCGGTTACTATGCCGACACCAGTGATGTAGATAGCGCTGTATATTCAGAAAATGCCAAGGACCTTGCCGTTACAGATGCTACAAATCAGTTATTACGCGACCGCAACATCAGACGTTTTAATGTAAAATCGGAAGATATCAAAGAAAAAATGAAACCCGAGTGTACCAATGCCGAGCTTGCTCTTTTCCCTGTGTGGTTTCTTGCTTACCGCAACAAAGACCGCGTAGCCTATGCCGTTGTGAATGGGCAGACAGGTAAAGCAGTTTCTGATTTACCGATTGATATCCGGAAGTTTTTAGGTGCTACAGGTATCTTAGCAGTCATTCTTTTCATTTTACTGAATCTGTTTTTTACCATTAAGCCAACAACACTCTTGTGGCTCTCAGGTGCCCTTGCTCTGCTTTGCGGTTTAATATCCAACATTCAGGTATCGCGTATTTTATATAGGGAAAATGATGAATTCCGAAATAAGTTAGAAGCAAATGCAATTGTAAACTCTACAAAAAAGAAAAAATCTGGCAGTGTACCGCCTGCGGTCATTGCATTCTTTGTTTTCTTCTTCTGCGCAATTGCTTCCTTTGCAAATGTCTTTGCCCGACAGACCATCGGCTCCTTCTACACAATATTTGTTGTGTATTTTGTTGGTTTTGCAGTTATGTTCACAATACCATTCATGGATGCCAAGAAAACGCCGCAAAAGAAAGCAGCTACCAAAAAAGTTAATATTTATCGCGGAAACTGGAAGATGAAGCTTCCACTTATGAAAAAGCCTCTCATCGGACTTGCCATTGCAATACTAATTATTGTATGGAATCCTGTAGAAGACTTATATTATTATCTTGGCTCACTGGCATGCATCTGCACAATGCTATGGAGTTTCATAGATATTTTAGAGCGACACAATATCCTAACAACCAGAAAGCTGCCACAATTTAACGAAAGAGGAGGTGAAGAATATGCGCAAGCTAATCACTAAAATATCCCTTTGCCTTTTACTAATTGCAGGAATCTGCGCATCCTCTTTCACTTTTTGCCATGCAAAGAGTAGTTATACCAATAGCGAAACCGGCTATCGTATCGAGCTTAGTGATGATGCCATGCTACTGACACCTGCAGAGCTTTCTGCTCTAGGCGAGGTTATGATACCGCTTACCGAATACGGAAATGTTGCATTTGCCACCACATCCTCCAACAACCACTCGACTGAGTACTATGCCGAAGTGTGGTATCATGAGCACTTTTTCTATGAAGATGGGCTGCTTTTTCTTATTGATATGGACAATCGTATCATCACATTGTACTGTGAAGGCGATGTGTCTGATACCATTACAGACTCTTATGCAACCACAATTACAGATAATGTGTACAGATATGCAAGCAACGAGGATTACTATACCTGTGCAGGAAGTGCTTTCATGCAAGCGCATTCATTGCTTGAGGACGAACGAATTATGCAGCCTATGAAGTATATCAGCAATGCTTTATTGGCAATTCTTTTGGCTATGCTGATTCTGTTTGGTTATGTCAGCTACTATTCTCGCCTGAAAAAGCCTGCTGACGACAAGCTCCTTGAACGAATACATAAGCAGTTCTCTCATAGTGAGCCGATTCCTAACTTCACGCACGAAACCAGCACTTACAGTCCAAGAAGTTCCAGTTCAGGCTCTAGTTCCGGTTCGAGCTCAGGCAGCCGACGAAGCAGTGGTGGCGGAAGCCGCAGTAGCAGTCGAAGCAGTAGCCGCAGTAGCAGCCGTAGTAGTAGCCGTAGCAGCCGCGGAAGTCACAGATTTTAAACATATTTATCCAAACAAAAAGCGTTACTGCTTGCCAAACCGTTTTTCTCCAAGAAGTCGGTTCAGCATTTACAGTAACGCTTTCCCTATATGCTATTTTTCCAAGAGCATACCATCCCTTTTACAGAATCGTTCCTCCGCCAAATACATAATCATCCTTATAAAATACCACTGCCTGTCCCGGCGTAATAGCCCTTACAGGTTCATTAAAGGTGCACTTTACCTGTGTTTCATTCATCCGTTCTATCATGCAGGCCGTTCCCTCATGGGCATAACGAATCTTGGCAATAACCTCTATTGGCTCACTGATATCCTCTACTGCCATAAAGTTTAAATCCGTACAAATCAGTGTATTTGAAAATACATCTGCATTTTCTCCGATTACGACCTCATTTGTCGTAGCATCCACCTTAGTTACAAAGACAGGATGTCCCATAGCAAGGTTCAATCCCTTTCTCTGTCCCACCGTATAATGAATAATTCCCTTATGCTGTCCGATTACTTTGCCATCCGTTGTTACAAAATTCCCCGGCTGTGGTACTCTATCTGCTGCCTCACGCTCTATCACCGCAGCATAATCATTATCCGGCACAAAGCAAATATCCTGACTATCAGGCTTTGCAGCAATCGGAAGCTTTATCTCCTTAGCAATTTCTCTAATACGCTCCTTTTCAAACTCGCCTACGGGCATTAGTGTATGTGCCAGCTGATGCTGTGTCAAATTATAAAGCGCATAGGTCTGATCCTTCCTTGCTGTAACCGAATTACGAATCACATATCTTCCATTCTCCAATTGGGTAATTCTTGCATAGTGACCGGTGGCAATATAATCCGCTCCCAATGCAAGACTACGTTGTAACAGTGCTTCCCATTTCACATAACGATTGCAAAGTATGCATGGATTGGGTGTTCTTCCGTGTAAGTAATCTTCAATAAAAGGATTGATTACATTGCATCGAAATTCATCCCTAAAATTCATGACATAATAAGGTATATCCAATACCTCTGCCACACGTCTTGCATCATCTACCGCACTGAGTCCGCAGCAGCCACCATTCTCTTCCACGGTCTGCTGTGCTTCCTCCTGCCATATCTGCATGGTAACACCTATCACGTCATATCCCTGCTCTTTTAATAAATATGCTGCCACGGACGAATCCACACCACCGGACATTCCTACTACAACCTTTTTTCCGTTTCCTATAGTCTTCCCCATAAATTCTCCAATCTATTTCTAAAGCATTTCCTGACTGCTTATATCATTTCTATTATCTTTGTCATCATAGCATTGAGATTTTGTGACTGTCAACCGATAACCGTAAGCTCTCCTGCACATCCCAAAAGTTACCTTTCCATCGTATTTCCCTCTCGTCCATCCAAATCCAACACACTTTCTTGCATTTTTATGCATGCAACAGGCAATTTTCTTGCATTCTTCCTTATAATCAGCTATAATTAGCGTGTTTTAGTGTATACAATGATTACATATTAAGGAGGCCCACTATGGGATTTGATTTTATAAAGAAATTACCAACACCTGAAGAAATCCGTGAAGAGTTACCAATGCTTCCAAAGCTTCAGGAGATTAAGGAAAAGAGAGATGCTGAAATCAAAAATGTATTTGAGGGAAAATCTGACAAGTTTCTCGTTATCGTAGGACCTTGCTCTGCTGACAACGAGGATGCTGTTTGTGAATATGTTTCCAGACTTGCAAAGGTAAATGAGAAAGTAAAAGACAAGCTCATTCTGATCCCAAGAATCTATACTAATAAGCCAAGAACTACCGGCGAAGGATATAAAGGCATCTTCCATCAGCCAGACCCTGAAAAGAAGCCTGATTTTTTACAAGGCTTAATTGCAATGCGTAAGATGCAGCTTCGTGCAATTGATGAATCTGAGCTTACTTCAGCAGATGAGATGCTTTATCCTGAGAACTGGGGATATGTGTCTGATATTCTATCCTATGTAGCTATTGGTGCCCGTTCCGTAGAGGATCAGCAACACAGACTTACTGTAAGTGGTTTTGATGTTCCTGCCGGAATGAAGAATCCTACCAGTGGTGACTTGAGTGTTATGCTTAATTCCGTATATGCAGCACAGCATTCCCATTCCTTCACTTATAGAGGCTGGGAAGTTAAAACAAGCGGCAATCCATTAGCACATACTATTTTGCGTGGTGCTGTTAATAAATATGGACGCAGTATTCCAAACTATCATTATGAAGACTTGAATCTTTTATTAGAAAGCTATAACGAGCGTGAGCTTGTAAACCCTGCTTGTATTGTTGATGCAAACCACAATAACTCCAACAAGCAGTTCAAACAGCAGATTCGTATTGTAAAGGAAATTATGCTTTCCCGCAAACTCAATCCTGATATTCATAAGCTCGTAAAGGGTGTTATGATTGAAAGCTATTTAGAAGAAGGCTGTCAGAAGATTGGTGAGCATATCTATGGCAAGTCTATTACAGACCCTTGCCTTGGATGGGCCGATACAGAAGAATTAATTTATCATATTGCTGAACAAAATTAATATGATTGATAAACATACACATAAAAAACGAGTAGGTTGACCTACTCGTTATTTATCAATTACTATCCTCTTGGATGTGCTTTCGCATAAACCTCACGAATTCTGTTATGAGACATATTAGCATAGACCTGAGTGGTTGAGATATCTGAATGTCCCAGCATCTCCTGTACACTTCTAAGATCTGCACCATTCTCTACTAAATGAGCAGCAAACGAATGTCTCAATGTATGTGGTGTAATATCCGCTACGATACCTGCTTTCTTTGCATAATATTTGATTAACTTCCAGAAGCCCTGTCTACTCATAGGCTGTCCTGAACAATTCACAAATAAAATATCTGAGCGCATATCAAGTACCATTACATTCCTTGAATGCTCCAAGTAATTAGTGATTGCTTTCTTGGCAGCAGCTCCGAACGGAATCACTCTCTCCTTGCTGCCATCTCTGCACACGATGAATCCCATCTGCAGATTTACATCCGAAACTTTTAGGGTAATCAGTTCCGTCACGCGAATTCCTGTTGCGTATAAAAGCTCTAACATAGCTTTATCGCGAATTTCTTTTGGGGTATCCCCCTTTGGCTGCTCTAACAACCAAATAACTTCTTCCGGTGTCAAAATTTCAGGCATTTTCTTTTCAATTTTTGGTGCCTTCAAACTTTCAGAAACGTCCTTTGTCACAAGACCTTCCTTCATTAAGTAATGATAAAACGCCTTGATAGAAGCTACGTTTCTCGAAATAGTTGCGGCGGCAAATTGGTTTTCCTCTAAATACACAATATAGGAATTTAATACTTCTTCGGTAATATCTGTTACCTTTGTTATTCCCTTCTCTTCTAAATACTGGCACATTTTGCCTAAGTCTCTTCTGTATGATAGTTCAGTATTATTTGAAGTTTTCTTGATATTATGTAAATAAGAAATAAAGTTGTTAATTTCTCTTTCCATAAATTATGAAAACCCTCCTCTAAAGTATTTAATATCTACCCCCTCATGCCTACTTCTATTATATCTGTAATTTTACATAAAATCAAACGTTTTTTCAGTTATTTTTAATTTATTTTCTATGTTTATCAGTTTATAATAGATGTAGTATTTCGCCATGTTACGTTATCCTATATCTAGTTTCTGCCCTCTTATAGGAAAAGCAATATTTTTTGCATTAACCAGGTATTTATGTAAGTTTCAAGTAAAACTCCTATCAAAACATATACAATACATCTTAAAACTTTCCACAAAATAAGCCTGATTTTATGCCACCCATCAACAGTTAGCGCACTATTCTTATGGTAATTATTTGCGTTACCATCACTGCCATAATAATACTCTTCAAAGAGAAGCTTAAACACCTTAAAATATAGAATCATTTGGGGAAACACCATTCCAACACTAATTAGTATTCCCAAAAAGCCAAGCTGATATGCAGCAAGTAACATGAGTACTCCTGTTGCAAAACCTGCAAGTGTAATCATACTATAAAATGAAGGTTTGCTTAACTTACCTACCGCTATAATCCCAAGCAATAATACCTGCCTTGTCCTACATTCCAGTATATAAAGAAATAAGCTTTGCGGAACCGGCTCCAGCCTCTGCATCTGTAACAGAGTTTCCAAAAACATTTTCCCCACTTCTCTGCAAAAACTATCACCTGCCAAATAGAAAAATAGCATCCCTGCACAAAAGCCTGTCATAAATAACAGATTCTTTCCGTCAAGCATACTATCCTTATTCGCAGCATCCGCACCACTGCTAACCTTATATGTTGACATATTATCGTATAAATCCATCTGTTCACCAATGTTTATCAATGCTTTATACATACTATGTCCTATTTTACATATTTATACGTATTTATTCAGTGTCTTCATAATTACATTTATTCTTATAAGCTAAGATTGCCGCTATTGTTTTTGCATCCTGCAATGTGCCGGCATATATCATTTCCTCTAATTCAGCCAAAGTATAAGCCTTCACATTCAGAAACTCATCCTCATCCAAATGCTGCTGTCCTTTCTTCAGATTCCTGGCAAGATAAATATCTATCTTCTCATTGCAGAAGGCTACTGTTGTTCGAATAGAAATAAGGAACTCTATATTGTCACAATAATATCCTGTTTCCTCCTCAAGCTCTCTTGCCGCTGCATCCCTGGTCGGTTCATCCGGCGTCTGTAATCCTCCCGCCGGTATCTCTATGGTCTCACGGTCTAATGCATTTCTGTACTGTGATACCATCAATAATCTACCATCGTCTAATACTGCTACACAGGCGGCAGCTCCATTGTGCCCAATAAAATCCCACTCAGCTGTATTTCCATTCGGAAGCTGTACTGTGTCTTTATAATATTTTGTGATAGAACCCTCGCATAATAAGGTTCGCTTTAAACGTTTTACTTCGTTAGCCATACTCTTCTCCTTTTCCCCTCTGCTATGTAACCACTTGTCCTACTTTTCTACTTTTTCAAAAGTAATAAATCTTTTTCCGCCAAATACAATTTTTTCACTTTTCGAAAATAGTCAAGCTCTATCTGATTTCCGGGAAGCTTCCACTTCATAGCAACTTTCGCTTTTTTTGATGCTTTAAAGTATACTGTATAATCCCAAATACCCTTTTCTATTTCAAAAATATCTACCGGAATCTCATAGTACATTCCTTGTTTAGGCTTGTCAATCAAAAAATTATGAGCTCTAATTCCAATATGTGTGTACTGTTTATTATAAAATTCGAACTCTGAATTTGAAATATCGAGCCGAATATCCCATTCCGGTATTATACAATGATTCCCCTCTACATGAAAAGAACCTATATTCTTACAACCTGTCAACGTTGCTGTATATAGACTTTCAGGCTTTTTAAAAAGCTCCAGAGTATTTCCATAATCAACAGTTTTCCCTTCATGAATCACCATCATCTCTTCACTGAATTGATAGATTTCTTCTCGGTTATGACTTACTATAATTACAATTCCTTTATACTCTTCCAGAAAGTGTTGTAACTCTCGACAGGTTTGTTCTCTCATATAATCATCCAACGCAGAAAAAGGCTCATCAAGTAAAATCACCTCTGGTTTAGATGCCATTATTCTGGCTAACGCAACCCTTTGCTGTTGCCCCATCGAAAGCTGTTTAGGATATAGTTCTTTGACATCTTCCAAACCAAATTTTTCTATATAGTATTGTACCACATTTCCCTTCGCATCTAAAAGATTCTTTCTTTTTTCATTTATTATACCAATACCAATATTTTCCTGTACTGTCATAGTCGGAAAAAGAGCATAATTTTGAAATAAGTATCCTACCTTACGTACTCTAGATGGAAGATTTATCTTGGCAGAACTATCATACAGACACCTACCATCCACTACTATTCTTCCTTTATCCGGGTTAATAATACCTGCAATTACCTTTAAGGTCAGGCTTTTCCCACTACCTGAAGCTCCCAATATAGCAAGACGTCTGCTATCACTTTTCAAATCTATATCAAGTTTATAATCTCCAAAATCCTTGGAAATCTGAATTTCAAGTCCCATCTTTTTATCATAGCCTTTCATGCTTTGTGAATCCCGGTCATATGGCAAACTAATTATTATTTTTCCGTTCTTTTGAAAATAACATATTAATTAGCATAATAATACACAAAGATATCACAACTACTATTGTTACCCATATCCCGGCTGCCATGTAGTTACCATCTTCAATCACAAGAGAAATCTGCTGCGATATCGTAGCCGTTTTTCGTGGAATATTCCCGGCAAGCATGGATGTTGCACCATACTCTCCCATCGCTCTTGCAAAGCACAAAACTGTCCCGGCTGCCACCCCAGGCTTTGCAGCCGGGACCACAATTTTCCATAGGATTTGAGATTCCTTCATGCCCAATGTTCTGGCTGCATATATAATATTCCTATCTATTTGTTCAAATGCTGCCCTTATGTTTCGATACATAAGGGGAAAAGCAATCACAAATGCAGCTATCACGCATCCGACAAACGATTGTATTACTTTTATTTCAAATGTTGCATACAAAAAACTCCCAATCGGCCTTCTTGTACTAAAAATCAGCAAAAGTATAAAACCTGAAGCAGTAGGCGGTAATACCATTGGCAATGACAACAGACTATCTATCACATTCTTCTTTCTTCCGTTTTGAAATAATACACTCCAAGCGGCATAGACACCTAGAAAAAAAGCTATTATAGTAGCTATAATGCCTGTTTTTATAGAAATATACAGCGGACTATAATCTAAGTTCATCAAAATATCAATCACTTTAACCATGCCTTTCTACCTCTAAAATCTATTACTCACCTAATATTCAAATAAATATTTATCAAATATAGTTCGAGCATCCTCCGAACAAATATAATCATAAAATTCTCTTGCCGCATCCCTTTGTAAGGCATCTGCTTCCTCATTATGAATCATCGCTATTGGATATATAATATCTCCTGTAAACGCAGCATCGATTACCTCAATTATTTCTATTTTATCCTGATATCCGTAAAGATCAGAGTAGTATACAGTTCCTACTTCACACGCTCCCTCAGCAACAGAAATAAGCACCTTACTAACATTTCCCTGTTCATTAATCTCTGTCTCCAATACATCCATGATTTGCGCTGTAGTAATTAGAGAAACATCTTCACATTCCGGTAGAATATCCAAATTCACTAATGCCTGACGGGTATATTTTCCTGCAGGTACTGAACCGGCTGCAAGCGCTATACTATCTGCACCATCAAGCTTCTCCAAGCCTGTTACTGCTGTTTGTGTACCTTTCGCCTTTATTACTACCAATTTGTTTTTCAACAGATTTTTAGCAGTATTTTCTATTACTAAGCCCTCTTCTCTGAGTATCTCCATCTGTTTTTGTGCTGCTGAAAAAAAGATATCACATTCATACCCTTCTTTAATCTGATTCATCAAAGTACCTGAACTGTCCGCATTTAATACAATCTCTACCTTTGGACAAAGCTCACGATAATTCGTAACAATCTCCTCCATAGAGCCTTTTAAGCTTGCTGCTACAAATACATTAATTGTAGTCTTTTCTACTTCCTGATTATTGAAAGCTAAGCATTCCCAAAAGCCCCAGCATAACACTAGTATACCTACAATACATATCAGTAGCTTTTTATTCCATTTCATTCTATATTGCCGCACTCCCCATCAGTTCCTCTTAAAATACCCAAGCCGTGTGTTAACTCCGGTAATATGTATTCTAACGATTCCTTCACCGCTTTCACACTTCCCGGTAAATTGATGATTAATGTCTTTTTCCTAATTCCTGATACTGCTCTACTCAACATAGCGCGCTTCGTAATCGTCATGGAATATGCCCGAATCGCTTCTGCAATACCATTTGCCATGCGGTCACACACTTCCATAGTTGCCTCTGGAGTAATATCTCTTTCCGCAAATCCTGTACCACCGGTTGTAAATATTACATTTACCTGTCTTTGATCTGCCAAACGCATCAGCTGCGTCTTTAAAGGTCCCTTCTCATCTGCAAGCAAAAGTCTTTCTACCACATCATAACCTGCTTCAGTAAGCATGGACTCAATAAATGGCCCACTCTTATCCTCTCTTTCACCTCTTGCGCCTTTATCGCTTAGTGTAATAACCGCCGCTGAAAATGCTCTATCCGGGCTTGGCAGAGTCATATGAATTTCATCTCCAACCTTTATTCTGCCTCCCTTTATTACCTTGGTGAACACACCCTCTCTAGGCATAATACAATCACCTACTGCATGATAAATTGCACAATGGCTATGACACTCTTTACCTATCTGTGTCAATTCAAGCTCTACCTCTCCAATATGAAATCTTGTACCAACAGGTAATAAGCGCAAATCAAATCCTTCTACTACTAAATTTTCGCCAAATGCACCAAACTCCACATTTGCTCCCTTTTCCCTAAAGGCTTCAATTTTCTCGAATGCAAGAAGACTGATCTGCCTGTGCCATTTTCCGCCATGTGCATCTCCTTCTATCCCCCACTCTTCCTTTATAAGAGCTTCCGGAATCTCAAATTTTGCAGTACCTCTCTTCTCACTAATACATATTGCCAATATCTTTCCCATTGTTACTCCTCTTTCTTCTATCCGCCAATCTGAATCATATTTTTGGTTTCTGTTATTTGACTCATACTTTCAAAGCAATGTTCTAGCGGCTTTTTGCTAACCGCTTCTATCATCAAAGCTTTCACCATCTGCAAATCTCCCGCTCTAAGTGCTTCCTTTATGGAAATTGTAGAATCATAACACAAGCAGGACTTTATTTCTCCCAATGCCGTCATACGAATACGATTGCATGTAGAACAAAACTTTCCATGGATAGCGCTAATAAATCCTATATGCCCTTTATGTCCCGGTATACGATAATATACAGACGGTCCATTTCCCTGTCGTTCTTCTATGTATTCTAATTCTCCATATTCTGCAATCATATGATTCATTATTTGCTTATTGGATAATCCCTGCTGCTTTTTTCCGTAGCCAATTGGCATCATTTCTATAAAACGTACTGTAATTCCTGTCTTTTCAGCATATTGTATCAAGGCCTCATAGTCAGAATTATCCTCTGTTAATACCGCATTAATTTTCACACAAAGCCCGGCTTTTACAGCAGCATCAATACCCTCAAGCACCTGCCATAGCGCATCAAAACCTGTAATCTTAGCATATATATCCTGATCTAATGTATCGAGACTTACATTTACAGCCTTCAAGCCACTCTCCTTGAGTTTTTTTGCATACTGCTTTAATAAGATGCCATTTGTAGTCAATGTTACATCTTCAACACCTGGTATATCATTTATCATGGCTATTAAATTATCACAATCCCTTCTTACCAATGGTTCTCCACCTGTAATCTTGAACCTTGTGATACCTATGCTGACAGCAACTTTACAAACCTCAATAATCTCTTCATACGTCAGCAATTCTGACATCTCTGTCATAGTAGCACCATTCGGCATACAATATCTACATCTGAGATTGCATCTGTCTGTAATGGATATACGCATATAATTTATGTTTCTTCCAAAGTAATCTACCATAAGAAATTGCCACTCTTTCCTCCATTTTTTGTACATAAATGGATATTACTGATTTCCATACGCTTATCCACAGCCTTGCACATATCATAAATTGTAAGAAGTGCAATATTTACACCTGTGAGTGCTTCCATTTCAACGCCTGTCTTTCCTGTTGTTTTAACCGTACAAAAAGCCTTCACTGCCATTTTTTCTTCATCAAGTTCAAAATCAATCTCCACCTTTGTTAAAAGAAGCACATGGCAAAGAGGAATTAGTTCCGATGTTTTTTTTGCTCCCATAATTCCTGCAATACGCGCCACACCTAGTACATCTCCTTTTCCATGCTCCATATTTGCAATCTTATCAAAGCATTCCTTAGACATACTTATCATACCTGTAGCAACCGCTTCTCTTGATGTGTCTTTTTTATCACTGACATCAACCATAACGGCTTCTCCATGCTTGTTAAAATGTGTAAAACCTTCCATTTTAATTTCGTCCTTTCAACATTTTACGTTATATTACCACTTTTTACCAAAACCACAATTAGGGAATGTACATACATCACAAGAAAGACACAATCCCCCTTCACCTAATAAATCTATATCTTCCTTCACCAGAATTTCTCCTGCTGCCACTCTCGGTAACACCAAATCAAAAATAGTACGCCTTGCATACATAACGCACCCTGGAAGTCCCATTACCGGTATTCTTCCATCATAATAAGCCAACATAAACATAGCTCCCGGCAATACCGGTGCTCCATATGTAACAATCTGAGCCCCCGTACTTTTTATTGCTAATGGTGTTTTATCATCAGGATCAACACTCATCCCTCCTGTGCATACCACCATTTCCATTCCTTCTGCTATCATTTGTTTAATGCTCGAAGTAATTGCTGCGTTATCATCGCCCGGAAGCTCGTGCATCTCCATCTCCATGCCATATTCCTTCAATTTCTCCACAATTACAGGCGTAAAGGTATCCTGTATTCGCCCTTTTTTCACCTCATTGCCTGTTGTAATTACACCTATCCTTTTTATTTTGTAAGGCTCTATATCAAATATGTGCTCTTTTCCTGCTAAATCAATAACCTTCTGCATTTTCTCTTTCTCAATAATAAGAGGAATTACTCGTGTCCCGGCAATCTTATCCCCCCTTCGAATCGGAAAATTACCATGCCTTGAGGCAATCATCATTTCCCCCATCGAATTAATTTGTCTAAGAAGCTCTCTATTTATCCTAAGTACACCATCTACATCTGCAATCAGCTCTATTTTTCCTTCTTTTACAGGTGTCGGATGCATATTTTCACCCTTACATACTTTATATAAAATATCAGCTGCCTCATCCTCATGAAGCATCGCCTCATTTTTTTCCCATACATACAAATTCTCTTTACCAACACTTAACAATACCGGTATATCCTCTGGCGCAACAACATGTCCCTTACGAAACACAGCATCCTTCGTAACTCCTCTTATAATCTGTGTAATGTCATGACAAAGTACATGTCCGATTGCATCTTCTGTTTTAATTAATTTCATAATAAAAACCTTTCTTATATATGTTTTTCACATTTCATTCCGGCAATAATTCTCTCCGCCAGTACCTCAGGCTCTATTATCGGAGTATTCGGATAGTCACACACATACTTTGGATAATTACTATGTTTAAAGCCCTCTAATAAGATAATATCTGCTTCCGGAAATGCAGTTACCAATACCTTTTCATCTATATCTGCTATCTCTTTATGCAGCAATACTTTGTTCTTCGAAAATACCGCCGTGCCATAGGCGCCTGCATGAAATGCTTTGTAGCTGTCTGTGGCAGGAACGTCACCTTCAAAATCATGACCATCATGCTTAATAACAGCAACTTTATATCCTCTTTGCGTGAGAAGTGGTATCAATTTGGTAATCAAGGTTGTTTTTCCCGTATGCTTATATCCGCTGATGGCAAATAAATATTGCATCATTTCTACTTACTCCTTTTCCCATTAGAACTTTAAACACTCAATAAAAAAGACAATACCTCATTTTCATGAAATATTGCCTTCCTTTCCCCAAATGCGGCTGGCAAATTATTTTCATTTCTTACTACATAACATTTTGTATTCTTCAACTGTATTAATATTAACAGTAGAATAATCATCCTCTGCTAATTCAATTAACGTATAGCCAACTTTTTCAAGCAAATGCATCATCTTATAGTCCTGTTCTTCTATCTGTTTTTCCACATATGGAAGAATCGTTCTGGGATATATCCCTAAAAGAGGATGCACCTTCCCCTCCGCAAATGCTATGAAGAGTCCATCCTGATTGACAGCTGTACGATAATGCTCTACAAGTCTGTCTATGGCAGAGGATGAGATAAATGGCATATCACATGCAACTACCAATAATGCTTCCTCCTGACAATTTTTTAAACCTGAATAGATTCCCCCTATAGGTCCTATCTGAGATATTTCGTCCACAATCATAGGAAGCTGTAAATGTCTGTATGGAGCTTCATCCTCTACAGACAAATATATTTTTTCAATACTCTGGAGAACATTTAATATGTTCTCCAGAAAGCTTTTTCCTTTGTATTCAAGAAAAAGCTTTTTCTCACCATTCATTCGACGGTTTTTCCCACCCGTCATAAGATATCCTGCTATCATACTATTCTGAAAGCTTTTCAATCTTAATAGCGCACACCTTATACTCCGGTATTCTTGCATACTTATCCAGTGCCGCATTTGTTAATACATTTGCATTTCCGTCCGGGAAATGGAAAGGCATCCATGTTTCACCGACAGAAACCTTTTCACTCACCCTTGCTGTAGAAACAATACTTCCTCGCCTTGAAGATACCTGTACTCTTTCACCATTCTCTATTCCTAGTCTTGCGGCATCTTCAATGTTTATTTCAATAAATGAGCTTCCTTCCTTCTCCATAAGTCCCGGTGTCTTTCCAGTCATGGCTCTCGTATTGTAATGATAAAGAATACGTCCTGTCATCATAATAAATGGATACTCTTCATCCGGAAGCTCTGCACTTGGTACATATTCTGCCGGATAGAACCATCCTAATCCTCTTGAAAATGTGCCTACATGAAGAATAGGCGTACCCGGATGATGTTTATCCGGACATGGCCACTGTATGCTCTCTCCCTTATCCAGTCTTCTATGACTAATACCTCCGAATATAGGGGTCAATGAAGCTATTTCATCCATAATCTCTTCACTGGAAAGCTGAGGCTGAGGATATCCCATACGATTCATAAGGTCAATAAAGATATCTGTATCTAATCTCATTTCTCCATCTAAGGTTACAGCCTTACGAACTCTCTGTACACGTCTTTCTGTATTACTGAATGTACCTTCTTTTTCAGCATAGCTTGTTCCCGGAAGAACTACATCTGCAAATGCTGCAGTCTCTGTCATAAACAAGTCAGAAACCACTAAGAAATCCAGGCTATTAAGCGCCTTTTTAATATGTCCCTGGTCTGCATCCGTAACAACAGGATCTTCACCAAAAATAAACAATCCTCGAATCTCTTTCTTGATTGCAGCTCCGAATACATCTGTTGCATGAACACCCGGTTTCGTATTCAGCTTTACCCCCCAGGCTTTTTCAAATTTATCAATCACATCAGGATTTGTAACCTTCTGATATCCTGGGAAGTCTCCCGGCAATGCTCCCATATCACAAGCACCCTGTACATTGTTCTGACCACGAAGCGGATTCACACCACAGCCCTCTTTACCAAGCTTTCCAACCAACATAGCCATATTTGACATGGACATAACGCCTTCTGTTCCCGTAGAATGCTCTGTAACACCAAGACAATAAATAATCGGTGCTTTCTTTGCAGATGCATACATTAAAGCAGCTTCTCTTAAATGGTCTGGATCAATATGGCAAATTTCTGCTACCTTTTCAGGAGTATATTCTGCTACAATTTTCTTAAGCTCCTCAAAACCTTCGGTTCTGTTTCTAATAAACTCCTCATCAGCAAGTCCTTCATTAATAATCACATTCATCATACCATTGGCAAATGCTACATTTGTACCCGGCTTTAATTTCAAGTGAATGTCAGCTCTTTTCGAAAGCCCTATATCACGAGGATCAACTACAATTAATCTGGTTCCTCTCTCTACCGCCTGACGAATCTGCATACCAATAACAGGATGTGCCTCTTCCGGATTGGAACCCACTAGCATAATAACATCAACGTCATGTGTAATATCTGCAATAGGATTGGTCATTGCACCTGAACCTAATGTCATCGCTAACCCTGCTACTGTAGCTGAATGACATACACGGGCACAGTTATCTACATTATTTGTTCCAAAGGCACAACGCACCATCTTCTGAAGCATATAACAATCTTCATTTGGTGAACGTGAACATGCAAACCCAGCTAACGAATCAGAACCATACTGCTTTTTAATTTCATTAAACTTGGATGCAATCAAATCAAGCGCCTCATCCCATGTAGCTCTTTCAAACTCTCCGGTTTCTCTGTTTTTAATAAGCGGATATTTCAATCTGTCTGGATGATGCACAAAATTAAATGAGCCAAAACGCCCCTTTACACATAATAAATTTTTATTAGATGGTCCGTTTGCAGGCTCTACGTCTACAATCTCATTATCTTTTACAATCAGATAATACTGACATCCTGTCGCGCAATGCGGACATGTTGTTAATACCTTTTCTACCTTACTCGCCTGATATTTTTTACGATTCTTAACTACCAGGGCACCTGTCGGGCATACACTTGCACAATTACCGCAGGATTCACATGTACTCTCTTTCCAGTCAGGTCCAAAAGGTGCGTCAATAAGCGTTCTAGTACCAATTTTGCCATTATGTAATGTACCATTTCCTGTAACTTTATTACATACACTTACACATCTTTGACAGTTAATACAAAGCTCAGGATAGTATGTAAGGAAGGGATTTTCCTTTTTTGCAGCGTATTTCTTTGCTGTTCCCTTATATTCCGTTTCTGTGATTCCATACTCATTGGATAAATCCTGCAGCCTACAATCTCCGGACTTGGAGCACGAAAAACAACGTACCTCATGATTCGCTAACAGCATATTTAAAATCTGCTTTCTACTAGCTACTACTCTATCTGATTTTGTGTGTATTGTCATTCCATCCTTTACTTTAGTATTACAGGAAGTAACCAAATGATCTTTTCCCTCTACCTCTACAACACACATCTTACATGCACCAATTTCGTTAATATCTTTCAAATAGCATAAAGTAGGAATTTTAATATCCGCTTTTTTTGCAGCCTCTAAAATAGTTAAATTCTCCTCTACCTGAAGCATTTTACCATCTATGCATACATTTACCATTAGATTCTGCCTCCTTCCACTACTCCACATCCAAAATGATCACAACGCAAACATTTATTACATTCCTGCATTGCCTCGTCATAAGACATACCATTCTCGATTGGTTCAAAATTCTGTTTTCTCTCTCTTGCAGAACGATCTGTCAAGTGAACTCGTCCATAATGTGTTCTATCATTTTCCTTTGGTTCAGGAATCTTAATTTCCTCTAAATATTTATGAGAATATCCCAAATATTCATCAATATTGATTGCAGCAACCTTACCAGCTCCTATCGCCTTTATTACAGTTGCAGGGCCAAACACACAGTCTCCACCTGCAAATATTTTATCGTAATTTTTCAATCTGGTAGTATCCTCGGTTTCAAATGTCTTACGCCTTGGATTCACATCATACTTTTCAAAAGGTGCCGATACAATATCCTGACCAATCGCCATCAATACAATATCACATGGAATTTCTATTTCAGGCTTATTTGCCTTTGTCGCAGATGGTTTCCCTTGTCTGTCATATACACTAATAATCTGAGGCTGGCATACAAATCCACAAACATTACCATTTTCATCTTCATGAATCTTAACCGGTGAATTTAATGTCAGAAGCTCTACGCCTTCTTCAATAGCTCCCTGAATCTCTGTCGGAAGTGCTGTCATATCAATTTGTCTTCTACGATATACAACTGTCACTTCTGCTGCATTACAACGAATCGCTGAACGGGCACAATCCATGGCAACATTACCGCCTCCAACAACAACAACTCGTTTTCCTGTGTAATCAGGTATATTTCCTCTGCCAATCTCTCCGAGCATATCCACTGCAGAATATACTCCATTCGCACTATTTCCCTCAATGTTAACTGTCTTACCCGTCTGAGCACCGATTGCAATATATACTGCCTGGTAAGTATCAAGAATCTCTTCCATACTGATATCTCTTCCTACAGCTGTGCTTAAGCGGATTTCAATATTGCCTGTTGATAAAATTGCATTAATATCTTCATCAAGACGGTCTTTGGGCAAACGATAATTAGGAATACCATAGCGAAGCATACCTCCTAATTTCTCTCTTTCCTCAAATACAACTACTTTATGTCCCATTAATGATAAATAGTATGCTGTTGTAAGTCCTGAAGGTCCACCGCCTATAATAGCAACTTTTTTACCCGTGGACACGTTACATTCAGGAACCTTTACCTGATCTGCTGCAATCTGGTCCACTGCAAACTTTTTCAATCCTCTAATATTAATAGGACTATCAATTAAATCTCTACGACACTTTTCCTCACATGGATGCTCACAAATAAATGCACAAGCTGTCGGAAATGGGTTATCATGACGTATCAGATTAATCGCATCTGCATACCTATGCTCACCTATCAGAGCTATGTATCCCGGTATATCAACATGTGCCGGGCAATAGGAAATACATGGTACCTTCTGCCCTACTTCTTCGGTACATCTATGCTGATTAATATGACTCATGTATTCCTCTTTAAATGTTTCAACACTCTGCAATACAATATTCGCAGCCTCATAACCAATCGCACAATCTGCAGTATCCTGAATCATCTGGGCTAAAGAGACCATCTTATTAAATATTTCCATGTCAGCTTTACCATCTAATATCTGCTGCATCATATATTCAACCTGCTCCAAACCATCTCTACACGGAACACACTTTCCACAGGTCTGACTTCTGGCATCCTGCAAAAAAGAAAGCTGGACAGCTATTGGGCACACACCCGGCGGTGTAGCCTTAACACGTTTTACGAATTTGTCCAAAAACTTTGTTGTTTTTTCATTCATCTCATTTTTGTGAATTTTTGTTTGTGAATACATCAAATCCTCCTCATTTCCTCTGCTATATTAATCATCTACTCAAGACTCTCATCACACCATCTATATCCAGTAATCAAAATATCGAACTGCTACCAGCTTTCCTTCCTGTGTCTCAGCACCAGCCTCCATGTCTATCAGACAATTGCATGCGCTAAGAGTACTTATTACGGAAGACGCATGCACTTCTGTCGGGATGAATACCTCTCCATTTTCTGCGTAGCCTCTGACAAAACGCCTTAATCTATTCTTTTTATTATACTCCGTGCGCAAAACCATCATTTGCACCTTGGGCACGTATTTAGCGCACCCCATCAAAGCTGCTGCTATATTCCAAAAATATACTTGAAAATTGGCAAACGCTGCATAAGGATTTCCCGACAAGCTTAGTATTGGTTTTCCCTTTAAAAC
This sequence comes from Lachnospiraceae bacterium, assembly GCA_045579665.1. Taxonomy (GTDB): domain Bacteria; phylum Bacillota; class Clostridia; order Lachnospirales; family Lachnospiraceae; genus COE1. The sequence goes on from JAZNMO010000171.1 coordinate 41,508, forward strand.
ACTTCCCATAGTAGGTGTCCCCGGTTGAATGTTGACACGGTTATATAAAACTTTAGCCCCTAAGTCATCCAATACTGTAGGAATGTAATCTTTCTTCCCTACAGATACTCCACCTGTCGTAATCACTATATCCGAACAATCAATTGCATTTAAAATATTTTTCTGTATATCATATTTTTCATCCTTACAAATTTTTGATAATACGACACAAAATCCTGCTTTTTTGATAAACGCTCCGAGCATATAAGAAATACTTCCATATATTTTCCCTAACGTTAATTCTTCCTTAATATCCAATATCTCCGACCCTGTGCATAGAATCGCAACCTTTAACGGGACTTTTACATTCACCTTACAAATTCCTAAACTGGCAAGCAGTCCTATATGAAGCGGTTCTAATAAAGTCCCCTTCTCTAATACTTTTTTTCCTTGTTCTATATCTTCCCCTATTTTGCAATAGTTCTGATATGCGTTAGCAGGTGTATAAATTGTAACTTCATCTTCACCACAATCTGTATCTTCCTGCTTTACCACAGCATCATACCCTTCCGGTACATATCCTCCCGTCATAACATTAATCGCTGTATTTTCCTTATATACCTCATCGATAGTATCTCCTGCATAGATATGTCCTATCACCTTTAACTTCACAGGATTGTCCTTGGAAGCACACTCAATATCCTTATGATTTACTGCATATCCATCCATTGCCGACTTAGGAAAATGGGGAACAGCGCATGGCGCACAAATATCTTCAGCAAGTACTTTTCCTACAGCCTCATCTATCTCTATACATATTACATCTGTCTTAGGTTCTATTTCAGAGGTGATTAATCTAATCGCTTCTTCTATTTCAATCATCTATATCACATACCTTCTATCATCTTCTAATTAAATATTTCAAAGCTATCAGGCCATGCTTTACATATTAATCCCAAATTATACTTTATAGCCAACTCTATTGCTTTATCTGTTGGTACAGCTTTTGATACCAACAAAGGTATTCCTGCCATAATAGCTTTATGTGCAATTTCGGCAGGTACACGTCCTGAAGTAAACAATATGCATTCTAACGGATTAATATGGTTTATATGCATATATCCAATCGCTTTATCCATAGCATTGTGCCGTCCAATATCCTCACATGAAAAAAGTATCTCTTCACGTCTGGCAAGTATGCAGCTATGCGCCGCCTTAGTTTTTTTATGAATTTTACCATCTTTAGCAAATGCATTAATTAATGCAAATATCCATTCTTTATCATACTTTATATCCGGCAATCTCTTATAATCATATCTCTTAACCATCGGTTCAACTTCCATCTCAAAATAGATATCATGTTCTCCCTCGAATGTGTAAGCGCTTACATTTTTATCATAACAACTTATGTAACCTTCTGTCAACAATCTTCCTATTGCTAATTCATAAATATTTTCGGGAGTACACACAAGCTGAAATCGTAATACATTATTAATATATAGATTTATTTCATGTTCTTTAACTATCGCACTATTGACAATTTCCGAATTCCCATCAGCTGCAATCTTTACCACTTTTCGACATCCCATAGTTCTGTTCCTTTTCTATCAACAACTTTGCTTTACAATCGTTCAAAATGATATTTCTTTTATTAATAGCTTATGCTTTATTGTAAACGCTTACATAAAGATTGTAAATAAATTTAAAATTTAACAAACATCACAAAAGGCGTAAGCTTTGAATTTGCCATTTTTTTACAACATTTCTTGGTACTTAAACTCATCTAAAGCATTAGACACGACACACCTTTGTCTTCCTCACACTTTTGAATACATAATAAAAAGACCAACTACCTTATTGGCAATTGGTCTATCGTTTTATCCTCTTTTATTAGTATTTAGCAAAGAACTGAATTCTTTCTCTTAAAATCCCTATACTCTTCCACAGTAATATTCTGAACCTTACAAGCTTCCTCTTCTGTAAAGTTATAGTTTTCTATCAAATTATCTGCTGCATCTACTAATTTCTTTAACGCATAATTCTCAATAGCTTCACACATAATTTTCACACCTTCCTTATTCTCTTTCAAATAGTTTACTCGTCTCTGCAATCTACTGAACCTTGTAGAATCTATCTTCGTCTGCAAAAAACATTTCATCAATTCAGCAATCTCCGTTTTATCATCAACTGCTGTATTCACATATATCTCATGCAAACCATTTTCTATCTTTACCCCTGTTTCCTGAATCACAGGTTCCACATGATAAATAGTTCTTCCAGCTTGAAATAAGTCAAACTTAGATATATAAATCACATATATATCTGGTACATCCTCAAAGTGCGCACCTGTACTCGTAATGTTTGCCGTTATACACGATGCATTATACCTAACACGTTTTACATGATTATCATTATCAGCAATCTGTATTTCTACATTGTAATATTTGTTTTCATTATTTTTGCACAGAACATCCAGTCTTACTGATCTTCCTTGCAAATTTTTAATATCCTTCTGAGGAATAGTCTCTACTATTTTAAGTGTATCATCCTCCATAATAGTCTGTATGATTTCCTCCATAGCCTCTATGTCTTCTGCTATCTTTTCAAAGAAACTATCATCTAAAGGAACTAAATCATCTAATATTTCTTTTGCTTCTCTATAATTCATTTTGTCCTCTTATTATACTATATTTTCTGTTTCTATGCTACTTTCATTTCATAGCAAACGCTCATAGGCATCCCTCCTCTCTATATGATGCACACAAAAATTCCGTACTCAAAATTCATTAAGTTTCTGTACTCAAAAAATACTCAAAATCGGGATTAAGTTACGTGGAAATACGTTAAAATATGTAAGATTTGATTTTAGAAGTTATTTATTGATGTAGGTTTAAGCCTACATCAATGTGCCGAGCGCAAGTAGCAAAGCTACATTTTCATTATGCGCTCGTGCACATAGAAAAACCGCTAAAAACCAGTATTTTCTTGATTTTTAGCGGTCTGCTTATTCAGTTGATTTGTTTCATCGAATTATTTTGCGTAATCAACGACTCTCCGCCAATCCCGCTATTTATCGACGTTTCAGCCATATCATACTTGCCACTACACCAATTTTACACCACATACTTGATTTTTTCTACCTCTTCTCGTATAAATTCGTCCGTAGCATGTACATATAAGTCCATCGTGACATTGATTGTCGAATGTCCTAGTATCGCCTGTAGAACCTTCGGTTGCATTCCACTCTCTATACATCTAGTCGCAAAGGTATGTCGTAATGCGTGCATATATAATGGTTGAAACTCAGTCCAATCTGTTCCATTCATCTTGGCATTATACTTCCTATCATTATTAATATTGGTAACGATACGTCTGATACTTAACTGATACGAACTATGTCCTAATGCTACTCCGTTAATGGTAGTAAATACCAAATCACTATCATGCCATTGGTTGCTCTTCGATTTCATTCTATTCTGATATACCTGTTGTTCTTTTAATACCTGTATAGCAGCTTCGTTCAAGGGGATTGTCCTAATACTTCTCTTAGTCTTAGGTTTTCCTAAATAGAAACCACCTTTCTTCTTATCGAATAGCATGGTATGTCGAACATGAAGCTCTCGCTTTTCAAAATCCACATACTTCCATTGCAATCCACTAACCTCTCCACTTCTTAGTCCAGTAAGCAATACCAGCTTATACGCATTGAAATACATCGTATCCTTTGCATACTCTAGAAAGGTCTGCTGTTCCTCTACACTTAGAACACGTCTCTCTTCAACATCCTTAACCCTACACTTTACCGACTTATTCACAGGATTCTTCTGCAAGTAATCCGATAATACAGCTCCATCAAATAGTGCATGCATCGTTATCCTAGTTTGGTTCATCGTTCCATAAGAGTAATCCTCTGCTTCCATGATATTCAATACCCTCTGACACATATCCGGCTTAACATCACTCAAACAAAGCTTACCCAAAACAGGTTTTATATTAATAAGATAACGATTCCGATAATTCTTGCATGTATTGTCAGATACAATACCTCTCTTACTGTTCTCTATCCATCGTTCGTACCATTCATCAACAGTACAACGGTCAGCATATCGTCCTGTATATTCCGCTTCTACTCTAGCAGACTTCAACCAACGCTTGGCATCTACCAGCTTATCAAAATACTTCTGATGTCGCTTACCATTATGCGTAAATCGTGCAACAAACAAGCCGTCCTTACGCTGAGAAATGCCTTCTCCTAAGTCCTTTCCTTTTAAATCTTTGCCCATATCTACCTCATTTTAAATGAACTTGCGCGTTCTTAAGAACACACAAGTCCATAATCATCCTTTATATTTGTATTTGAGTATCAATATACTCTTCAAACTTTTTTCGTTTTACCAACGCCCGGCTTTCCCCAACATGCAAAGCAAATGGACAACCTGGTGAATAAAGAATTTCACGCAGTCGATTGATACCAATGCTACTGTAGGCCGCAGCTTCTTCAGCCGTCAGCACAGCTTTGTGCCAGATAGGAATTGCGGATTTTATTTCATTAGCCATCTTTATTACTCCTCGTCAAATATAATTTCTCTTCGCATTTTGATAAATACAACCCGATTCTGTTCGTCTATTACTCTGCGAAAATAGGGCCTAACTCTACCTTCTCCATTCCCCGTTTCACATATTATTTTTTTCTCCATTAATTTGCTGAATAGATTTGAATAACTAATTCCCAAGGCTATGCCCATTCCTTTCAAATGTTTATACACAGCGGTATATATATTTTGTGGTTTCAGATAAAGATATTCTCCTTCATCTATACCATCTGAGCTAATTTTCACCTCACTCTTATCCGTTTTTTTCGCAAGCTTAATATATTTATTCACTACTAAATATTGCAAACCAGACATAAAAAGATCAATCGGGTCTTTCTCGATACATTCATCATCATTAACTTTTACAATCGCCAACATACCCTTTCTTGCTTTTTCTAAAAATACTATCTGCGCATCTGACCATCTCAATATATGCTTGCAGAACATTTGTAAAAAATCCATAACAACATGTAACGTAACCATTGCATCTACCAAACGAGCCTCCCTAATTTCCCTCGAATACTTTAGGCGAAGCGTCTGATAATCCATTCTAATCATCGCTATTAAATCATTCCAATTTGCACTTACAAATTCTGTGAATCTCCACAGCAAAGTAGTATATGCACTTTTATCAGCCTGCAATCTTGATAAACGTTCTATATCCACCTCTTCCTTCTTGATCCCCACAAACAAACAGCGTAGATTTGAGGAGTGACCATCAGACTTTAGCTCACCAGTTACCACTACACAGCCTTTTACTCCTTCGCCTCTTACATCCTGTAAATTTGAGTTTGAACGGTTCTTCGACGCACCATCTCCAACCATCCTTATAACCATTTCGATGTTATTCTGCAATTTTATTTCTTGACTATTATTCCTCGCTGGCCTGTAATCGTCAAACAGAGTCACTGTATCAACTCCATTCAAAATCAAGCCTCGTTCTAACGCTGTTTCAGTGTCTTGGTCTAATCGACGTGGAATATCCTCGTATCCCTCTTGAACCAATTGCATATACAAAACCTTGGCTATAGCAGTTTTAAAACTACCAGTTTGACCTTTAATAAATAACAGAAATCTTGGCGGATATCCTGCCTCATCAAAGACTTTGTACAGTAACCCAAGAAGAGAATAAAGCACCAATATCGAGCCACTTCCTGGCTCTCTATATAAATTTAATGCATCCGAAAGAATCTTAGAATCGTCGGCCAAGCCCTTGCTATGGTTAACTTCCATTTTCAGATTAATTCGATTATCATACCCTGGTATAATAAGTCCTTTAAAACAGTACCTCCATTCCCCCTTTATTTTATTCCATCCCGCATCCATACAAATATTTTCTTCTGGAATACCATATGTATCTATTCGCAAATCATTGATCATTTCTTCCACTCGACTACCTGCAACTGCAAATGAATACTTCTTCTTAATTACTTTTATTACTGATTCTAAGTCATACGTTTTTATCTCCATCCGTTGCACTATTTTTTTCCCTTTTATTTCAAATATGACTTCTAAGATGAACCATGATTCATCCTCCCGCTCTGTTCCATCTCGGTTCAATACGTTTATTTTTTTAATCGGTCGTATTGTAAAGTTGGATTGTGCTAAACTTTCTTCTATCCTTTCATCTTTTACAATTCCTAAATTCCCAGCTGTATTTTGCTGATTTTGCAAAGGAACCATTGCTTTCTCGCATTTTTCTGTATTCAATTGTTCATCCTCTAGTTCTTCCGTATTATCTTCCCAAAAATAGATGGCGTTCTTAGAGACAGATTCATCCTTAAAATAGATTGCATCACGTTTTTTTGCATTATTATCGATAAAAAAAACTGCATCACGTTTCATTTTACAAATTTTAGCCCTTCATATATTATCATTTGCGCATCTGACACATTTATCTTATAATAAAACCACGCCAAAATCACGGGAAGTTATTCAGTGATATTTCCCGTGCAATCACGAAAGGACTATGATACAATGTTGAATTTTAATAACTACATTCCAAACCATTCCCAATATATCACCGAATATTTTCCAAACCTTTATTATAGGAATAATATCTACTCATTTCCTCCTACTTCCCAACCATACACTATAAATCGCATCAAAACCGAATCACATTCAGAACGAAACGACTTCTTTATAGGACACAACAAAACCATTAATTCTTACATCAAAAATGTGAGCACTCTATTGACGTCTATAGACAACAATGCGCAACCATTAGATAAGAAAATGATAGCCTTACGTTTACGTTATTTTCTTTTTCCCTCTTTTAATATTCAACCCTCGCATTCCCTATTTTCGCATGTAATTTATCCTGAATACACCCAACTTCCCCATACAAATTTAGCACAAAGCATTATTAACCGTTCAACCAATTATCTGCATGAATTAATCTTTATAATGACTTGTCTAAGAAACAATACTTGCACCAAAGCATCAAGTTATAGCGAATGTATCTCAAAATTGAACCAACAACTCCCTGAAGTATTGCAGTGCTTTCAACAACCAAGCGAAAATGAAACATCATATTCTTTTGCTGACGATTGCCCTAACCTGTATTATAAAAGTGATGATAGTGAAAAGATAAAATTCATGTGTCAGTTCTTAATAACTCATGTATTTCCCGAATGTCTTGACCAGTGCAAAAAGTGGTTTATTATAGATGCAAATTCATTTTCGGTTCCTAATAACTATGAATTATATATAGCAATTGCTCACGATATACTGAATGTTCTTTTTACTTTTGATATTTCAATTACTGGATATAAAGCAGCAATATCATTTGCCGAGCAATTACTTAATGATATCAAAACAAAATTGTCACTACATACTCCTGCTCATATGCTTCTCCAAGAAAATAACCTTATCCCAGGTTACAGTGACGATATAGACGGACTATATTACCAATATATTCAAGCCATAAATTCTGACCATATAGACTCACTTAGATTTTCTATACATGAAATTTTCGTAAAATATCTTTGTTACTTACATAGAAATGAGCAGAAATTTTTTTCACGCTACTATAAAAAATTTTATGCCTAAACAAGCATAATTGTCTGGAATTTAAACCACCTTAACCACAAAAACCACAACTTTCAAAGGACAGATATATCACAAGATATATCTGTACCACAAAAGCGGTGGTTTATGTGGTTTTCGTGGTTTACGAATCCTTCAACTGATTTCCTACAGTTTCTACTACTGCCCTTACTACTTCAATCACTATAATTTTTATAATGTCGTTCATTCTGTCCACTCCCTTAGGTCTATTTTCTTATTCTGATTTCTTCTATCTTACTGTCGTAATAATATGTATGGTTAGATAATCTCTCCTCTACTCCAACTAATGTCTGATTCACCTCCCTTACCATACTATCTAACGCATCCTGCTCCACATTATCATCAGGAACAAAGATTGTTTCATGCGTAGATGATGGGATGATAAAGAAACTTTTACCTAAGCATTCCTCATGTAAGAACTGTTTATCTAATATCCCGGCTGCTCCATATTGCTTTCTCTTATTCGTCATGATAAACATAGGAATTCCACTTTCTAGAAAATCTTCATCCAGTTCTTCGTTCATCATTTCGCTGATAACCATCCCCATGCTTCTAAATCCATAACCGTCCTTCTTCATATTACAAAGTGCTTGTTGATGTAAGATTTCTTTCGTAATCCCATACTTCTCGAATAATGAATTGCTTACTTTCACAAACGCTGATTCCATACCGGTAGCTTCTATCCGAATATTATAAATAACAGATAGGTCCAAAAACTCCATATGTACAAGACTATCCAACATCTCTTGATTATCTTCTGTCATGACCAACATAGGATAAATATCTTCTTTAATTGAATCCCAATTCATCATCCTCGCTAGCAAACCTTGCACCTGTACTTCCGATACTGTCTGCTCTCTTCTTAAATCAATAATAGAACCAACACATTCCTCGATACTCATTTTTCCAGTCAAATATGCTCCATAATACTCTTCCAAATACAGTATGGGTGTTATACCTGTACCTTCATTCTTGAAAACGATATGCAATCCATCTAGATTCTGATTGTTATTCTTAATTACCTTTCTAACTGTAATCTCTGCATCCCCGCCATAAAAACCTTCTAACCGTTTAACTACTTCATCTACAAAATCCTTGTACTTCATCGCCTATCCTCCTATGCAATCTCCTGCTCTATTGGTTCATTTCTTACAGAACTCATATCAAATGATATCTCCTTCTTGATACTTTCATCCGTCGATAATGCTCTTTGGAAATCTGTTTTAATAGGTGCATACTTCAATGCCTGCTTAATTACTGTCTTCTTCGCCATCTCTTCATAAGAGGTTTTCCATGGACTAAATCCAGAATCAATTGCCTTTGAATATGTCTTGGCATACAAATCCATCTCTGTCTTACTCATAACAGCAAATCCATAACCTCCATTTACTGTTCGGAAAATTCCATAAAAATAGACCAATATTCCTCTCTCCGAGTATGCTGGTCTGTGTACTAGTTTAGGTTCCAATCCATATTCATATTCAAATATATCATTTTCATAGACTGCCTGCGCTTGTATTGTCTGCATCTGCCCGTTTCGATATGCCAAGTCGATTAATCCTTTATAGCCTATTTGGAACTGACACTCCAACGTTCCTTTATTACGATATGGAATTAAATACGCCTGTCCCAATGGTGTATTCGGTTCTAATCCCAACTGTGCTGCATTAAGTAAGGCAGCTAGAAATGACATCGGCGTACACTGTTGTAATTGCGGTGTATTATTTAATGCCGACAATGCAATTCTAGTAAATCGCTCTGGTGTAATCACTGACGGAAGTGCCTTTTTAATTTCAGGCATCATGGCTTTTACCATATCCTGTATTGTCATATTCTTCGTAAGTTTTACCTTCTCTTCTACAACTTCTGCATTCGCTTGCATTTCTAATTCTTGTTTAATATCAATCTGATTCATCTATAATCCTTTCCTACGCCGCATGGCTAATCATAAATTTTCTTGCACTAGAAGTATTACAGTATTTATCATATACTTCCGGTTGCTCTTCCTTTAATCGCTTTGTATCTAACCGCTTCATTTCATAGGAACTCCATGACACTTTAAACTCCTCTGTTATCGCAGATGAAGCATCCTGCATCTCCATCTTTACCTTCTGCTCTATGGCGCTCTTTTCCTTTTCCATCTTATCAATAAGCTGCACTAGTTCCTGACGTCTGCGGAGCATATCATTATATCCATGCAATTCAATAGCCTTATCTTTATCAGATTTGAAATATATCTTCGCAATCTGCTCTGAACAACTCTTTGTCCCATCAGGATTAGGCATTATCCCTTTCATGATATTCTCATTCCAGAATCTTTCTTCTATCGTAATTAGATTCTTAATAAGTTCTTCATCTCTATCAATCTTTCTGATAATGAAATCTCTACCGAAAATCAATGCTGCAATATACCAAGAATCATATCCTGACACCGCTAAATAGTGCTGTACTTGCATTTGATAATGCGCTGGAATATTTCCATTTTCCCATCTATCTGCTGAGTATGGGCTAACCGTTTTACATTCTAACCCTGCCTTTTGCCCTACTATCAATCTATCAAAATCAGCTAACATTATTGGATGCTCCTCATTCTGATAAATAGCATTTGCCCTTCTTATTTTTAAACCAGTCTCCTCCATAAATCTTTGCGCACAATATTCTTCTAAATCTCTCCCTTGTCTCATGCTTTCATTATCATATTCGATAATTTCATCACTTAACTTATCTTGAAACACTTGAAATGCTGATACATAGGGATTCAATCCTACAATTGCCCCTGCATCTGTACCAGTTATTCCCATTTTCCTATATTTAAGCCATTCTTTCTTTTCCAGCTCTACTGTTGAAATTAATCGTCTCATAGACTTCCTCACCTCTTTGTTCCCATGTCTACCAAAATATAATAGGGAGTACCCTCTATGGATACTCCCACTATACTTGAAATCATTATGCTGTTAATAATTGATATGCCCTATCAATCAATGGGTTACCATCTATTGTCTTTGAGAATAAATTTTCCTTATAATTTGCAGTCTTTCTCAATGGTGGCATATGTGTTGCAAAATCACTTACTGCATTAATCCATCGATACGCATTTTTTCCTAGATTCTTCAAATCAGGTGCTTCGTAATATCTGCTTCTCAAATCCATCCGAAGCTTCGAAATATTCTTTGCCTGCAAATCTGACACTCCATCAGATAACGGCAGTAATATTTCTATATACTTCTCCACCTGTTCATCTGTCACCCTTTGAGTTCTAAGATTCTCAATCTCAACAGATAGCTTGTCCATATATTCTTCTGCCATGAAAAGAGTATCCTTAGCCTCCTGCACCTTTCCTCTAATATCTCCTGTATGTATCATAGAAAAGCTTCTCTTCGCAGTATTTAGTGCTAGGTTAAGTGTATTATTACATACTACTCTAATCGGCGTAATCGCTACTCTCACAGCACCACTACCATCATGAGTATTGCTAAACACTAAATATGGCGATATTCTCTCTCCCGAAATAATATACTCTCTTGGCATTCTTGCTAATAACCATATCTTCTTGCCATCCTGTAAAGAACCTGCCGTTTCATAGCGCACGCCCTGACCTAATAATTCATCTGTGAATGCAAAAGCCTCCTCATTCTGAATTACCTTATATCGGTCAGTTACTACTCCCAGAACCTTACCGTCTGTATCCCTTACATTCGCTTTGTAACCATTGATTACTGTCTTAGAGTCCGTAAAGATTGGTATCTGCTTCACTTTCCAGTCAAGACCTGCTAATCGTAAAGCTTCCTTAGATTCAGGTGCCTCCTCAATTGATGTTCCTAATCCATGCCACGGTTTCTCACGAACATAAAACATTGTTTCTACATCTGCTGCCATAATTATACCTCCTTGAAGTTATGTATTTATTGTTATTCAGAGGTATAATATATGATTATTTTTTTATACATTCTCAAATAGAAACTTATTTATCAACATTTTTTGTCGCACTTGATACATTTTTTAACTGAACTGTATCATTATTGATAATAAACTTATTTTCTATTTGTTTCATTCTCGATTGGTCATCCTTAATAGAATCCACATCCTCTTTCTTTTCTATTACAACACCCCAAAATGCCAAAACCACGAGTATTGCAATAATAATTCCAATCCACGAAAACCAAGGTCCTATTGTTATGCCCCCTAATGTTGCAATTACTGCAATCACTATTGAATATATCCACGCACCATATGCCTTTGCAATCGAATCAGCTCTCTTTTGTAAATGCTTGTATTCTTCAATCAGTTTTATCTCGTACTCCTTCTCCTTTTCCTTTGCTGCTACAGACTGAAATCCTTTACTCTTAATATTCTCTAGCAATGTTGGTGTATATGTATATTCTTTTTCAAGTTTACCAATCATTTTCATTTCTGCATCTTCTTTATTTTTCTCCTCTATATCAGCATTCCATGTGTCCTGAACTGCCTTAGGTGCCAAAGATAATAATGCCTCCAAATCATTTGAAACTGATTGATATGTATCTTCTTTCTTCTTCCCCATTTTTATTTTCCTTTCGTTAGTTTTTTCCCTTCTTTACACTTATCTTCTTTTCAATCTGTCCTATCACAAATTCCTTAACATCATAAGAAATATTAGACGCCTTAATCCTTTCAATAAAGGCATTTAATTCTGCTTCATCATCAACTGAAATATTTGATATTACTGCTTCAAAGGAAGCTAATACCTTAGCTCGCTCTTCCAATAATTTTTGCTTACTCTTCTCTAATTTTCCAAGATATGATTTTCGAATATCCGTCACTAAAGCCATATTAGCAATTTTCTCATAGCCATTATCAATACTCGCAAGATTATTTGTATCTATCGTTTTAAAAACAGCCTTAACCTCTTCATCTTCCTTCTTATACAGAAGTGCATCTTCCCTTGTATCGTAAACCACCTTATTATATGTCCTTGCCTGTACATCCAGCTTACTTAATAAATCATTGATTTTCTCAAGGTACTTATCTTGAATCTTAGTCTCTAATTTCAAACTCAAAATACTTTCTTTAGCATTTATAACGTCCTGCTCATCATCTTCTTTCATCTTGGACATTATCTTTTTGATGCTATCCAACTCTGTCTTTGCTAATGAAGCTTCTTCCCTTGTTTCAAATATTACTCTATCTACTGTACGTGCCTTCACATCAAAATCAGCCAATTTTTTATTTATCTCTTTGACCTTATCTACTTCCGTTTCTGGCAATCCCAATTGTTTTGCCACCTCAATTAATCTCACTTTTCCGTCTAATGTTTTCTCTTCTGTCGACAAATCTAATTGATTATAAAATTTTGTTATCTCCTTATTTTTTTCCTTCCTGACATCCGTACCAAAATAGTCTGCTATTTTTTCTATTTCATTTCTTGGATCACCATAGTTTACTACTAAATATGTGTATGCATCTTCTTTGTACGGATTTAACTCTATCACTCTTATAAGTAATTCTATCCTTTTTTCTTCTGGAACTACATTTTTTTTCAAGTTATTCATTAATATTCTAGCTTCTTCTATATCGTTGTCCGATATAATATCCATTTCCTGAATTCCCATATCTAAAATGCAGTTCGTCAGTGCATATACCATATTATAAACACTCTCAACTACTCCATTAACCAAAATATTATATGTGCTTGCATCGTTAAACAATTCTGCTTTTTGTCGAGAAGCCGCCGCATTTGAAATTAACTTCCCTCCCATATTTACAAGGCCGTGCAAAGCTCCTGACGCCATATTTAATGCTCCTGCTGTTGCAGCTCCCTTAATCGCTCCTGATAATCCAAAACCTCCTCCTTGCCATCGCCCACGACTTTGTTTCCTCAGTCTACGATATTCATCTTTCTCCTCTTCCGTCAAAATAATATTCATATATTTATCATTCACTTTATGATAGCAGTCTTCATACGAATAGAAATTGTCAAAATAATACTTATCTGCAAACTTTTCAGCGCTAATATTGTATACTCCTAATTCAACAATATATTCGATACACTCCTCTAAATATTTCCTAATAATTATATTACCTATACCTAATGCAAAATTAGAAACATCCTCAATAGATTCACATTGTTTTTGATACTCTTTCTTGAACAATTTCCCTGCGTCTGCAGCCTTTTTCCCGAATTCAAAAATACACTTATTATAATTAACTCTTCCGTCACTAATAGTAATTTTTCTCTCCAATAATGGAAAACTTATCATTAGATTTCTCCTTTCCACAAACCTGTTTCAACATTTGTTTTTCTGTCAATTTCACTTTTTGTCAAACAATATCTCATGTCTACATTATATAACTTCTACATAAGTTATTCAAGAATAACATTTTTATTATAATTATTGATAATTACTAAGGGGGAATAACATGCTACGATTACGTATTTTAGAAATCCTTCAAGAGCAAAACCATACAAAATACTGGTTATACAAACAAATGGACTTAAGCTATCAAAATTTCAATCGTATAGTAAATAATGAAACTAGTAGTATAAAATTTGAAAATCTCGAAATACTTAGTAAATTACTTAACGTACCTGTTGGTGATTTATTTGAAATGATTGATGAAACAGTAGAGTAGGCGGATGAAAATTTTCATCCGCCCCTCATCAAACCGTGCATGAGGTTCTCCCTCACACGGCTTTCCGACATTCTTCTTTCCACAGCATTACGTCATGCTTTAGCCATCTTCTTTAGTCCTTTTTCGTAA
>JAZNMO010000172.1:0-9387 GCA_045579665.1 Lachnospiraceae bacterium
CCTGTTTGTAATGGATTAATACCAAATAAAGAAAGTGGCTATTGTTCTAATTGCGGACAAGCTATTTTGTGGGAAGTGGGGTAATGAGTATGACGGAGAATGAATGTAACTTATTGAAATATTACGAAAGAACTGTCAAGGAGTGTATGGAAGAATGTGATGGTATTTGCATCATGTACAGTGAGGGAAATTGTGAGTGTGTGGATGCTAACGTGTTAGACCATTTAAGAGAATTGCAACAGTACCGAGCAATCGGCACAGTGGAAGAGATACAAAGCATGAAAGACCAATTATTGATGGTTAAGGATATGTGCAAAGATTATTATGCAATCGGCACTATTGACGAATTTAAGGCGTTGAAGGAGAAAACAATTGCCGAAAAACCATTGATTGTGCCAATAGATGATACTTGTTTGCATCAAGAATACAGATGCCCAAGTTGCAATGAATGGTTGGCAGATATACTCAAGCCTTATAGGTGCAAGTGTGGAAAATTGCTTGATTGGCAATGAAAGGAGAAGATATGGGTAGATTGATAGATGCGGATGCTTTATTTAAGGTGTTGAATGATAAGAACATACCTTGGAACAGACAAATAAATGACATTATTATGGCACAGCCCACAGCCTATGATGTGGAAAAGGTTGTGGAAGAGACAGGAGAAGTATTGAATGACTTAAATGTTGTTGAAGTGTTATCCCATGTTGAACCTTACACAACGATACAAAGACCATTAGAAAACTTTTTGGATTCTTTTAAGGCAGAAATTAGACGCATAGTGAAAAGAGGTGGGGTGGAATGAAAATTGAAACATTTGAGAAAGCGAAGGAGTTACAAAACACTATCAAATCACTAAAAAAAATTATTGATGATGTTGAAAAAGAACAGCATTGGATAAGCCTTGTTTCCGCTTGCTATAAGAATGAAGTTTTTAGTAGAGATTTTAAAAAAAGCCTTTTGGAGTTTGCAAAGCTGAAGTTAGCAGAATATGAAAAGGAATTTGCGGATTTGAAAGAAGGTGTGGAATGATTGAATACAAAGGTTATGAAGTAAGGCAAGTACCAAACCGTCATGTATGGATAGCTAAAGATGGCAAAGTTGTATTACATGCACATTGTACCAAACTAAAGACGGATGATGAATTAAGGGCAATGGTAGATAACTACATTGAACTGACAGAGAGTGGGAAGTTTGATGAAATCTACAACGAAAATGAAGATAGCGAGGTGTAGGAATGATTATTAGAAGTCAAGACAAAAGAGCAATTATATTTGTAAGCAATACAGATACAATCAAAACAGATGTTTATGGAGATGTATGTTCATTTAATGGCGAGGACAGTACACAGTGTAAGATTGCTGATTATTCCACCAAAGAAAAAGCCATTAAGGTGTTAGACATGATATGCGAACATTACCAAAATTGTGAAATGTGCAAATGTGGTTTAAGGCAAGTGGCAGAAACAGAATTTGTATTCCAGATGCCACAAGATAGTGAGGTGTAGCATGAAACAGTATTGCAGATATTGTAGCCATTGCCACTATGGGGATGCTGTCTATTGTGATGCAAAGAGAAAAACAATGCCAGAGAGTAGGGCAAAGTCGGTGAATAATTGCAAGGATTTTGATTTCAATGAGATTGACGTTTTCTATGCAGGGGATATGAACAAGGTGTATAAGCCAAGGGAACTGAAACAGAAGCAGTGTGACGGACAAGTTAGTTTGTTCGGGAAAGGATAGCAATGAAAGAATTTATAGATAAGCTGATAAGCGAATTAAAAGAAGAACATGAAGGATTTATTAACAGATATGGTATTGTTGGTGGAAATGTGCCTGCATCAATCGTAAAAAGATGCATGAATATAGTCAACGAACTTGCAGAGGAATATAAGGGCGGTTGGATTCCTTGCAGTGAGAGATTGCCAGAGGAAAAACATAATCCGATTACATATGATTATATGCAATATCCTGTAATGGTAAATATTGGTGGAACTGTTGATTTAAGATATTACTATTACGGAAATGGACATTGGAGATTTGGATTTCAAATCATGGATAAGTATGTAACACATTGGATGGATATTGCACCTTATACGGAAGGAGAATATATATGAATTATCAAAGACCAGATGAAGGAATATTTGGGGAAAAAATTATTTGTAAAAAGAAGACCAATGCTGACAAAATCCGTAGCATGACCAATGAAGAATTGGCAGAGTTTTTGAGAAGAAACATTTGGGATGGCGGTTCTGAATTGTTTAGTTGTGATGGGTGTTCTTTTGACAATTCTTGTTTGGAATGTAAAGAATACTTGAAATGGCTTCAATCAGAAGCAGAATAGGAGGAGTTATGGACAACACATGGAGAAACATTTTCAGAGAATACGTAGCTTGCTATGAAGCACTACAGATTCTTGGTAGCAATGATATTTTAGTTGGCGAAGATTACGATAACGCAAGCACCAAGTTACTTGAAGATATTATTGATGCAATGCGACAAGAGATTAAGGAGTAGTTATGGTACAAGAAATAGAATTGATTAAACGTAGCAAGGTTGAAAGGTTAGCAATTGCAAATACTCTTTTGGATAGTGTCGCAAGAGATACCAACATTAAACTTATATCGAAAGTCCTTAATGATTGCATGGAGAAAATTACAGATTGCACTTTCATATTAGACAAGATGGGAGAATGATTATGGCAAACAAAAGGCTTGTAAACCAGTACAAGGCAATGTACCAACAGATAAATCAAATCACTCCACAAGTGTATGCAGGAATTGCACTGGCACTACACCGCAAGCATGGATGGGGATATAACAGAATTAACGATTTGTTTGCTGAATCCCAAATAATCTGGCAAGAGTGCGTGGACAGTGGTGTTGATATGATTAAGATGTGTGAAGAGGAAACTGGCATTGAGGTAATGCGAAGAACGACAGAAAGGATGGATTGATATTACATGGGTGTGGTTACATTTATTTTGACAGCGTTATTTTTCCTTGTTGCCGGCATGATTATTATGTCGGTAATGTCAAGCAAGGAAATTGAAGATGCTTACGCTGATGGATTTAATCGTGGGTACCGGGTGGCAAAGAAAGAAAAGGAAATTAAGGTTGTTGATTGACACAACTTAAGGCAGAAAAGGGGGATATATGAGAACTAGGGAAATGTCATACGCAGATTATGGAATTACAGACGATGAAATGCATTATATTCTTGATTTCTGCCGAAAGGCTAACGAGGAGCAGAAAGCAATCATCCGCAATGCATTAGCAGAATTGCCACCATACATAGCACCATATGTCTTTTACAGTTTAGTGGACAATCTATCATATGATGATATTTGTGCCAAAAATTACCTTTACATAGGCAAGGGAGACTTTTACGGACACAGGCGAAAAGGTATGGCTGCTATCAAGCGGTGGATGATACTTTATGGAATTTGGGAGATGTAAGAATGATATTTAAAAGAAAAGCATTTTTGTTTAAATACAAAACATTTGATTCCAAGAATGAAGAATACAGAAAAGTAATAATTTTTGCAAAAAACGAAGCTGATGCAGTATGGAAATTTTTAAATTACCATAGAAATGCAAATGATGATTATTTTTTTGAAGAAGTTGTGGTTGATAATTGAATAACGTGTACACAAAAATTCACTCTACATCCTTTACAATAGTATTGAGTAACTATAGGATGTGGAGTGTTTTTTTATTTTATTTGAAGGAGAGTGTAAATGAACATCATTGAAAAACCAATTACTGAAGTAAAACCATATGAAAAGAATCCACGAAAGAACGACCAGTCTGTTGATAAGGTTGCAAACAGTATTAAAGAATTTGGTTTTAAGGTTCCCATTGTAATTGACAAGAACAACATTATTGTGTGTGGTCATACACGTTACAAAGCGGCCAAGAAGTTAGGGATTGATGTGGTTCCTTGTGTGGTTGCTGATGATTTGACTGACGAGCAAATCAAAGCGTATCGTTTGGCAGACAACAAAGTTGGAGAGGATTCCCTGTGGGATGCTGCTTTGCTTGGTAGTGAGCTGGACGACATATTAAACATTGACATGACCGACTTTGGCTTCTCCCTGCCAGAAATAGAGGCGGAGGTTGTCGAGGACGATTACGACAAGCCGGTACCGGAAGAGCCAAAGAGCAAGCTTGGCGACTTGTATCAACTTGGGCGCCACAGATTGCTTTGTGGTGATTCGACCAGGGTTGACGATGTAAAGAAGTTAATGGGTGACGCCGTTGCGGACATGCTCTTAACGGATCCGCCGTACAACGTAAACTATGAAGGTACCGCAGGAAAGATTAAAAACGATAACATGGAAGATTCCGCATTCAGACAGTTTTTAACGGACGCTTTCTTGGCTGCATGGGCTGTAATGAAAAACGGCGCAGCTTTTCATATTTGGCATGCTGACTCAGAAGGGTACAATTTCCGAGGGGCGTGTCGTGATGCTGGTTTTAGAGTGCGTCAGTGCCTTATTTGGGTTAAAAACTCACTTGTGCTTGGCCGCCAGGACTTCCAGTGGAAGCATGAGCCTTGTTTATACGGTGAGAAGTCTTTACCTGAGGGAATGACGGAGGAATACGAAGAGGACGACCACGAGCCTTGTTTGTATGGCTGGAAAGATGGCAAGCACTATTGGTTCAAGAATAGAAAACAAACTACTATTCTGGAATTTGAAAAGCCAAGGGTAAGCAAAGAACACCCTACCATGAAACCTATTAAAATGTTTGACTATGAGATTAAGTGCAACACAAGGCAGGGCGAGAACGTGCTGGATTTGTTTGGCGGAAGTGGTACCACTATCATGGCCTGCGAACAGAACGGCAGAAATGCTTTTGTGATGGAGTATGATCCAAGGTTTATTGATGTAATAATCGACCGTTGGGAATCATTCACCGGTGAAAAGGCGGTGTTGATTAATGGATAAAATGCGTCAGCGCCATGTTGATGAGATTAACCGGTTAAAGGATGCAATCGCAAGGACCGAGAGTGAGCACTTGAAAAACGATTATGGTAAGGCATTAAGAAGAATGCAGAACGAGTTAAGGGAGTATGACAGATATAAAGGTGGTGTTTAGATGGCAAATGAGCAAAATTTAATACCACAGGCGCACGTGTTAAGCGTGGAGGAGGCGTCGAGGGGCGGCAAGGCCAGCGTAATAGCCAGGCGGAACAAGAAAACCATGGCCCAGCTTGCGCAGCTAATGCTTAACAGCCAGCTTGACGAGCAATCAAAGAAGCGTGTACAGAAGATGTGCGGTGACGTTATGGACGAGGACGCCACCGTTGCATCTATGATTATGGCCGGTCAAATACAATCCGCCATGAAGGGAAACACAAAGGCTTTTGTGGCATTAACGGAATTAAGCGACAGGGCCAATGCTGGCGGTGAAAATGAGCGATACCGTCTTCCTGCGGAGGTTATTGGTAAGGCATTTGTGGATATCAACCGTCAAATAAAACCGAATGTGGAGTATGTATTTGAGGGTGGACGTGGTGGTCTTAAATCATCATACATTGGTTTTAAGATTGTAGAGCTTATCAAAAACAATCCGGTCATGCATGCTTGTATAACCAGGCAGGTTGCAGGCACGTTGAAGGATTCGGTGTATGCACAGATGAAGTGGTGTATAAACACGCTGGGGTTGAGTGATGAGTTTGAGTTTACCAAGAGTCCATTGGAAATCAAATACAAAAAGACCGGACAGATTATCTATTTCCGAGGGTTGGATGATGAAACGAAGTTGAAGTCTATAAAACCGGAATTTGGCTATATTGGTATCTTGTGGAAAGAAGAAAAGGACCAGATGAAGGGTGACGCCCAGGAGCGAAGTGTCAATCAGTCTGTGCTGCGTGGTGGTAATGATTCCTACGACTTTTCTTCATACAATCCACCAAAGAGCAAGAGTAGCTGGGTGCATAGGATAAAACTTAAGCCCAATCCCAAGAGAGTTATCCACAATTCAAATTATACCGAGGCTCCACCGGAATGGTTAGGTGAGAAATTTATAAATGATGCAGAACACTTGAAAGAAGTTAATCCAGAGGCATACGACCACGAGTACATGGGTGTTGCTAATGGTGATGGCGGTAACGTATTTGAATATCTGGAAGTGAGGGCAATCACGGATGAAGAAATAGCAACCTTTGACAGAATCTATCAAGGTGTGGACTGGGGATGGTACCCAGACATTTTTGCATTTAAGAGATTGTATGTTGACGAAGCAAGGAAGAAGATATATCACATTGCAGAGATAACCGGTAATAAGCTAAAGAATGAGGCCACAGCACAGATAATTATTGATGCCAGATACAATGATTATACAATTACTTGCGATAGTGCAGAGCCTAAATCCATTAACGATTACCGAGATAAAGGACTTCCGGCAAGGGGTGCGGTAAAAGGTCCGGGAAGCGTGGAATATGGTATGAAATTCCTGCAAGGCTACACGCACGTTATTGACCCTGTTAGGACACCAATAACATACAAGGAGTTTACCGAGTATGAATACGAAAGAGACAAGGACGGCAATGTTATCAGTGGTTATCCGGATGCAAACAATCATACAATAGATGCTACAAGGTATGCCTTGGAGAGTTTATATAACAAGAGAGGTACAAGTGCATAATGAGTATTATATCAAGGATAAAAGGGTGGTTTAATATGATTTTCAGAAGTAAAGCTAAAGAAGAATTTAACATTGAACCGATTATTTCACAGAGCATGGAAGAGATGATTCGGAAGTGCTTTGAAATCTATCAAGGCAAGCCGTATTGGTTGGATGATGCAGACCATATTAAGACAATCAACTTTGCCAAGGCTGTGTGTTCCGAAACGGCCAGACTTGCAATGCTAGGTACGAAGATTACCATAGACGGAAGTGCAAGGGCGGAATGGCTGCAAAAGCAAATTGACAATGTATACTTTAGGATTCGTGAGTGGGTGGAATACGGATGTGCTTATGGTACTATTATTCTTAAGCCTAATGGAAAAGGCATTGATTTGGTGGTGCCCGGTAATTTTATTGTGACGGATATTGAAAACGGAGAAATTAGCGGAGTAGTATTTGTCAATCAAGAGACGGTTGGCAAGAAATACTTTACCAGATTGGAATACCACAGATTTATCAATGATGTGTATGCAATCACTAATCGTTGTTATGTAGGAGATTCTGCCAACGATACAAGCAAGAGCGTTGACATTGCAAAGACACCCTGGAGCGATTTATCAGAAGAATCATTCATTCAAAATGTGGATGGTCCTTTGTATGGTGTGTTGAAAATGCCCCATGCAAACAATGTAGATGTGGATAGTCCTATGGGATTGCCTATTTTTAGTGATGCAATTGAAGAATTAAAGGATTTGGATATTGCATACAGCAGAAACAGTAAGGAAATCTTGGATAGCAAGCGAACTGTTCTATTAGACAGTGACAGATTACTTCCTTCCGGTGGAAAGGTTGCAAACACTGGATTGTATTTCAAGAATCAGCGCGAGTCTATGGGATTGCCGGACTATGTAAAAAATGTTTACGGTAATGGCACAGAGGACTTTTACCAAGAAATCAATCCACAGCTTAACACAGATACACGTCTAAGCGGTTTAAATGCCCTTTTAAGCCAGATTGGCTACAAGATTGGATATTCTAACGGATATTTCGTTTTCAACGAATCTACAGGCATACAGACAGCTACAGGAGTAGAAGCTGAACAGCAGAGAACCATTCAGTTTATCAAAGATGTGCGTGATAAGGTGGAAGGATGCCTTGATAGGGTAATCTATGCACTAAATGTATTTGCTGACCTGTACGATTTGGCACCGGTGGGAGTGTATGAAGCAATTTATAACTTCGGTGACATTACTTACAATCTGGAAGAGGACAAGGCTACTTGGTGGAAATATGTAATATCAAATAAAGCACCTGCGTGGATGTATTTTGTTAAGTTTGAGGGAATGAGTGAAGAAGATGCAAAAACTATGGTTGCAGAAGCTACACCGAAAGAGCCATCATTGTTTGGGAGTGAGGAATAGTGCTAGACCCTAATTATATGTTGCATATCAGCGAACCGGCAGAGGATATAGCAGAACAGATACACAACAGCATAATCAAAAGAATAATTGACCGAATGATGCTCCGTATTGGCAGAGGGGAAGATTATCTTCTGACAGCTACGGACAAGTGGCAAATTGAAACATTGCAAGAAGCCGGTATTCTGTTAGAGGATATTCAAGCCGAGATTGCAAGGAAAACACGCTTGCAGGAGCAGGAAATCAAAGAAGCAATGGAAGAAGCCGGAGTTAAGGCGATTGAATATGACAATGAAGTTTATGAAAGCGTGGGGTTATCTCCTAAGACATTAGAGCAAAGTCCTAATCTTATCCGGATCATGCAGAGAAATTATATTGCGACTATGGGATTACTTAATAATTTCACAAGAACTATTGCAAAGGAATCGCAAAAAGCTTTTATATCCGCTATGGATATTGCTTATAATAATGTCATTACAGGCTCCTTATCTTACACGGAAGCGGTAAGAGAAGCGGTAAATAGCATTGTATCTCACGGTGTAGAAATAAAATACGAAAGCGGCCATACAGACACAATTGAAACAGCAACGCTTCGTTGTGTCCGTACTGGTGTTTCCCAGGCATCTTCACAGATTGGACTTGCCAGAATGAAAGAGATGGGAGCCGGACTTGTAATTACATCAAGTCATTTGGGTGCAAGACCAACACACCAAGTATGGCAAGGAAAAGTATTTTCGATTAATTGGCAGGAATTAAACAAAATATATCCCATGCCAGACATTAAAACTCCGGAGAATTTAGGAGCAGAAGAATATCCGGACTTTATAGAAAGCACAAGGTTTGGAAAAGTTGATGGATTGTCCGGAGCCAATTGCAGACATTCTTTCAGCGTATATTATGAGGGAATGTCAAATCCATTTGAGCATTTTGACAGTGAAGAAAATCTTAAGATGTACGAAAAAGAACAACGTCAGCGATTGCTTGAACGTAGGATAAGAGATACAAAAAGGGAAGTGTTAGGCTTAAAGGAAGCTATGGACAAGTGCCAAGACGAATATGCCAAGAGTGAATTAGAACGTATGTATATGCGTAAATCGGCACTGTTATCTAAGCAGAATCAAGCCTACAATGATTATTGCGAAACCAACGGCATGAAAAAGCTGAATGACCGCATCAGTATTGCCAGATGGGATAGAAAGCAAGCGGCGGCGGCTAGGGGTGCCGGTCAAAGATGGAATAATAGAAACAAATAAAGGTTGAGGGTTGTTTGTTCATGGCAAAAGAAATAATACACAGACTAAAAAGAAAGATACGGATATTGTGGGCGGTAATATGCCT
>JAZNMO010000173.1:0-17487 GCA_045579665.1 Lachnospiraceae bacterium
GCAGCTATGTTAGACGGTGCAAATAAATGGCAGCAGTTTAGATATATTATGCTGCCAAGCATTAAAACGATTGTTATGTTAAATCTGATTATGTCTATTACAGGTTCATTGAGCGCATTTGAGCCTCCGTTTGTTATTATGTCAGGTGGTGCAAATGGTACAGCTACCTACTTTGTAAAAATGCATGAGATAGCGCATACAAGCCAGAAGGTTGGACTTGCATCTGCGATGGCAATTGTATTGTTATTAATTATTTTTGCGGCTACGATATTGCAAAAGCTGCTCTTCAAATACGTTTTTAGAGATGTAGAAGATGATGATGTGAATGCAGCTAAGAGACGTGAAAAAAGAATGGCAAGAGAAAGAGCAAAGGCAAGGAGGAGATAATTATGTCGACAATACAAAAAATAAAGCACTATGCTTGGATTGTAATTCAGTATGCTTCATTGATTTTCTTTTCTTTTGTTGCAGTATTGCCAATTGTGTCATGCGTGATTACAGCCTTTAAGACAGAGGAAGAATATCAGACAACCAGTGTCATGACAATGCCACAAAACTGGTTTAACTTTGATAACTTTATTGAGGCATTTCAGAAGGCAGATATGGGCAGAGCATTTATCAATTCTACAATTATTTTGATATTTGTGGTAGCAGGCTCTGTTATGATAGGTTCCATGCTGGCATATGTGTTAAACAGATTCAAATTCCCGGGAAATGGTTTGATTAGAAGCATGTTTTTGTTTGCAACACTGCTTCCAGGTATTGCCATGCAGGTATCTACCTATCAGCTGATGTATAAGCTGGGACTGATTAACAGTTTGCTTGGATATGTTGTTTTGTCTATGGGAACAGATGTTATTGCAATCTATATTTTTATTCAGTTTTTTGAAAATATATCAGTGTCATTGGATGAGTCAGCTTATATTGACGGTGCGTCTTATATGACGATTTTCTTTAAAATACTGTTTCCACTGTTAAAGCCGGCAGTTGTAACTGTTATGATTTTAAAGGGCGTAGGAACTTATAATGAATATTATAATGCAAGCCTTTATTTAAGCTCTCCGGAGCTGAAAACAGTAGCAATATCATTATATACCTTCGTAGGCCCTCTTGGCAGTAAGTACAATTTGATTTGCGCAGGTGTAATTATTAGTCTGATTCCGGCATTGATTGTATTCCTGTTATTCCAGAAGCAGATTTATAGCGGATTAACATCGGGTGCAGTAAAGGGCTAAGTTTGATTTAGGAAAGGATAAGTAAGATGAGTAAAGTAAAGATGATAAGCAAGGCAGTACCAAATATGCCTTGGCAGGATAGACCTGAAAATATAATAGGAGCACCTATTTGGCGTTACAAGGAGAATCCAATCATTGGACGTAATCCTGTAAAGGGTGTGGCAAGAATCTTCAATAGTGCAGTTATGCCTTATGAGGATGAGTTTATTGGAGTGTTCCGTGGAGAGCAGACAAATGGTGTACCATATATTTATATGGGAAGAAGTAAGGATGCAATTCACTGGGATTTTGAAGAGAATAAAATTAATTTCGTAGATGAGGATGGCAATTCATTTATGCCTGTATATGCATACGATCCACGTCTTGTTAAAGTAGAGGATACTTACTATATTATCTGGTGTGGAGACTTCTATGGTGCAGCGATTGGAATGGCTAAGACAACAGATTTCAAGACATTTACCAGAATTGAGAATCCGTTCCTTCCATTTAACAGAAATGCCGTACTCTTCCCAAGAAAGATAGATGGTAAATTTATGATGTTATCCAGACCTTCTGATAGCGGTCATACACCATTTGGCGATATCTTTGTAAGTGAGAGTCCGGACCTTACCTACTGGGGTAAGCACAGACATGTCATGGGACGTGGTACTGCATGGTGGGAGTCAGTGAAGATTGGTGGCGGTGCAGCTCCAATTGAGACAAGCGAAGGATGGCTATTGTTCTATCATGGTGTAAGTGGAACCTGTAATGGATTGGTATATAGCATCGGTGGTGCTATTCTTGATATTGATAATCCTTCTATTGTGAAGTATCGTTGTGAAAACTTCCTGTTAACACCTGAAGAGTGGTATGAGGAAAGAGGTTTTGTGCCAAATGTATGCTTCCCTTGTGCAACCATTCACGACGCAGATACTGGAAGAATTGCAATTTATTACGGTGCTGCAGATAGCTATGTAGGACTTGCGTTTACAGAGCTTGATGATATTGTAGATTATATCAAAGAGAATAGTAAGCTTTCAGATTCTGATAAAGAAATTGGAAGAAGATAAATAAAGAGAATAAAGGGCTATAGGTTTTGATGAAAAGAAATCTATAGCTTTTTTTTTCTTAAGGGGATTGAAATAGAATGTTTGAAAATAACAGAAAATATGATAAAATATTTATAATAATCTGTTTATAAATTGTAATAATAGATGAGGATGTGAATTATGGGTATGGTAAAACGTGGGAAAATATGGTGTGTTATCATCGGAATTATACTTTGTGTAGCTACTTGTATAGAGAGTGAAAAGATAGTTTGCGCAGCTACAGATAATGAAATAGCAGGCGATATCGAAGTTCTTGTTAATATATCTCAAGAAGAGATGAAGCCATATGTGATTGCATTCAATCGAAAATATCCCCAAGTCAATGTAAAGATTACTACGCTTGCTGATTATGAGAATACAATTAGGAAAAGAATTGAAAGCGGTAATTATGGGGATGTATTCTTCATACCGGGATTCATTAAATATGAGGAATATTCACAATATTTGCGTGCATTAGGAAGCTACACAAATATGATTCAGAAGTATAATTATGTAGATGGTGGTAAAAGATCGGGAAATTTTGTGTATGGTTTACCTTCTGCGGCATTTGGTGTAGGTATCATATATAATAAGGATGTTTTTAATCAGGCTGGAATTACAGAGATGGCGACCTCTATGGATGATTTTATTAGAGATTTGGGATATGTGAAGGAAATTACAGGTGCTATTCCAATGTTTGCAAATTATACAGAGGAGTGGATGCTTGCGTTTTGGGAATATATTCCATATATTGAGATGACGGGTAATGCAGACTATATGTATAACATGTTTATCTATGAGAGTAATCCTTTTTTAGAGGGGTCTACGCATTATGAGGTATATGATATGTTGTATACCATAGCGGGAATGGGACTTTGTGAAGGTGCTGACACGAAGATTACATGGGATAACGCCTGTCGTATGTTAAATGAAGGTGAGATTGCCTGTATGCTTGTTGGTTCATGGGCGATTTCACATATACAGGAGAGTGGTTCCAATCCGGAATCGGTTGCATTTATGCCATTTCCTAATGAAATTAATGGTAAGCAGTACATGACGGTGGTTGCAGATTATTGCTATGGTGTTAGCAGAAATAGTGAAAACCCGAATGCTGCAAAAGCATTTGTTGAATTTATGTTAGATGAATCGGGGTATGCACTTGACCATCAGACGTTGTCTATCGTTAAGACAGACCCATATCCGGATACCTATGGTAGTATGGAGGATATTATACTATTGTGTCCTGAACCAGCTGTGGATAACCACTATGACATATGGAGTAATTTATTTGAGGATATATCACTTGCCGATGGTCGAGGTGTAGCCAGAGTATTGGAGGCAGCTTATGGGGTGCGAAATGAAACCTTTGATGATATTGCAATGGATTGGAATAAGAAGTGGGAAGCACGTCGTACTCCTGGTATGGAGGTATATGAGAGAGATGTTGTAGCGGTAAGTGCCAGTATATTAGATACGAACTATGAAACGGATTTTTCAGAAATAGAGAAGGATTATATTAGGGAAAAGCAACGGTTAAGAGTTGGCTATCTTAAAGATATGGTCCCTGTACAATATGAAAATGAAACAGGCTTTACGGGTGTTGCATGGGAAATGTGTAATGCAATTAGCCAAAGCAGTGGACTTGTAATGGATTATGTTGGATATGCAAATGTCGAACAGGCTGTGGAAGCTTTACGTGAAGGCGAAATAGATATGTTGGCAGGAGTTGACAAAGGTGTTTTGAATGAAGAAGGGTTAAGATATTCAAAGGAATATCTTAACTGTATGAATGTTGTGGTTAAAAAGGAGTCTGCTGCTTCTTCTTTTGAGGAGAATGGTATATGTGCTCAGGTTACCGGTGAAAGAAACCTCATGAATGGAGGGGAAGAAGGTCAAATTACAGAGTGTGCAACATATGCAGAAGCACTGACGTTGGTAGAAGCGTCAAAAGCGGATTATACAGTAATGAATTATTATAGTGCAGACTATTACATGGAATATCTGGAATGTGAAGAGCTTACGATGCTTCCGCTCTCTGATATGGGGGGAATGTATTTTGCATTTCGTGAAGATGAGGATACCAGATTGGTAGCGATATGTAATAAATGTATCTACGGTATTTCCGATAATAGTATACAGGTAATGCTTAGAAATTATATGGAGCAACCAGAGAAAAAAATCACATTGCGAAGATTTGTAGAGGATAATCCGTTGCTTTGTATCACGGGAATTTCCAGTTTCTTTTTGGTGATTGTAGCTGCGATTATTTTGATAATGCATGAAAAGGATAAGCATGCAAAGAAGCAGCAGATGGATATTAAGCGATATGAGACACTTTCTGCAATTGTAAATGAATATATTTTTGAATATGACTATCAAAAGGATACGGTTCATTTTGACGAGAAGGTACATGAAAAATTTGGTTTTGAAATAGAGTGTTGTTTTAAAGGATATAATTTGCAAGAGCAGCATTTAGAAAGTATGGAGCCGGTTTATCAGTGTTATGATAAAATTGTAAATGCGGGTAAGAGTGTGCCGGAAATTCAGCTTGTAGATACGAATGGTTTGAAACAATGGTATCGTATTGTAACGCATATTATTTATGATGATAGTCAAAAGCCGCAGCACATTATCGGTAAAATCGTAAATGTGCAAAAAGAAATGGAAGAGAAGCAGAAGATTGCTGATAAAGCACATAAGGACCCATTAACCGGTGTCTATAATAGAGAAGGCTTCGATGTCTATACACAAAAGCTGTATGAAGAAATAGACAAGCACCTGCCGATGGTGTTGGCAGTTCTGGATTATGACAATTTTAAGCGCGTAAATGATACGTTAGGTCATGCCGGAGGAGATGAAGCCTTAAAGCTATTGGCACAGACCTTGCAAGAGGCTTTTAAGGAGGATGGTATCGTCTGTAGATATGGTGGCGATGAGTTTATGTTCCTAGTGTATGATGTAGATGAAAATACGATAGAGGACAGAATTGCCTCTGTAGTAAGACAGATCAATAGAGAGCTATTCTATCAAGGAATGTCAGTGACCTTGTCTATCAGTTTGGGTGCAGTCTACACGAAAACACATCAGCCCTTTGAAATGTTATTTAAAATGGCTGATGAGTCTTTGTACATGACCAAGGCCAAAGGAAAGAATAATTATATCTTCCGAAGAGATGTATTTTGATGAAAGATAAACGATACAATAGACTTGTAGTTTTACTTAATAACAATTAAAATAAAGTCATAATGCCCTTAATGGCGTTATGACTTTATTTGCGTTCAGAAGGAAAATGATATGAGTGAGTTAAAGAATAAAATTCAGGAATATATTGATAAAAATGAAATGGTAGTAAGTCTTGTGGCTAGTAACTCCAAGGATAAGGAGAAGATTAGTAAGGTGAAGTTGCGTCCATTAATGAAGAAGGAACAGCTTGTATATCAGGCGGAGAGCTTTGTGGGAACAAAGGCTTTTCACGAGAATCTTGAACCGGCAGAGCTGCCGACGTATGTCGAGAGGCTTACAGAGGACTTTCGGCAGATAGAGATAGAGAGTGAGACACAGAAGCTTGTCGTGTTGATTAGTAAGAAGGGTAAGCAGACACTGAATGTAAAGAACAAGCCACAAGCAAAGTCTGTGGATAAGGCGGCTTTAAGCCATAATAAGACCAAGCAGTATGTGTTACCGGAGGGAGAGCCGGTGCCATTTTTGGTGGAGCTTGGAGTGCAGACAGCAGAGGGTAAGATTGTTAAGGCAAAGTATGATAAGTTTCGTCAGATTAATCGATATCTGGAGTTTGTAAGAGATATATTACCTAATCTGCCAAAGGATAGAACTCTGACAATATTGGATTTTGGATGTGGAAAGTCCTATCTGACCTTTGCTTTGTATCATTATTTAAAGGTAATGAATCACTATGATATCCGTGTCATTGGATTGGACTTAAAGGAAGATGTTATTGAGAAATGTAATGCATTAAGTCAGAAATACGGCTACGATGACTTAACCTTCCATGTGGGAGATATCAGCAGCTTCGAGGGCCCTGTAGAGGTGGATATGGTTGTGACATTGCATGCCTGCGATGTGGCAACGGATTATGCACTCGAGAAGGCGGTTAAGTGGAATGCCAAGGTTATTTTCTCTGTACCTTGCTGTCAGCATGAGTTGAATAAGCAGATAAAGTGTAAGGAGCTGGAGCCACTTTTGAAGTACGGTTTGATTAAAGAGAGAATGGCAGCTCTTATGACGGATGCAATTCGTGCGAATCTCTTGGAGGAGCAAGGCTACGATACACAGATTTTAGAATTTATTGATATGGAGCATACACCGAAGAATATTTTAATTCGTGCGGTAAAGAAGCAGGGAATGCGCTATCGTGCATCAATGCATCAGGGAGTGAATCCGTTAGAGCAGCTGTGTGATTTTTTGAATGTAAATCCTACACTGCGTAGCTTGCTTGATACAAATATACAGCCGGGAGCAGACATAGATGAAGAAAGCAATCATTAAAATCATAGTATGTATTGTGGTTTTTGTGGCCACAGTATTTATCAGTAGTGGATTATTTAATCATTATAAAACAGATATGACTTCTACAATGGGAGAAGCATCTCTTCCGCTGGTACATATGATGACAACCTATGTATCGGAAGAGACAGAGGATGTTACAAAAGTAGAATCTAAGGAAATATCTTTTAATACACTGCATGGCTTGCGTCAGGAGGTAGATGGAAGATTTTATCGTGATACTATCACGCCGCTTGCAGCAGGGAGAACATTGAGCTTTTCTTTAGAAAAGTACGGAAATACGATTACAGGACTTTCCTTTGAGGTGCGAAGCATAGACGGAAGCCGTTTGGTAGAGAATACCCAGATTACGGACTATCGTGAGAATGACGATGAGATTACGGCCACTGTTACCATCAAGGATTTAATTGATAAGAATGTGGAGTATAGCTGGATTTTACTGGTGGAAACCCCTGAAGAAACCATTCGTTATTACACAAGAATTATTGATGCAGATGAATATGATACAGCTGAAAAGCTTAATTTTGTTTTGAGCTTTCATGAGAAAACCTTTGATAAAGAAAAGGCAAAGGAATTGGTTGCAAATCTTGAGTCGAATTCCAAGGGAGATAATACAAAGTTCAGTCTTGTAGATATCCATAGCAGTCTTGACCAAGTGTCATGGGGGGATTTGACAGTAGGAAGAACAACCAATCCGGACATTGTTATTTCGGAGATTGAGAAGCAGACAGCTTCTATCCGTATTAATTATCAGGTTGGTGTATTGGTTGATAATATCAGGACAAAATATAATGTAAGTGAGTATTATAGGATTCGCTATACGTCAAACCGTGTATATCTGTTGGAGTTTGAGCGAACGATGAATCAGATTTTTGAACCGCAGGCGAATGTATATGCAAGCAATAAGATTATGCTTGGCATTCGTGATGAACAAGTACAGATGATGGAGAGTGAGGATGGTAATAACCTTGCTTTTGTCAATGAAGACCAGCTGTTTTGCTATCATGCCGGTGATAAGAAGCTGGCGGCTCTTTTTAGCTTCTATGAGGATAAGGATATCAGAACCTTCTATGGTAATCATGATATCAAGATATTGAATGTTGATGAAACTGGTGGCGTTACCTTTATGGTATATGGTTATATGAATCGTGGCAGATACGAGGGGAAGATTGGTATATTGATTTATCAGTACAATGCAGCACTCAATACCATAGAGGAGCAGATATTTATCCCATATAATAAGTCCTATGATGTATTGGCAGCTGATGTGGAGCAGCTTTCCTATGTTAATTCTGCAAATATTTGTTATTTATATTTGGACGGCTCTATTCTACAGATTAACCTTTCACAGCAAAGCTGTGTGGAGATTGCATCACAGCTTCAGGAAGACAGCTTTCAGGTATCGGAAAGTGAAGAGATGTTAGTATGGCAGAATTCAGCAGATGCTTATGACTGTGATACGTTAACCTTGAAGAATCTGAATACAGGTAAGGAAAAGGTAATTAGTGTAAGGGATAAAAAAAGATTATTGCCACTTGGCTTTATTGGCGAAGATTTGATTTATGGTGTTGCCGAGTATCAGGATATCGATATTGATGCGAATGGCGCAGTTACATTCCCGATGTACGCAGTTTATATTCAAA
Organism: Lachnospiraceae bacterium; assembly: GCA_045579665.1. Lineage (GTDB taxonomy): Bacteria > Bacillota > Clostridia > Lachnospirales > Lachnospiraceae > COE1. Next base: position 8,470 of record JAZNMO010000173.1, read on the forward strand.
ATGAGCAGGGGGATATCTTAAAGAGCTATGAACAGACAGGTATCTATGTGATTGATAGTGTTGTACAGGATAATCTGATTACTCTAAAGCGTGTTGTAAAGACAGAAGAAGAGGGGGTCTATGAGCAGACCACGGACGACCAGATTATTAATAATGTACGAGAGGAAGCAGGACATAATTCAGTAGAGGTAGTAGTAACACAGAATTATGAAAAGATTGTGCAGCTTGTGTTAAAGTCTGCGATAGAGACAAAGAGTCTTAAGGTGGTAACACCAAAGGAAATCTTATATGAAGGCAGTAGAGAACTGGCGTTAGAGGCTATGGATGCAGCAGACAGATTCTATGTATATGGTAAGGATGGCATTGCAGGTGCATACACACATCCGGCAAATGCAGTGAATCTTGCATATGAGATTAGTGGTACAGTAGTAGATAAGGAAGGCAGATATATTTGGAAGAAGACCACCAGAAGTACCAGAAATCAGATAATGGCTATCAGTGGTATGCAAAGTGATGAGGATACCTCTGATTTGGCGGTTTGCTTGGAAACAATCCTAGGCTATGCGGGTTCAGTGAAGAATGCACAGGATATGTTGGACAGAGGACAGACGGTTACAGAGATTCTGTCTGAGAATCTGAATCATGTTGAGGTGTTAGAGCTACGAGGTGTAAGTCTGGATGCTGTTCTGTATTATGTAAATCAGGATATTCCTGTACTTGCAACAGTAGAGGATGGCAGCGCAGTACTTGTGATTGGCTTTAATGAACTGAACGTGGTAGTTATGAATCCGCAGAATGGTAAGGTATATAAGGTAGGTATGAACGATGCAACAAAGTGGTTTGCTGAGAATGGGAACCGTTTTGTAACTTATATTCAATATGAGTAAAGAAAGGAAAAGCGATGGACGAGAGAATCAGATTATTAGCGAAGAATTTGGTAAATCATTCCTGTAAGGTTAAAGCAGGCGAGAAGGTATACTTAGAGTATGCGGGTGAGGAGACCGGTGTACTTGCAAGAGCCATTATTGAAGAGATATATAAGGTGGGAGGAATGGTTTTTCCGCATTATACAGATATGCGTACACGAAGAGAGCTGTTGTTAAACTGTACAGAGGAGCAGATGAAGCTGATTGGTGAGCTAGGAGCTGCAGAGATGCAGCAGATGGATTGCTATATTAGCGTAAAGGGACCTGATAACAGCGCAGAGCTTTCGGATGTACCTGCCCAGAAGATGGAGCTGTTTGAGAAGTATTTTATGCTTCCTGTGCATATGCAGATTCGTATTCCGCATACCAGATGGGTGGTGCTTCGTTATCCAAATCAGGCAATGGCTCAGGCAGCAGGAAAGAGTACTGCGGCATTTGAGGACTTTTATTTTGATGTGTGCTGTCTGGATTACAGCAAGATGGGAAAAGCGATGGAATCACTGGTTGCGTATATGAATAAGACGGATAAGGTTAGAATGGTAGGACCGGGAACAGACATCACCTTTCGTATCAAGGATATTCCAACCATTCCATGTGCAGGAGAAATGAATATTCCTGACGGGGAGGTATATACGGCACCTGTTAAAGATTCTATCAATGGTACGATTACCTATAATACACCATCTGTTTATCAGGGATTTACTTTTGAAAATATTTCCTTTACCTTTGAAAACGGTAAGATTGTAAAGGCAACAGCCAATGATACAGAGCGTATTAACAAGGTATTGGATACCGATGAAGGTGCCCGTTATGTAGGAGAATTTGCAATTGGTGTCAATCCATTTGTTATGCATCCAATGAAGGATACTTTATTTGATGAGAAGATTAACGGTTCCATTCATTTTACACCGGGTAACAGCTATGATGATGCACCTAACGGCAACCATTCTGCGGTTCATTGGGATTTGGTATGGATTCAGAGACCGGAGTATGGCGGCGGAGAGATTTGGTTTGATGATGTGCTGATTCGTAAGGACGGGCGCTTTGTTGTGCCGGAGCTTGAGTGCCTGAATCCTGAACACTTGGCATAAATATTTTAGTATGTTAAAATGTATATACAATTGTTGTAGAAGGGAGCACAGTGTGAAAAATAAATTTTTCACACGCAACTTTGTGCCTGTGGCACAAAGATTGCAGGTATTGGAAAGGCGAGATGATTATGAAGCGAATGATGAAGATGCTTTCGGCACTGTTGGTTGCAGTATGTATTCTGGTGACTTCAGTAAGTGAAGCGAATGCAGTAACATTATATGGAACGGATAATATTGAGCATGAAGAAGGATATATTATCGTAGGTGAGAGCCATGTTGTATTGACTATGAATGCATATGCACAGTCAATTGATGCAGAGGGCTACGTGGAAGGCTTGGAGGATGTTCAGTTTTTCTTTAACTGGGATGATTCTTTGTCTGTAACAGAGGCCGGTGCACCGAATACCTTTATGATGAGCGGTAATCTGTTTTTTGTCGTTGAGGGTAATATTGTTGCGGAAGGCGAGAAGCAGAAGAACAAGAGTTACATTTACAGTGACGGACAGGGGAATCATGGAGCCGGTGTTAAGAAGATTCATGAAATTATGGAGCTGAATCCTAACATCAAGCATTGGAATATTATCTCTTTTCAGGGTGCAGTATCTGCCTTGGAGGGTAATGTAGCAGGTAAATACTATGTGAATAGCTATCGCAACTGGATTAATTATGAGTTCCCGGAGGCGGATTTATATATTGTATCCCATGCAACAATGACAAAGTTCTATCGTCAGAGTAAAGTAGCAAAGGATTTTGATAAGGAGTTAAAGAAGGCATTCCCGGAGAGATTCTTGGATTACACGGCATTTTTTAAGGAACGATATCCGGACCAGATGTTAGACCCTGACCAGAAGCCTGATTCCATTCATTGGAATAATGATACTTATAAGGCTTTATTTGATGATATTATTACCAAGATTCAGTCCGGGGAATATGACTGTAATAAAGAGGCAAAAGGAGAATAGACATGAAGAGAAAGAAATTACAGGCTTTAGTATGTGTAGCGATATTGGTAGTTGGACTGACTGCATGCGGGAAGCAGGAAGCAGACACCGGTTCGGAGGATAAGGCCGGACAGATTGTCGAGCAGACAGTTGAGCAACAGAATGAGGCTGCTCAAAGTGAAGCGGTCAAGGAGACCGTAGTTGAGACACAGGCTGCTTTGCCGGCAGGCACTTTAACAGAGGAAGACTTTGTAATAGCAATCAACGGAGCAGCTGTGAAGCTGGGAGATGATATGAGTATCTTAGAGCCAAGCCTTGGAGAGCCGGATTCTTATGAGACGGCGAAGAGCTGTATGGGTGCAGGTGAGGATAAGGTATATGAGTATGGAGGAATTACCATTTACACATATCCGATTGATGGTGTAGATATTGTAAGTGCCATTGAGTTTGCAGGAGAAGAGACCTTATCGGCAGGTATTGGTGTAGGAAGCACGAGGGATGAAGTCATTGCAGCTTATGGAAGTGACTGTGAAGAGGATGAATACAGTATGACCTACGAGCTTGGTGACAAGACATTAGGTATAGAGCTTGATGGTGATTCTGTTAGTTTTATTGAAATATATGGTCAATAATGTGAAAAAGGTTTGCATAAGTGTGCAAACCTTTTTCTGTTTTATACATTTTAGACAATAAGTTAACTGAAAACGAGCAACTGGTTTGGTAATTGACTGACTTAATCAACGATGTTATAATTATAAAAGACGTCATGTGAAGTGATGTGATGAAAACAAGGAGGGGTTCATTTATGAAGAAACGTTTTTGTATGGGATTTGTAATCCTTTTGATGATGGTAGCTATGGTGCAGATGACTGTTGGTGCTGCAGGTGCTACTGTAACAGCAAGCCATTGCTTTATCTCAGGAACAGATGTTAATGTAATTGCAGCAGGTCCTGTAGCACAGAGTGATACAGGTATGTATTATTTGTTTGAATTAAAGGTGTATGAAGCTGGTGTTGGTGCAAGACAGGATTACTGTGCAGCTGTACCGGCAGCAGAGGCAGTACATTTTACAACACCATTAAATTACAATACCGCAAACTCAAAGTTAACCTCAAGATTTGTAATTACTGCTTATAGAGGTGGTATGTATGTACCGATTAGTAATGAGATGTATATTACGAACCCTGAGGTACTTGCAACAAAGGCTTTGGGAAATCCTGCAAAGACCAAGAAGGGCTTAATTGCAGATTGGCAGTATGTAAGTGATTTACAGGATTTGAATGTTGGATATGCTACTTATACAATGGATATCAATACATTCTTTACAGCAGGTGGTGTAAACTATACATATAATGGAAAGACATATAGCTTCAATTCTGTACAGGTAGCGGCTTATGATGTATTGTGTAAGATGTTTACAGATGCAGGTTGTAATCTGGTTATGGTTTTAACCAATGACTATACTCCTGCAACAGCAGATTTGGTACCGGCAGCAGCTCGTATTCCCAATATTTATAATTACTCGTTCAATATTCAGGAAAAGGTTCCTGCAGAGAAGTTAGAGGCATTGATGTCATTCCTTGCTTCAAGATATAATGGTGGTTCTCATGGAGCAATCCATAGTTGGATTATCGGTAATGAGGTAAATAACAATTATCCTGGACATTTCGCAGGAAATATGGGTGTTACAGAGTTTTCTGTGGATTATGCAAAGCAGTTCAGAGTAATGTATAATGCTATTAAGAGCCATAACAGCAGTGCAAAGGTTTATATCAATATTGACCAGAGATGGAATTTTGAAGATGGTACACCAAACCAGTACTCATGTAAATCATTCTTGAATAACTTCGCTTCTTATGTGAAGACAACAGGTGATATTAACTGGGGATTATCCTTCCATCCACATGCAGTTCCTATGACAAACTGCCAGTTCTGGAATGTTCCAGCTGATTATGCAGCAATGAGACTGATTGACCATACAGAGAATACAAAGTTTGTAACAATGCAGAATATGCATGTTATGACAGACTATATGCAGAAGCTTGAGATGTTAAATCCAAATGGAACAATTAGAGATATCATTATTTCTGAGATTGGCTTTACATCAACAGGTGCGTATGCAACAAATGAGCAGATTCAGGCAGCAGCTATGGTTTATGCTTATAAGATTGCAGACCAGTTACCAATTCAGGCATTTATCGTGCATAAGCATGTAGATGCACCAAGTGAGGCATTAGAGGGCTTGGCATACGGTCTTAGAACACCTACTTATAAGAAGTATGCATATACAGTATACAAGTATATGGATACAGGAAACACAGCTTATACAGACTTTGCGTTACCAATTATCGGCGCAAGCAGTTGGGCACAGTTAGGTGTTAAATAAATAGTGATTAGGCAACTGCCACGTTAACGATTGTAAATCGTAGCGTGGCAGTTTTTTTGAATAATAGGTTCAGAACGAAACAGGAACTAAAGGTGATTGTGAATGGTTTACATAAATGTTATAATCAGACATTGTAGTGTTGGATAACTATATCGTTGCAATTTTGAATGGATTTGATAAAAATATTTCAAATGAATGGAGTTATTTGACACACAGAATTAGGGAGGTGATGACGGTATATGAATGAATTGAACATATTGTAGAAAAGATTTTACAATAGTCCATATTACTAGAAAGAGAGAGACAGATAGGAAAGACTACAAATGAAGAAAGTAGCAAATAAAGTATTATCACTGATTTTAGCAGTGGCTGTTTGTGCTAGTACAACAGATATTAGTGCATATGCGACAGAAGCAGAAAATACTACAGTTGTGGTAGAAGAAGCAGAGACAAGCGTTGAAGAGGAAACAAATGTAGAAGAGATAAGCGTTGAAGAGGAAACAAGTGTAGAAGAGACAAGTGTAGAAGATATCACAGAGGCAGTGTATGAGGGAGAAAATTATAAGGTGCATTTTGAGATTAATGCTCAGTGGGGAACTGGTTATAATGCATCAATTAAAATAGAGAATACGGGAATAACAGCAATTGAAGATTGGCATTTGGAGTTTACAGCAGATTATGAAATAACGAATATATGGAATGCGGTGTTATATCAGAGTGAGGATGGCGTCATTGTTATCAAGAATGCAGGCTGGAATCAGGATATAGCTGTAGGCGGATATGTTGAGTTTGGATTTAGTGGAAATGGAGAACTTAGCAGTTTTCCGGTAAGTTATGAAATCCTAGGAGAAAGTATACAAGCACAGGAAGAGGATTATTCGGTTGTATATTATTTAGACAGTGATTGGGGAAGCGGATTTTCAGGAAGAATGGAAATTACGAATCATACTGACCAAGTGCTGGAAGACTGGACATTAGAATGTGATTTTAAAAGAAATATTATTAGCATTTGGAATGCCGTTATAGAACTTAAGGAAGATACGCATTATGTAATTAGAAATGTAGGATATAATGCCAATATTGCGGCTGGGCAAACTGTGTCCTTTGGTTTTAATGGAGATGGCGGTGCTCAAGAAGATATGCCGCAAAACATAGAGTTATATACATATCAGGTGGTAAACGAGTTACCAGAAGAGACAGAAACTGAAGTAGAAACAGAAGAAAGACATGGAATTACATGGGAAGAAATGGAGGATTCTGATGGAGATGGAGTACCGGATAGTGTCGAATTAGACGAGGGAACAGACCCGTTAAGTGCAGATACAGATGGTGATAAACTGTCAGATTATTACGAATTATTATTCTCATGTACTAATCCGTTAAATGCAACAACCTTAAATAATGGTGTAATGGACTGCGATTTGGACCCTGATGAGGATGGATTAACCATATATGAAGAGTATTTATTAGAGACAGATGCATTGGTAGCAGATACAGATGACGATGGACTGATAGATGGGGAAGAAGCTAAAATATATCTAACCAATCTATTACTTTACGATACTGATGCAGATGGAATAAGTGATGGCACAGAGATTTTATTAGGATTAGACCCATTAAATCCAGCAACAAATGGTTATGCAGATAGTGAATATCAGGTGTTTGAAGATTTTTCAAATGATAGTAAGTGGCTAGCGGATTATAACTCTGAATCGGAGGACTATAAGCTTTCATTATCCGTACAGGCAACGGGGGATGTATATCAGAAATTATCTGTGCGTGAGAGTGCGTATACGGAAGCGATGAGCAATATCTGTATCTTGGGAAACATCCCTGAAATTATCGTAGAGGAAGGCTGTGAGCTTGATAAGTTGACTCTGAGCTTTCAAATTGATTCGGCAAATATCTATGAGGAATATAGTTGTGAGGAGCTAAAGGGAATTAAAAGATATGTTGTATTCAGATATTATGAGGAAATAGGCTTCCTGTTACCAATTGAAACAGAATATAACGAAGTAACCAATGAAATCTTTGCAAGCACAGATGGAGACGGAACTTACTGTGTCATGGATATGGAAAAATGGCTCAGTAGTCTTGGAATAAACATAGCAGACTCAGATGTGGACGGACAGAGTATAGCGGAAGAATATGCAGTATCTGTGATGTCAATGGATGAGGAAAGGGTAAGTGCAGCACAGGCTTTAGAAGATGTTCCTATGGTAATGGCAGCTAGTGATGTCTTGGAATTTAATCATACCATTGCAGATGATGAGGGATATAATAAAGATGTAATTGACATGGTATTCCTGCTAAATACAGATGTAGAGGGTTTAACAGATGACCAATTTGCAGATATTAAATATAATATCGTGGAGACGTCTAAGCGTATTTTTTATACTTCTTCAAAAGCAAGAATTTATATATTAGATCCTAATGGTGATTATGTTAAAACAAATTTTGGTCAGGAATATGCAACTGATAATATGCAATTAGAATCTATTATCTCAAATATGAAGAATGAGCGACCTGCTACTGGTAATATGGATGCTCAATTTACTGAATTAGTGGAGGGTATGTCATTTCGAGAGGATGCTACTAAGGTAGCTGTTGCTATAGGAAATGCATATATGGGAGGAAAATCTAACAGTTTTCCAAGGTTGCTAGCTGATAAAGAGGTTTATACATGCATTGTATATCCCAATACGCAATATAACAGTTTATGGTATCGAATAGCAAAGACAACAAATGGAATCTTAGTATATGACTATTCGGATTTTACGGATGACTTATGTACTTTTATTTATAATTATATACCGTATATACCAGAGCGTTTTTATAAAACTATTACATCGGCTGGTTTGAAGACTATTTATTTATTTGATGATTTAAGCCCTAACAATAATGCAGATACAGATTCTGATGGTTTGACAGACTGGAAAGAGATAGACCAAAGATTTGTAGAGTATACAGAAGATGGAAGAGTTCTGTTGCCCACTTTTAGTGAGGTATCAGAGGTTAAGATTCAGGAACTATTAGCATCAATACCAGTACTGAACAGGATTGCAGAACTACCGACAATAGATGGACGAACTGTAGGAGAAGAACTTGCGGATATTAGAATATTGCCATTAATTTCGAATCCTACCAGTGCAGATGGAGATAAAGATGGTATATTAGACATTGATGAATGGAAGTATATGGATGATGCTAGTAGAAAATCAATACATCCGCTGCGAAAGGATACAATAGAGACCATGTATCCTAATTTGGCGGGCACATCACAAGATGCATCTTATCTAGAGGTAGATGATAATAATGTAACTTTGCATATTAAGGTATTCTTTGACAGAGATGCAGGTAAGGTAGCAACATCTGCATTTAATACAACGGCTGATACTTATGAGGCATCAGTGGAAGCGGAAGCGTTGGAGAGACTACCAGAGGATTATAGATTTAAAGATGTTATTAAAGATGGTATTATTCAACGTTGGAGTGGTGAATATGAAGGTAGTGAGTACGACTTTTTCCCAGGTATGAATGTGAATTTTAAGGTAGATATTGTTGAACAGGCACAGGAGAATGCCCTGCAAAGACAAATTAAAGTTACGGTTAAGGATGATACATGCGGTGTATGTCATCAGGCAGGTGTAGATTGGAAAGCCAATTGTGCAAGA
>JAZNMO010000174.1:0-5600 GCA_045579665.1 Lachnospiraceae bacterium
TGTTAAATACGAAGATTGTGCATGGTGCATAAAATATAAAAGAGAGGAATTTACTTGCACAAGTCCTATTTTCATGGCATTAGGCGATTCTCATGATTCAGAGTATTATGAGGTAATCGGAAATATATTTGACAATCCCGAGCTTCTGAAAGGAGAGTAATATTACATGGGTGTGGTTACATTTATTTTGACAGCGTTAGTATTTACAGTAGTTGGAATGGTGATTATGGAAGTTATTGATGCAAAAGCTATTTCAGACACATATGTTATGGGATATAAAGCGGGTTACAAGGTGGCAAAGGAAGAAAAGGAAATTAAGATTGTTGATTAACACCGCTTATTGGCAGAAGGGGGATATATGAGAACCAGGGAAATGTCATACGCAGATTATGGAATTACAGACAATGAAATGCATTATATTCTTGATTTCTGCCGGAAAGCTAACGAGGAGCAGAAAACGATCATTCGCAATGCATTAGCAGAATTGCCGCCATACATAGCACCATATGTCTTTTACAGCTTAGTGGACAATCTATCTTATGATGATATTTGTGCCAAGAATTACCTTTACATAGGCAAGGGAGACTTTTACGGACACAGGCGAAAAGGTATGGCTGCTATCAAGCGGTGGATGATATTGTATGGAATATGGGAGATGTGATATGAATTATAGGCAATGGAAGAAAAACTACAAGAAGAAACACGGTTACAATCCGCCATTAACAGAAGATAAAAGGAAGCAAACAAAGGTCTTAAAAAGAACATTTAAGCAAATATCTATGTTTGATGTTGAAGATTTAGTTAAAAAAATGGTAAATGGATTATCAAATGCCTTTAAAATAATTGGAGAGCAATTAACAAATATAGGAAATGCAATCAAAATTGAATAACGTGTACACAAAAATTCACTCTACATCCTTTACAATAGTATTGAGTAACTATAGGATGTGGAGTGTTTTTATTTATGAATCTTAACGGCAGAATGAAAAAACTTCAAACTGCAATCGTAAAAACTGGACTTGTTATTAAAATCAACACGCACCAGTTTTATTCTGCTGAACAAAATAGAATGATTACATCATATTCAATTTGCACTCCGGTAACATATTTTTCTGAACGTAAGCAAGAATGGAAAATTATGGATTACGAAATCCTTAAATCATGTTCAATGCCAGAGATAATCTTTTGTCTACTGGATATTTATAAGGCGGTGAAAGCATGGAGTTGACACCGAAACAGAAAGCATTTGCAGACTATTACTTAGAGACAGGGAACGCTACGGAAGCGGCAAAGCTTGCCGGATATTCTGAAAACTCTGCAAAGCAAATAGGAACTGAAAACTTGTCTAAACCGTCCATTTCTCAATATATAGCGGAGAGACAAAAGCAGGTAGAAGATAGTCGAATAGCGGACATATCAGAGGTATTGCAATTCTTTACTTCTGTAATGCGTGGAGAGGTAAAAGACCAATTTGATTTTGATCCTAGTTTATCAGATAGATTGTCAGCCGGAAAAGAATTGATGAAGCGATACGAAAAGGGTGATGATGGAAAGAAAGATGCACTTGCTAAATTGGATGAAGTGTTAAAAGAAATAGGTGGTGTTGTTTAATGCCATTCAGTGAGAAGCAAAAAGAATATTTTAATAATGCAAATAAGCGTTGGAATTTTAAGACCGGTGCAACACGAAGCGGAAAGACATACATGGACTTCTATGTTATTCCTAAACGCATTAGAGCAAGAATAGGAAAGCCGGGGCTTGCGGTAATACTTGGAGTAACCAAGTCCACCATAGAGAGAAACATTTTAGAACCAATGCGAAATATATGGGGAAGTGACCTTGTAGGTGAAATAAACAGCCAGAATAAATGCTATTTGTTTGGGGAAATGGTTTATTGCCTTGGAGCCGAGAAAGTCAGCCAAGTGTCAAAGTTGCGTGGTTCTTCAATAAAATATGTATACGGCGATGAGGTTGCGGATTGGAACGAGGAAGTATTTGAAATGCTTAAGTCTCGTTTGGATAAGCCGTATTCGTGTTTTGATGGAGCATTAAACCCACAAGGACCGAACCATTGGCTAAAGGAATTTCTTGATAGCGAGGATTTTGATACCTATGTACAGAAGTACACTATATTTGACAATCCATTTCTTGACCCTGACTTTGTAAAAAACCTCTGCAAAGAGTATGAAGGAAGTGTTTATTACAAGCGTTATATCCTTGGAGAATGGGCTTTAGCTGAAGGATTAGTATATCCCATGTTTAACAGAGAAAGGCACGTTTTTAGCGGTGAAATAGAACGTGTGAGAGGGTGCAGATACTTTGTGACTATCGACTATGGTACAGTAAATGCTTTTGCGATAAATATATTTGAGTTTGACGGCAGAAAATCACGCATGATTAAAGAGGTACACCATGATGGACGTAAAAACGGCAGACTTGACAATGAAGCATATTATGAATTAATGGACAAGGCCATTGGTGATTTACCGGTCGAAAAAATTGTTGTTGACCCTTCCGCAGCTGGATTTATTCAGACAATAATAAAGTATGGTAAATACATTGTAGAAGGTGCAAACAATGATGTGCTTAATGGAATACAGGAAGTGACAAAGTACCTCAACTATGGACTTCTTACAATACATGAAAGTTGCGTGGAGACTATAAAAGAGTTTCAACAATATTCATGGGATGATAAAACAAACGATGATGTGGTTATTAAAGAAAATGACCACCATCTTGATGCCTTGCGATATTACATTTATGGTGTTGCAAGAGTATATAACATATGGATGGTATAAATATGGGATTAATTAAATGGATAAAGGAGACTTTTGGAAAGATGTTTTTGAGAAGAGAAGCAAAAGACGTTTTTGGTATTGAAATTAATTCTAACAGTAAAATGGATTCACTTATTAATCAGTGGTATAACATTACCGGCGGTAATCCACCTTGGCTTGATGCGGAAGATGATATTGAGTCTATTAATTTTGCACAGTTTATCGATGATGTTACTTCCGGTCTTGTAACACTTGACATTGGTATTAATCTTCCTGACAGTGCAAGAGGTAAGTATTTACAGAAAGTCGCAGATTACCTCATGGAAAAGATAGACGAAAAGGTTTCAGATGCATTGGGTAATGCCGGTATCATGTTTAAGCCTAATGGAGATAATTTGGACTATTACTATCCTGGTTCTTTTATTCCGACAGAATGGGATAGCAACGGTAACATTCTTGGATGTGTGTTTGTGAATCGTAAGCACATGGACAAAAAGACATATACAAAGTTTGAATACCACAGATTTGAAAGCGACGGAGAGAAACGAGTATACGCAGTAAGCAACAGAGCATATAAAAGCACTTCCGCCAATTCCAAAGGTGACCCTTGTAATTTATCAGAGGTAGCAGAGTGGGCGAACCTTTTGCCGGATGTATATATTGAAAATGTGGATATTCCATTATTTGCCTATTATGCTAATCCAAAACCTAACAGCATTGACCGTGATAGTCCGTTAAAGCTTCCGTTTTGGGGATTGTGCGATAAGGAATTAAAAGACTTGGATATTGCATGGAGCCGTAAGAGTGCAGAAGTAGAGGACAGTAAGCATATTACATTTATCCCTCAACAGGCAATCATGTACGCACAACAGCACAATATTAAATTGCCTAGATTCCTTAAGGGATTGCAAATGACATCTGGAGGAACGGAAGGAAACGTAGATGAACATGTTGCAACACTTCTGACAGAGCAGAGAATACAGGATATTAACTCTATTCTTGCTATGATTTCTACCAAGTTGGGATATGACCAAGGATTTTTTGTTTTGGACGAAAAGACCGGTATGGTAACAGCAACACAGATTGAAGCTGATGACCAGAGTACAATCCGTACAATAAAGAATTTGCGTGACCCTTTAAGAGATGCGGTAATCAAATTACTTTACGGTGTATCTAAGTTTGCGGACATTTACACAAATCTTCCGGCAGAAGCATGGTGTGCTACCTACGAAAGCCTTAAAGAAAGCTTAAGTGATGCATTTAATTGGGGCGACATTACATATTCCTATGAAGAAGACAAAGCATCATGGTGGAAATATGTAATATCAAATAAAGCACCTGCCTGGATGTATTTTGTTAAGTTTGAAGGAATGAGTGAAGAGGATGCAAAGGCTATGGTGGCAGAAGCTACACCGAAAGAGCCTTCATTGTTTGGGAGTGAGGAATAGTGCTAGACCCTAATTACATGTTGCATATCAGCGAGCCGGCAGAGGATATTGCGGAACAGCTACACAACAGCATAATCAAAAGAATTATTGACAGAATGATGCTTCGTATTGGCAGAGGGGAAGAGTATCTTCTGACAGCTACGGACAAATGGCAAATACAGACGCTTCAAGAAGCCGGTATTCTGTTAGAGGATATTCAAGCCGAGATTGCAAGGAAAACACGCTTGCAGGAGCAGGAAATCAAAGAAGCAATGGAAGAAGCCGGAGTAAAGGCTATTGATTATGACAATGAGGTATACGAAAGCGTAGGATTGTCACCCAAGCCATTAGAGCAAAGTCCAAATTTAATTCGGATAATGCAGAGAAATTACCTTGCGACTATGGGAGAATGGAATAATTTTACACGAACCATAGCAGAAGCTTCGCAGCAGACTTTTATAAATGCTTGCGACATTGCCTACAATCACGTCATGATCGGTTCATTGTCATATACAGAAGCGGTAAAAGAAGCGGTAAATAGTATTGTAAGCACCGGTGTAGAAGTAATCTATGCTAGTGGACATAAAGACACAATAGAAACAGCAACATTGCGTTGTGTCCGTACCGGTGTTTCTCAGGCATCCGCACAGATTGGACTTGCACGAATGGACGAAATGGGAGTTGATAAGGTGCTTATATCTTCTCATTTAGGAGCAAGACCGACACATCAAGTATGGCAAGGAAAGGTATTTACAAAAGAGCAATTATACAGCACTGATGAGGGTATGCCGGCTTATGGCACTGTTACCGGATTGTGTGGGGCAAATTGCAGACATAATATATCTCCATACATAGATGGTATGTCAAATCCATTTGAGCATTTTGACAGTAAAGAAAACCTTGAAATGTACGAAAAAGAACAGCGACAAAGATTGCTTGAACGTAGGATAAGAGATACAAAACGAGAAGTTTTAGGCTTAAAAGAAAGTATGGATAAGTGCCAAGACGAATTTACCAAAAGTGAATTAGAGCGTATGTATATGCGAAAATCGGCACTGTTATCAAAGCAGAATAAAGCCTATGAAGATTACTGCATCCAAAACGGCATGAAAAAACTGAATGACCGCATTAGCATTGCCAGATGGGATAGAAAGCAAGCGGCGGCGGCTAGGGGTGCCGGTAAAAGATGGAATAATAGAAACAAATAAAGGTTGAGGGTTGTTTGTTCATGGCAAAAGAAATAATACACAGACTAAAAAGAAAGATACGGATATTGTGGGCGGTAATATGCCTGTTGTGTATTTCTCTTGCCATATCCGTGAAGAGGAAGAAAGGAAATGAACAGACACAAATTATACAATCCTAATCCATTAGGTAGCCGTGTGGGAGATTGTGC
>JAZNMO010000175.1:0-6717 GCA_045579665.1 Lachnospiraceae bacterium
TAAAGGCATCATTGCCGTTATCTCCGCTTCAACGGTTTCTATCATATTATTTAATTGTTTTGAATTATAGAACTATTATATGCTCCTGTCAATAAAAGTTTCATAATTTTATCATCTTTTTTCTTGGCTTATGCATGAGAAAGACTCGGTATTCTAAGCTTTTCGCTTTCCATCATCTCAAAGACAGCACCTTTTACGAAGAAATTACAGTCCTCTTCATGATAATTTTCTATCGTATAGCCCTCGACGTTCAACGGTGTAAAACCTAATGCCACTTCCTTGATATCCTGACCAAATAATGCAATCACATCATCAAGCTCCGTTACGGTACTAGAAAACACATTATGTATCAACAAGCTATCCTCTTCTATTTCCGCAATGACATAGGTATCTGAAACCTTATGGTAATAAACATTTTCCTGCATGAACTTGCTCACATAGAACATAATCAGCTCATTGTTATAAAGCATATCCATTTTTCCACGAAAAATGCTTCTATTCATGGCATCTGTTAACTGCTGCCACGCCTTAGGATTATCCGCCACAACCTGTTCTACCTGCGATTCGCCTGAAAGCAAAACATTCTTTGAATACAGATACTCTTCTCCTTTCGCAAAGCCAAATCGGGGATAAAACTCTACCACATTATCATTTCCAAACAGATAAATACCATCCACCTTTCCGGCATAGTCCTTATCAATCTCCTCCATGATGCGTCTGCTAAGTCCCCTATTACGATATGCTTCGTCCGTCATAACCGTACCTAATTGCAAAAAATGTTTCACCTCTCCATCTATCAGCATATCCGTCTTGTTCACAGATACATTAGACACTACCTTTCCATCTATCACAATGGAATACGGGTTGTAGTTGTCTCCCCAGAATCCATTCTGATACCAATCCTCAAAATTCAGCCCGAAAGTCTTCCCTGCCAATTCATTAAAGCTCTTTCTTAATACTTCATTATCTCTATAATTCTTAATCACCTGATACATCCTGAATCTCCTTTACTATCTCTACTACCTCAATATCTCCACTAACTAAAATCTCCTTTATTGAGGGCTTATCACTTGGATTCTCCTCATTCCCCCAATATTTCTCCGCCAGTTTCATATTCTCTTCTTTATGAATCGTCGCATGAAAGCACTTTGTTGCATCACCTACAAACCTACTCCCTGTAATCTTAAGCTTCACAATCTGAAAAGTTGGTCTGTTAAGACTCATAAAATAATCTGCCCACTGTTCTGCCTCCTGCATGCTCTCCGACACATACAAACATCCCATTCGTGAAGGATATTCAGGATACTTTTCCTTTCGAACCTCCTCTAATGCCAGTTCCCTTAACGCCACAACCACAGGATATTCTAACTCTATCGGCTCATATTCTTCCGGTTTCGCATAAATAGCTTCCACCATCTCTTTTCTTTCCATTACTCTCTGATACACGCCACTGCGATGATTCTCATCAAAAACGATATGCTGCCCTAAATACATCGGTCTTTCGGTCACCACATGATAGCCATAAAATGTTTCCATGACTTTAGCCTCCTTATATCACTTTTATGATACCATCCCTAAGCATCCTTAACCACCTCATACTTATTTATAAGAATTTATGCGCCATAATGATTTTCTTTAAAAAACAAACAAGCCGATACAACGAAATATTATTCGTTGTATCGGCTTACTCTACAATACTTTCTTTTCTCTAACAATACGCTGTATGCTCTTTACTGACAAATAATACCTTTCTGCAAGTTCCTGCACCCTGATACCTGCGCGGAAATCATCATATATCTGTTGATTTCTAGCACAAAGCTCCTGTCTGGTAGCAGTTCCCGCTCCCCATTCCAAACGTTTCTCACTCTTTCTTGGAATATAGATATTTTGTCCGTCCACATACTGTTGTATTAATTCAATCACTTCAATTGGCAGAATCTCCTCTGCTTTTATATAGCCCATGTTTGCCTCCTAAATATATATTCTCTTAGGAATAGCATTGGCTATAACAATCACTCTTTATTGCAATAGCCAGTGCTATGCAAACATAACATATCGTTTCATACATAAGCCCCCTTTTTTCTATTCTTCTTCATTCTACTCCTATCCCTTTCAACTGTCAAAGCTCACCTTCCATACCTCGTTCCTGTTATCTCCGGTCAAATATAGCAAAACTCTGACAGAACCAAGAAATAACAAATGTGACATCTTTGTGTATATACACAATCATCCTTGACAGCATCTGCCATCACATGCTAAGATATCTAAATCAAACAAATATTGCACTGCCACCGGGTAGTTGGATGCAAAAAGCATTCGCAAGCATATCGTTAGGTCTTAGAAGATATGTTTACGAATGCTTTTTCTATGTATATAAAGCATATGCCATTAATATTACCCAGAAAGGAATCTTACCATGACTAAGCTAACACATTACTTTACCAAAACAGAGCTTACACTTTGGAGCAGTTCTATCCTGCTTATCCTCCTATCGTTTCTTGCATTTGACAGAACGAACTATATGACAGCGGTTGCATCCCTGCTAGGGGTAACCTCCATCATCATTAGTGCCAAGGGCAATCCCTTAGGACAGCTTCTCATGGTCATCTTTAGCTTACTCTACGGAATCATCTCCTACTCCTTCGCTTACTACGGAGAGATGATTACCTACCTTGGAATGACTATGCCTATGGCTGTGTTTGCATTAATTTCATGGCTTCGTCATCCCTATAACGGTAACAGAGCGGAAGTACAGGTTAATCATATCAGCAAGAAAGAAGTAATCTTTATGTCGTTGCTTACTCTATTCGTTACACTTATATTTTATTTTATACTTGCAACACTCAATACAACTAACCTAGTACCAAGCACTCTGTCCGTTACTACAAGCTTTATTGCTGTATATCTGACCTTTCGAAGAAGTCCTTACTTCTCCCTTGCCTATGCTACCAATGACATCATTTTAATTATCCTATGGATACTGGCAAGTATAACAAATACAAGATATATCTCCGTCGTTGTTTGCTTTATTGCATTCCTTGCAAATGATATCTATGGCTTCTATAGCTGGCGCAAAATGTCTCAACGGCAAGCTCTATAAAAGAGCAAATGTCAAGCGAATCGAAAAATGCTGAAGTCAAACGACCTCAGCATTTTCTCTTATGGGACTTTTTACAGACCCTTTTACGCCTTCACGATATTCTGCAACCAGACACCCTTCTTTACAAGGATGAATCCAATCACACATTTAATCAAATCAAGACACTGTACCATAATATAAAGTGTCACCACCGGAATACCGGTAAAGTTCGCCAGCAAATATGCAACAGGCACACTCAAACAACAAATATATACACTGTCAAAGAAGAAAGTAACAATCGTCTTACCGCCTGAACGAAGTGTAAAATATGACGCATGCAGAAACGCATTCATTGGCATAAAGAATGCTACGATGCAGATAAACCGCTGTGCCAAATCCTTAACCTCATCCGTCGTATTATAAAGCTGTGGGAACACTGAAGACAATGCAATCAATACCGCTCCCACTACAAAACAGCTTAATACCGAGAAAGTAATCAGCTGTGCATCCTGCTCCTTGGCTTCCTTCATCTTGCCTGCTCCCAATAGCTGACCAATAATAATCGCTACTGTAGAGCCAAGCGCAATGTAAATGACATTGAATAAATTATTAATCGTATTACTAATGTTCAGTGCCGCCACTGTAGCCAAACCTCTTGTAGAATAGCACTGTGTCAGCATAGTCATACCACAGGACCACAAAATCTCATTCATCATAAGAGGCATACCCTTCTTAAAGATATCGCCCACCAATGCCTTAGGTATCCTGAACTGCTTGAACGCATCTGCAATAAAAGCATTCTTCTCCTTATGCGTATGTGTCCAGACAATGACAATCGCCGTCTCTACGAATCTTGAAATCACAGTAGCAACCGCCGCCCCCACACATCCGAGCATCGGCGCACCGAAATGACCAAATATCAATATGTAATTTAAAATCAAATTTACAAATACCGCTACAATACCGGCCTTCATCGGAAGCACCGTCTCTCCTGTCTCTCGTAAAGTGCTGGTATAAGCGTTATTTATCGCAAACGGAAGCAAGCCAATCAGCATTACTGCAAGATAATCCTTCGCATACTGCAGGGTTGCAGCTGCATCCCCTGTCTCGCTTCCCTCATGCAGAAACATACTGATAAGCGGTGTATTAAATGCCAGTAAAATAGCAATACCAATCACAGCTATCGCAAGACAAGTCAACAGCTTAAAACGGAAGGTGTCTCTGACACCCTCCCTGTTTCCGCTTCCGTAATACTGCGCCGTAAAAATTCCCGCTCCCGAAATTCCTCCGAAAATACTCAGATTAAATACGAATATCAACTGATTGACAATAGCAACGCCTGACATCTGGTCTGTTCCCATCTGTCCCACCATGATATTATCCAGCAAACCTACGAAGTTCGTAATACCATTCTGCAATATAATCGGAATTGTGATAAAAATAACTTTCTTATAAAAATCCTTTGTACCAAACAGTTTTCTTATGTTCATTATCCTTTAAAATCCCATCTTCTTATAAATATCGAAGCAATCAAAGGTAGCAAAGTAATCCTTTGGAGTCTCTGCACGTCTGATTAACTCCACGTTTCCATCTTCCTTTAATAAAAGCTCTGCTGATTTGAGCTTACCATTATAATTATAACCCATAGCGAAGCCATGCGCACCTGTATCATGAATCACCAGATAATCTCCCTTATCAATTCTTGGAAGCTGTCTGTCGATTGCAAACTTGTCATTGTTCTCACAAAGGGAACCAACCACATCATAAGTACACTCTAACGGAGCGTTCTCCTTACCAAGAACCGTAATATGATGATATGCACCGTACATAGCAGGTCTCATAAGATTAACCGCACAGGCATCTACACCGATATACTCCTTATGTGTATGCTTCTCATGAATTGCCTTGGTTACAAGTGCTCCATATGGCGCCATCATAAAACGGCCAAGCTCTGTGTAAAGAGCAACATCGCCCATACCTGCAGGTACAAGAACCTCCTCGTATACCTCACGAACCTTTGCACCGATTTCTCTGATGTCATTTGGCTCCTGGTCAGGTCTGTAAGGAATACCGATACCACCTGAAAGGTTGATAAACTTAATATTTGCGCCTGTTTCTTCCTTTAACTTCACTGCTACCTCAAAAAGAGTCTTAGCAAGTGTAGGATAATACTCATTTGTTACCGTATTACTAGCAAGGAATGCATGAATACCAAAATTCTTCACACCCTTGCTCTTTAAAATCTTAAAGCCTTCAAATAACTGCTCTGTGGTAAAGCCATACTTTGCATCGCCCGGGTTATCCATAATATCTGTACTAATCTTGAATAATCCGCCCGGATTGAAACGGCAGCTGATAGTCTCAGGTAATGTACCAATCGTCTGCTCTAAAAACTCAATATGTGTAATATCATCTAAGTTAATCGTAGCACCAAGCTCATAAGCATATGCATACTCCTCTGCAGGAGTCTCGTTAGATGAGAACATGATATCCTCTCCCTTAACGCCCATCGCATTGCTCAGCATAAGCTCTGTCAAAGATGAGCAGTCACAGCCACAGCCATACTCACGAAGTATATTAATTAAAAATGGGTTTGGAGTTGCCTTTACTGCAAAGTACTCCTTAAAGCCCTTGTTCCATGCAAATGCTTCCTTCATAGCCTGTGCGTTCTCTCTGATGCCCTTCTCATCATAAATATGAAATGGAGTCGGATAAGTCTTTACAATCTCCTCAATCTGCTCCTTGGTTACAAATGGTGTCTTTTTCATTACTTTTCTCCTCCTGTTATCTCAATCAGCCTAATCTCATTCCTGAGCGCCTCTTTAAATACATTAACAAAATTCTTCTGCCCGCAATACAGACAGCTGTCCGATGGACTTCCTGACATATCACCTGTCAAAACATACTCTGAGTCCACAATCAAACGAATCTGTAGCTCATGCTCTGTTGTGATATATAGGATACTTCCCGGAAAATCCACCTTCTCAGGTGCCAGAATCACAACCTTCTTACCGTCAGCAATCAGCTTCTCAAGCTCAGCCCTGCACTTCTCCAAATACTCTGTCGGCATGGAAACATACACTCTCTGCTCCACCTGTGCCAACATATTATGCACCTTATCCATGATATGCTTGTGACTGCTAATTGTAATATACCCTTCTGTATCTCTGCCAATCTGAGGCAGTTCCTTCTTAAGCTCTGTTCTTAGCTCTACCAGCTGACGAATCTTATTATTACAAAACTCTTCAATATCTACTGCTATGTACTTGTTGGTATCACCCTCTAACAGATAGGCAGCACCTTCCTCCACCAGTCTCGCCAATGCACTGTATACATTGGAGCGTGATATACCCGTAAGCTTCGATACCTCATAGCCTGACAGCTTTTCATTCGACACCAGACAAAGATATATCGTTGCCTCCTGCCTTGTCAATGCAAAATGCATTAATTTTTCTACTAAAATGGATTCATTCATTTCTCTACTCCTCACATCATAAGGTAGAGTAGGCGGATGAAAATTTTCATCCGCCCCTCATCAAACCGTGCATGAGGTTCTCCCTCACACGGCTTTCCGACATTCTTCTTTCCACAGCATTACGTCATGCTTTAGCCATCTTCTTTAGTCCTTTTTCGTAAAT
>JAZNMO010000176.1:0-28323 GCA_045579665.1 Lachnospiraceae bacterium
CTTCTACCTGGAATCGCTCATCTGAATTGATTATATCACACATAACTCTTCTCATGAGTGCAGAGTCATCAACTACCAATATTTTTTTCTTAATTTTTAAGGAATTTCTTGAAATTGTCATACTTTTATTCAACCTTTTCCGTTTTTTCTAATTTTACGTTCCTCATCGAAGATATATTTAATGATTTCTTCGCGTGTTGTAGCATCGATTGCCAGGAACTTTACACGTGTCTCATATTCACCGTTTTTACGGGTCATCTCCTTTGATGACACCACTCTTGCTGCCATTCTGAAGGTTCTCTTCTTATCCTCTATCGGAAGTCTGAATCTTAGATATACCAAATCACCTGTCTGATACTCCTGCTTTGATACCACACGAAGGCCGCCGCCGCTGATATCTACGATAATGCCTGCATCCATATTGGTATCTGAAACCAAATGTTCAAGTCCCTTGCATATCGTATCGGCTTCCTCCTTGCTAATCACCCTTACACCGGCTTCCAATACACAGTTAAAGCGATAGTATTCACGTCTTTGGTATTTACGCAAATCGCTGATTACCTCTGTGACTAATACATAGTTGTTTTGAAGCTTCTGCCTGTCAAGAATACGCACATTCGCCTGTACCATTCCTGCCTTCGAAAAGAAGCATACGTCATACTCACCATCTACAGGAAGCAATACCAGCTTGGTCTTATCCATCGGCATGGCAAGTAATACCTTGCCATCCTCCTGAATATCAAACACCTCTGACTGATAAGTTCTGATTCCCTGTGTTCCGTCAGGAAGCATTACCTCCTCAACAGACCTCATTTCCAGCTTATCTCCCGGTGTGATATACCTTGCAATCATGTTTTCCTCCTGTGCGGTGCGTTTTAGTAAGCTGCCTATACCCATATATCATCCCTCTTTTCTTTAACCCATTTTCTTATTACCCGCTACGATATGCGAGAAAAATGCCGCCATTCCTCTCTTGGATAAAGATTTATCATACTCCTTATCCATCAATGCGTATGCCATTTTTTCAAATGCCTTGGTAGACTTTGCAGTTGGGCTCTGCATACTCACAGGCATCTGCTGCATCACCGCATTGGAAAGATGCGAGTCATTTGGAATTGCCCCAAGGAAGGAAACAGGAAGCTTGAGATAACGATTCACAACACTGCTTAATTTGTTGTACATCAGCTCCCCCTCAGCCTCATTCTCCACCTTATTGGCAATTACCTTAATCTTGGAATCCTCTCTGGAGAATCTTGGATGCGTATTTAATGCTTTTAGAAGCGAGTACGAATCCGTGATAGAGGTCGGCTCCGGTGTTGCCACCACCAAAATCTCACCACTTGCTACCAAAAAGTCCAAAACCGCATCCGAAATGCCTGCCCCTGTATCAATAATAATCACATCTGCAATGGCATCCAGCTTTGCGAGATTCTGAATAATATAGCTTAAATAGTCCTTACCCAGATTCGACATACCTGCGATTCCCGAACCACCTGAGATAAATCCGATATCCATCGGTCCCCAGGTAATAATATCCGTAATACTCTTTCCCTGATATATCAGGTCACATAGATTATGCTTTGGAACCGCACCAAACATAATTTCTATGTTTGCCAAGCCAAAGTCTGCATCTAAAATGATGACACGCTGTCCCATTTTCTTAAACTGGCATGCCAGATTAATCGACACATTTGACTTTCCTACGCCACCCTTTCCGCTTGTTACTGTAATAATACGTGCAAGAGGTCTTTGTACCGGATTCATTTTAATTACATTTCTGAGCTGTTCTGCCTGATCCATATCTAACACCCCTTTCTGATTATCTCTTACCGCCAAGCAACTGCTTAACCGTTGCCTGTGGGTTGAAATACTCAATATCATCAGGAACATTCTGTCCACAGGTTACATAGGATAGGGCTGCTCCGGTATATAGCTTCAAGTTGTAAATATTTCCAAGTGTTGATGTCTCATCCAGCTTCGTAAAGATTAACTTGTAATCTACAAGCTCCTTATAGGTATCAGCAATCTTCATCAAATCACGATACTTTGTAGATGCTGAAAGTACTAAGAAAATCTCCTTTGGCGCCTGAGTCTCTACCGATGTAATCAGCTCGCTCATGCTCTCTCTCTGAGCTTCGTTATTTGGAGAATGTCCCGTCGTATCAACAATAATATAATCATAGTCATTAAAATCAGCGATTGCCGATGTAATCTCCTGTGCAGAATACACTACTCTGAATGGAACCTCTAAAATATTGGCATAGGTTCTAAGCTGCTCTGCCGCTGCAATTCTGTAAGTATCTGCTGTAAGAAGTGCTACCTTTTTCTTCTGCTCAATTCTGAAGGTTGATGCAATCTTAGCAATGGTCGTTGTCTTACCTACACCTGTAGGTCCTACAAAGAAAATTACCTTTGGCCCCTCCTTTGCAGGCTCAATGACATGTGCCTTACCAAGCTTTAAAATCATTCTCTGATAAATCTCTGAAAGCATGTAGTCAAGTGTTACATCCGGCTTACAGCTCTTCTCGATTTCATCAATGATTTCATTGGCATACTTCTCATGTACCTCATTGTCAATCATCTTATTATAGAGAAGTCTAAGGAAGTTCATTCTGGTCTGCTCTTCCTCTGCTTTCTGCTTTTCCTCTTCCTTTGACTGCTCTGCCGCAGCCTTTTCCTCCTGCTGGGAAAGCTGCTTCTCAAGAAGCGACTGTAAGGTATCCAGCTTCTTCTCTAACACATTACCTGTAGGTACCTCTGTCAAAGGATTTTCCAAGGGATTCTCTCTTAGAGAATCCTTTAACTCCTCTGCAATGGCTTTTTCTTTTGTCTGCACCTTATTCGCCGGCTTTGCCTGTGGCTGCTTCTTTGCTTCAGGCGGGAATGCCGCTAATACCTCTGCCACTGTTTGTCCCATTGCTCTTGCTTCCTGCAATACCGGTGCATCCGCAAGCTCTAATTCTGCTTCCTTTGGCTGCTTCATCGGAATAATCTTTCCCTGTCCTACAGCCATATCCACAGAAGCTGTTGTCTTTGCAGCTGCGGACTGTGTTGCCGCCTGTGCTGCAAAGCCATATCTTTCATTTTCTTCTTCCTTTGCTACTGTTACTTCCACCTTACTTCCCATGAAGATACCAAGCAGTCCCTTTGCTTTGACTGTCTTAACGTTCATCTCCACGATTCCTTCACCTAATTCTTTTTTTGCACTCTCCAGCGCTTCCTCTTTTGTTCTTCCTTGAAATTTCTTAATAATCATTATGCCGTCACCATTCCCACTGATTGTAATACTACGTTTGCGTCAATTTCATTATAAGACACTACTATGAGGTCTTTATAATAATCCTCCGTCAATTGCTTGAAATAGGTTCTCACAATTGGCGCTGTGATAATAATCGGATTCTTGCCAAGCTTTTCTAGCTTAGAAACCTCCGTTTCGACAGATGCGATAATCTGCTTTGTCTTGTCCGGGTCGAGAGTTAAGTATGCGCCCTGCTCCGTCTGCTTTACACTTCCCATAATCTCCTGCTCCAGCTTCGGGTCCAAGGTTACAACACTTGCCGTCTCATTCATCGGAAAATACTTATTAGATATCGCCCTTTTCAGGCTCTGTCGCACATATTCTGTCAGGATATCCGTATCCCTTGTTGTTGTGGCTCTGTCAGCCAGCGTTTCAAAGATGGAAACAAGGTCTCTGACGGATATTCCTTCCTTTAAGAGATTCTGCAATACCTTTTGGATATCGCCAAGGCCAAGAAGCTTTGGAATAAGCTCGTCCACCAATGCCGGATGTGCTTCCTTGACATTGTTGACAAGATTCTGCACATCCTGTCTTGTCAGAAGGTCTGCAAGATACTGTCTGATAATCTCGGTCAAATGAGTTGCGATAATAGATGGCGGGTCTACTACGGTGTAGCCAACGCTCTCTGCACGCTCTCTCTGGCTCTCTGTAATCCAGATGGCCGGTAGATGGAAGGATGGTTCAAAGGTTGGAATACCTGAGATTTCCTCCTCTACAAAGCCCGGATTCATCGCCATATAATGGTCAAACAGGATTTCTCCCTCACTAACCTGTATGCCCTTTATCTTAATAATGTACTGATTCGGATTTAACTGAATATTATCTCGTAATCGGATAATCGGAACTACCGTACCAAGCTCTAAGGCTATCTGCCTACGAATCATTACCACTCGGTCAAGTAAGTCACCACCCTGATTTACATCAGCCAGTGGAATGATACCGTAACCAAACTCTAACTCGATCGGGTCAACCTGTAATAATGAGTTGACATTTTCCGGTCTTCTGATTTCGTCTGCGCTTTCCTCGTCCATATCCACCGCACTTTCTATCTGTGCTTCCTCTATCGTATTGGCAATCACTCTTCCACATACAATGAAGATTGCACCAAGTGGAAGGAAAATCAGATTATTCAATGGTGTTACCACACCTAATGCAACAATGGTTGCGCCTACCAGATACATAACCTTTGGAAGTCCAAAGAGCTGTTTGACTAATACAGAACCAAAATCTGCATCCTTTGAGCCCTTCGTTACCAGAATACCTGTGGAAAGAGATATCAATAACGAAGGAATCTGGCTTACCAGACCATCACCGATGGTAAGGATTACATACTTATCAAGAGCTGCACCAAAGTCCATTCCACGGCTAATCATACCCATGCACAAGCCGCCTACGATATTGATGACTGTAATAATAAGACCTGCTACCGCATCTCCCTTAACGTACTTCACAGCACCATCCATGGAACCAAAGAAGCTTGCTTCCTGTTGAAGCTTTTCTCTTCGCTCCTTTGCCTGCTGGTCATTAATAGCTCCTGTATTTAAGTCTGCATCAATGGCCATCTGCTTACCAGGCATCGCATCCAAGGTGAATCTTGCCGTTACCTCAGCTACTCGCTCAGAACCTTTATTGATAACGATGAACTGAATCAGAATCAAAATAGTAAATACGATGGTTCCGATTACCAAATCACCGCCGCCTACGAATTCACCAAAGGTTGCTACAACGTTACCAGGATCTCCTGTTGATAAAATCAAACGGGTTGATGATACGTTCAATGCAATTCTAAAAATCGTTGTGAACAAAAGAATGGTCGGATAGAATGACAAATCCAAAACCTCTTTTGTAAACATGGTGGTGAACATGATTGTAAATGCAACCGCTATATTCACCGCAAGCAGGATATCCAACAGCAAGCTGTTAATCGGTACAATTAACATTACAAACGCTGCCAGGATATACAACGCAACTCCTATGTCTGCCTTCTTCATGTGTTACTCCCCCTTCAAGCTACATTTTCCCCTGCATTTTGTATACCATTGCCAGAACCTCTGCCACCGCCTGATACAGCTCCGGCGGTACCTCCTGACCTATCTCTACATTGGCATACAGCATTCTCGCCAATGGCTTGTTTTCTACAATTTCTATCTTATTCTCTCTGGCAACCGCCTTAATCTTCTGTGCCAGATAATCCGCACCCTTTGCTACTACGATTGGCGCAGCATTCTCCTCAGGGGAATACTTAATCGCCACCGCAAAGTGCGTCGGGTTTGTGATGACTACATCCGCCTTGGTCAAATCCTGCATCATTCTTCTTTGAGATACCTCTCTCATCTTCTGCCTGATTTTACCCTTAATCTGCGGGTCTCCTTCTGCATTTTTATATTCATCCTTTACTTCCTGCTTTGTCATCTTAATTTCCTGATTAAACTTATACTTCTGATAAGCAAAATCCGCAAATGCAATAACCAGAAAGAAAAGGGATACTTTCAATCCTACATTGATTACGACATCTCCAATTAAGGCAATTGCCTGTGTCAGCGGAATATCGTAAAGGTTAAATAAATAACCACTCTTATCCTTGATTTCATCATATACAACATATGTAATCAGAATAATTTTAAAAATCGACTTTACCAGCTCCATAACCTTTTCTGCCGAGAAAAGTCTTTTCATTCCCGATATGGGATTCAATTTGTTAAACTTAGGCTGTAGGGGCTTTGTTGATACCTTAAACTTAAACTGCATCATATTTACCCCAAATGCAATGACAATACCAATTGCAAAGAACGGCAGAACCAAAATAAGCATATCTACCATTACACCACGGAATAAAATTCCGTATTGCTCCACGAGAGTAAATCCCTCATACCTGGTTGCAAGACGCGGCATCTTTTCATACACCGTACCAAACAACCCCATAAATCGTTCCCCCATGCTTCCCACCCAGAACTTCAGGATAAGAAACAGCATAATCAATTCAACACCACTGGAAAGCTCCTTACTTTTGGCAACCTTACCATCCTTACGGGTGTCCTCCTTCTTTTTGGCGGTAGGCTCTTCTGTCTTCTCACCGCCGGGTCCTTCCTTTGCGAAGAACTGCAAGTCTAACTCTAAAATCACATCATGCCCTCCACAACAGAAACCATCATTTGCTGCATCTGTGTTGTGATGAAATCACAAATACTTGGCAGCATTCCTATTACTACAAATAAAACAACCAGACCGGCCAGAAGCTTTAACTGAATACCAACAGAAAACATATTCATCTGTGGTGCCAGCTTTGCCAAAAGACCAAGCACGATATTCATCAGAGTAATACATGCAAATACCGGAAGGCAGATACGAAAACCTATGATAATATAATCTGCCAAAAACTCCACTACCGAGCTAAGCAGCGAATCCATCTTGAATATCGCCCCACTAATCGGTATCAGGGTAAAGGTCTCTATCAATGCCGTAATCAAAAATCTGTGTAAGCCCGTTACCAGCATAATCAGCATGGTTCCGTACTGAAGTAATGCGCCCGTTGCCGATGTCTGCTGATTTGTTGTCGGATCAAAGATATTTGACATCGACAAGCCAATCTCCATATCTATAATTCTTCCTGCAAAAACAACAATGGAAGTACACATCTGGGCACTAAAACCAATCAGCAGGCCCACCGCTACTTCCTTCGCTACGATAACACTATAACCTAATACTGTATTGTATTGGGGATATATGTGTGGTTGAGTAAAGTCGTACACTAAGTAAGCCACGAACACACTTAATCCAATTTTTACTGTACCGGGTACTCCTCTTTGACTAAAGAAGGGTGCCACAAATACAAAGGTTGCTACTCTTACGAGTATTAACAGGAAATATTCCAATTCCTGTACCGAAAAAGATAAGTCTATCATGTCAGCCTCAAAAGCTCCTTTTCGTTAGCGAATATATACCGCAAAATTCTGCCACAAATCCTGCGCAAAGGTTGCCATCTCATTTAACATCCAGTTTCCTACAAACATCAGTGTTACGAAGATACCAACCACCTTAGGAACAAAGGTTAAGGTCTGCTCCTGAATCGATGTTACAGTCTGAAAGATACTGACCAGCAAACCGATTAATAATGATACTATCAGAGGCGGTGCTGCTATTTTTAATACCAGAAACAGTCCGTTTCTCATAATTTCTACTGCTGTATCTACTGTCATCCAAGTCTACCTCCTACGCTACAAAAATGTCTGTACCAGATATACAATGACCAGATTCCATCCGTCTGCCAGTACAAAGAGCAAAATCTTAAACGGCATGGAAATCGTTGTTGGCGGTAACATCATCATACCCATACTCATAAGCACCGAAGATACTACCATGTCTATTACAATGAATGGAACATAAATAACAAATCCCATAACAAAGGCTTTTCTAAGCTCTCCGATAATGAATGCCGGAATCAGTACTGTATTTGGTACATCTTCACGAATCTCCCCATCCCATTCAATTCCTGCAATATCCATAAAGGTATAGATATCATTTCTTTCTGCCTGCTCGAACATAAACTCTCGAAGCGGGTCCATTGCCAACTCAAACGCTTCCTCCATCTCAATCTCCCCTGCGTCAAAGGGAACAACCGCTTCATCATATATCTGCGTAAATATCGGCTGCATAATAAAGAAGGTAAGAAACAGTGCAATTGCAATCAACACGTTATTAGGAGGTGCTGATGACGTATTCAGCGCGCTTCTTGTGAAGCTTAGCACGATGATGATTCGTGTAAAGGATGTCAGCATAATCAGTAGGATTGGAATCAATGCGATTGCCGTAAGAACAATCATGATTCTTAAACTGCCTGCCAGCTCTCCGTTTCCATCATCATATGTAATCGTAAGATTATTTGCGATATTCAATTCCTTCAAATCCTCTGCAGTTTCAGCACTGCCTGAGGGATTAATATAGGTTCTGTTCTCCTCAACCGTCCCTTCGTTAGAAAGTACGGAATCAGCAAGAACCTGGTCATCATAGGTCGCATGTACCGTCATGGTATCTGCTACAAGCAATACAAGCACCATTACCACTAAGGATATCAGCTTGCGGATGCTGCCTTTATAAATCAAGTTTTTCATAAATTTCGCCTACTTCTTGTGTATACTATTTTTTGCCTTGTCCAAAATTTCTTTAAAACTCACCGGCATTCCGGTTTCCGATTCCCTAACCGTAATATCTTCCTTGCTAAGCTCCCCTAGTACCGTAACTGTATCCTTACAGACCACAAGGGAATAATACTTCTCACCAATCTTAACGATTTGGATAAATTTGTTTGGAGATAACTTATAGGTCTCTATCGTTTTAATATTGGAGCCTGCCTGGCTTTGCCCCTGCACTCTCGCAATGAATACGGTAGAGAAATAAGTTAACCCCAAAACAAACAGGAAAATCAATATTACCGTAATGAATTGTACTATGGAGTCAAAACGATTCGATGCTGTCAATAAAATCATTACTGTAACCCTTCTTCTATCCTAATTCTAACTATCCAATAACCTTCTTCACTGCTTCCAATACTCTTTCCGCCTGGAAAGGCTTTACAATGAAGTCCTTTGCACCTGACTGGATGGCTTCGATAACCATCGCCTGCTGGCCCATTGCCGAGCACATGATAACATTTGCCCCACCGTCTGCTGCCTTGATTGCTTTCAACGCCTGAATACCATCCATCTCCGGCATTGTAATATCCATCAAAGTAAGATCAGGTGATACCTCCTTATACTTATCTACTGCTATCTTTCCGTTCTCAGCCTCAGCAGCAACTTCATATCCATTCTTCGTTAAGATGTCCTTAATCATCATTCTCATAAATGCTGCGTCATCTACGATAAGAACTCTCTTTGCCATTTATTCTCTCTCCTCTCAGGCTATTTTACAATTTCTACAATTCTTACACCGAAGCTTTCTTCGATAACTACTACCTCGCCCTTAGCAACGAACTTGCCGTTTACCAATACATCTACAGGCTCACCGGCTATCTTATCCAGCTCTATAATGGTTCCCGGTGCAAATTCCAAAATATCTGAAATAGATTTGCTTGTTCTACCAAGCTCTACTGTTACCTCTAACGGTACATCTCTGATTAAGCCAATGCTCTCTGCGCTTACCATCTCTGCTCCGCCTGTTGCAAAGTTCTGGAACTGTGCAGGCTGGATATTGATGTTTGGCATTCCATATGGCATACCACCCATTGGAGGCATTCCCATCGGAGGCATTCCTCCACCCATTGGAGGCATTCCTCCCATATTCATCTGTGGCATTCCCATCTGGCTCATATCCATAGCAGGCTGCTGTGGTGCCGCCATCTGTGGTGTAGGTGCCGGTGTCGGAGCCGGTGTTGGTGCTGCTGGAGCCGGTGCTGGTGCCGGTGCTTCTGCTGCCGAGCTTCCACCCATCTGCTGCTCCATAAAGGTTTCGTAAATCGACTTTGCAAAATCAATCGGATATAACTGCATTAATGTGGAATCTACCAAATCATCAATCTGCATCTTAAAGGAAATCTTTACAAATCGTCCACTTAGAAATTCTAAAATGTCACTTGGCGGATTACCATGCATATCAACCAGCTTTGACTCTGGTGGACTGATATCGATTGTTTTTCCAAGCATTGAAGAAAGAGAAGTTGCTGACGAACCCATCATCTGGTTCATTGCTTCGGAAATTGCACTTAAGTGCAGGTCTGTAACCTCACCATCTGTGTTCGTTCCGTCTCCCCCCATCATCAAATCTGTGATAACCTTAACGTCATGCTCCTTTAATACAAGAACATTCATTCCATTAAGACCTACCGTGTATTTAATTCTGATAAATACACATGGCTTTTCATAATCAGCTACAACCTCATCCCATGTTGCCATCTCTACAACAGGAGTTGTAATATTTACCTTTCTGTTTACCAGCGAATACAGTGTCGTTGCCGATGTACCCATGCTGATATTTGCTACCTCACCAATCGCATCTCTTTCTACTTCATTTAGACCTTCCATTGTAGCGGTAGCTGTGGCTGCTCCTCCATCTGATTCCAAATCAGATGTATCACTTGCAGATAAATCCACGCCATTGAGCAGCGCATTTATTTCGTCCTGTGATAACATTCCATCCATGTCTATTCCTCCTCTCGTATCACTGATGTTACCCTGACTGCATATGCCTCTTTACTTGCACCCGGCACTGCATGGAACTTCTTAATATTTCCTACATATACGTCTAATTCATCATTTACCTTCGAATCCAACCTGATAATATCTCCAACCTGAATATTTACGAAGTCATTTACTGTTATGACACTCTGTCCTAGTACCGCCTTCACCGGTACATCCACCTTTCGTACCATAACCTCAAGGAACTGTTCATAGTCCTCTTCATCCAGCTTCTGCATGTTAGAGAACCAGTACTTGGTATTCAATCTGTCCATTACTGACTCTAATGTGAAGAATGGAAGACAAACATTCATTAGACCTTCTACTTCACCAACCTTGACATTCATGGTAACCAACGCCACCATGTCACTTGGTGCTATCACCTGCGCAAACTGAGGATTTGTCTCAATTCTTTCCAAAAAAGGATTGATTTCTACTACATTCTTCCACGGTTCTCTCATAAGCTGCATACAGATAACCATGATTCTTTCGATGATACTCATCTCAATTTCAGAGAACTCTCTGGTCTTTTCCAGTGTTTCTCCCTTGCCGCCCAGCATTCTGTCGATAATCGCATAACCAAGACCGCTTGTCAGCTCCATAATGATACTTCCCTGCATCGGTGCAAAGTTTACGATTGTAAGCAATACCGGATTCGATAACGCATTCGAGAACTCCGCAAAGGTCACTGTCTCAGCACTTGCTACGCTTACCTGTACATTTTTTCTAAGATATACAGGTAAATTCGTCGATAGCAATCTTCCATAATGGTCGAAAATCATGCTTAATGTTCTAAGATGCTCTTTGGAGAACTTGGCAGGTCGGCTAAAGTCATAATCTTTAACCTGGACCTCCTCTTTCTCCTGCATTTCCTCTACGTCAAGTTCGCCGCTGCTTAAAGCCGCGAGCAAACTGTCTATCTCATTTTGTGATAATACCTCTCCCATTTCGCCAATCACCCCCTGTAGCCTGATTTAAGAGGTTTCTCTGTTGCTTTTCAATTTTTATTGATACAAGAAACTATAGGATATTGCGAAAATAAAATCTGATCCGAATAACTTCTGAATCTCCTGTATAATCTCATTCTTGATTGTTGCAGAATTTGATTTTGCTTCTTCCATTGTGTAGTTTGCCATGACACTAAAGATAATGTCCTTAATCAAACCTTCCTTCGCCTCCATGGTTGCTGAGTATGTTGCATAATCCTCATGTGCTGAATTCATGGATAAGGATACTGTTCCCATTGCAAAATGGCTCTTGCCATCTTCGCCGGTCTTTAATGGAATGGTAAGCTCGCCTGTGATATTGTATACCTCTGTTTCTGACATCGGAACACTGGCTGCCAGATTAGAATCCGGTAAACCTTCAATCTCGAGTCCGATAACAGCTGCAATATCTGCTACCAATGAAGCCGTTTTCTTAGTTGCACTAGATACACTAATCATCATAATCGCTGACAATACGATATTTACGACTAATAGTGCCAAGATAATAATAGATAGTAGATTTTTTTTCATGTCTGTGAATTCCACCTTTCCAGTACCTGCAAACTTTCTGATGCTTTAGCATCTTGTGCAGGCACAATTTTTACACTATTCCCATTTAATAAGCACTTAACGAATTGTAAATTTTGATTTCCACTCGTCTATTCTTTGCTCTTCCCTCCGGTGTGGAGTTGTCGGCGATTGGCAGGTATTCCCCTCTACCTGAGTGCTTCATAATCGCCGGATCTATGGAAGTATTATCTCTTAAATAATTAAATACCGCTAACGCTCTGTAGCTGCTTAATACATCGTTGTTCTGATATCTTCCGCCATTCATTGGAACGGAGTCTGTATGACCTTCTATCTCGATGGTATGGTCAGCATACTTTGTCAACAATACACCAATCTTTTTTAATACAGGAACGGCCTCCTGCTTCAAGGTTGCTTCTCCTGAGTCAAATAGGAATGCACCGTTGAGTGTTAATAATACGAAGTTTGAATTAAAGCTAACCTCTATTTCATCCTCCATCATACTTTCCTCAACACTCTCTGTAATCAGCTCTGCCAGAGATTCCGACATTGCCATCTTCTGATCCTCAAGATCTTCCAACGCTGCTGCTTGTGCAAGCTTCGCCAACATTTCCAGCAGTTCTTCCAGTGTCATACCTGAATCCTCGCCCTTTTCCAGCTTATCCAATAGCTCAGCAAGCTTTTCTGCATCAATTCCCGCAAGTGCTTCCTGAAGTTCAAGGTTTGCCATCGCTTCCAAAAGCTTATCGATATCCTCTATCGTAGCCTCACCCTTCTCCAGCTTTTCAATAAGCTCCTTATACTTCTCATCAAGAGCCTGAGCTGCTTCTGCACTTGTCTGACCTTGGGCATTTTCATCAAGCTCTAAAGAGTCCGAATCATTTTCTGCCACCCTACCGGTACTGTTTATGTATTCATCCAGTTGATTCAACTGGCTAACACCATTACTAATCAGGATACCGTCACCGATTGCCTGCGCACCAGCTTTAAAAATACTAAAGGTCTGCTGGAAGGAATCAGCTACTGCATCATACTTTGCTTCATCAATGGTCGACATGGAGAACAGCATTACGAAGAAGCACATGAGCAGTGTCATCATATCCGAGAAGGTACCCATCCATTCGGCAAGTCCCTGCTTAACCTCTTCTTCCTTCTTTCTGGCCATTAAGCTTCACCTCCGGCTCCTTCTTCAGTTGTAGTCGTTCTCTCACTAGGTGATAAGAAGGACTTCAGTTTCTCCTCAATTACTCGTGGGTTCTCACCTGCCTGAATTGACAGAAGACCCTCAATCATAATTTCTTTTGCCTGAATCTCTATCGCATTATTAGCCTTCAGCTTATTCGCTGTCGGTGTACACATCCAGTTAGCAAGAACCGAACCATAGAAAGTCGTAATCAAGGCAACCGCCATGGAAGGACCAAGTGCTGACGGGTCAGACATATGCTGTAACATGATAACCAGACCAACCAGAGTACCAATCATACCCCATGCAGGACCCATGGAAGCAACCGTCTCCCAAAAGCCAATCTTCGTCTTATGTCTACTTTCAATACTAGACAACTCCGACTCCAGAATACCTCTTACAAGCTCAGGGTCAGTACCGTCGACAATCAGTAAGATTCCCTTCTTCATAAAAGGATCATCCAAATTGCCGGCTGCCTCTTCCAAAGAAAGCAAACCTTCCTTTCTTGCCACATTGGACAAATCTATAATTTGTGTAATCATTTCAGGAACATTAACATTGACAGGTTTAAAAATCAAGCCAAAGCTCTTTAAACCACCTATAAAATCAGACATTGATACTGATGCTAAGGACGCACTAAAGGCTCCTCCAAATGTGATCAGGATTGATGGCACATCAACGAAGTATCCGAGAGCTGCCACTCCATCGTCACCATTTGTAATACCGAATATTACCAGCACCGCACATAATACTAGACCTATTAAAGACGCTAAATCCACTTTTACACATCCCTTCTATAAATACCTTTATGGCATTTATGTAATACGTTTTGTATTTATAAAATACTTTTATCTCTTTCCCCTATAGATATCATACACAAAGGTTACATAAATTGCAACAATTTTCTGATAATTTTACCAAAAATTTTAATTTTTTATCTTATAGTTGTGCAAAAAACCTCTTTATTCCATGTTTTCACTAAGTTTTGAATCTCCTGGCTGGTTTCTTTTAGGATAAGCTTTCGTCCGGTGGTTAACGTAAGAACCGTATCCGGTGTTTCCTCTATCACTTCTATAAGACTAGGATTTATCATCAGCTTTGCACCATTTATCTTTGTTACTTCTATCATTTTGTGTCTCTCCTTTTATATGCAAGAGGAACCTTTCGTTCCTCTTGCACTATTTAGTTGATATCTACCAGTTTCTTATTTCTATCTCTTTAAGTTCACGAGCTCTTCAAGGAGTGTATCGGATACTGTAATGATTCGGCTGTTTGCCTGGAAGCCTCTCTGCGTTGTAATCATCTCTGTAAACTCAGCTGAAAGGTCTACGTTACTCATTTCCAACATACCTGTTGTCAAATATCCTGTACCACCTGCTGTAATATCTACACCAACTCCATCAAAGGAACCTGAGTTCTGTGTTTCCTCATAGAGATTATCTCCCGCATTGGCAAGACCCATTGCATTTGCAAAGGTTGCTACTGCAATCTGAGCAA
Organism: Lachnospiraceae bacterium; assembly: GCA_045579665.1. Taxonomy (GTDB): domain Bacteria; phylum Bacillota; class Clostridia; order Lachnospirales; family Lachnospiraceae; genus COE1. The sequence continues at coordinate 14,662 of JAZNMO010000176.1, forward strand.
GAATCTTACTCTGTCCGTTAGAGTAGGTTGCATAAATGGTTCCGTCCGTTCCGATTGAAACACCTGTCATCTCGCCTACCTTACGTCCTGTATTTAAGCCTTCCACATCACCCTTGGTTGCTGCCACTGTTGAGCTTCCACCGTTGTCTGTGTTCTCTGTATTGCTAAAGTCAATTTCGAGATTCTCAAAATTGGTACCTAATGCAGATAAATTCACGGTAATCTTATTGCTTCCCGGTGCTCCTACATAATTAAACGTACCATCCGCTACATTATATACCAGATTATAGCTTAATCCGTCTGCACCAAAGGCATTTAAGTCAACCTCCTGCTGTTCTGAATTTGTCATGGAAAGCAGCTTTACCTGATACTGACCATCCAGCACCTCTGTAGTTGTTGTATCCTCTGTACTTGTGTACTGGCTTAATACATCCGGTGATGCATCTGTTGCCAGAAGCTTTGAGATATTCTCGTAATTTAAGTTTAATAAATTACCATCCTTATCAACAAAGGAATACTGAGGGTCTGTTCCATCTGTATAAGTCTTCTGTGTAACGATGATTGCACCATTAAAGGTATTTGTATCAAGACCAATTGCTGCATCACCAAGCGCTGCTGTCGAAATACCGGGATAGAAAATCTCTAAATCCGCCGCTTTAACATCTAATAATCCAAGAGATACTCCATTATTATTAAATGCTTCAATTCCTAAATCACCGGAGAAATGTACCTCAACAGTGGAACCGTTCCACTGGCTTCCTGCGGCAATATCAACGCCAAGAGAATCAATCTGTACTTCAACCGGATTGGTTGTTCCATCATAAGCACCTCTTGCTGCCTCTTCAATAGCTTCTAGCAGTTCTTCTGGAATACTTGTCTTAGTAATCTCTACGCCATCCTCCTGTCTGCGGAAGGTTAATGTAGAGTTGTCTACAACCTGTACAGATGCCGGTAATTCGTATTCACGTTCTGTATTAGTTACACTCTTTGTTGACTGTACAGTACCTGTGATTGGTGTTATACCAAACTTCACATTGTACTCATAGCCTAATTTATCAAAAATCTGAAGATTAATCTGCTTACCTGCATTTGTCTCAAGATTATCATCAAACTTATCAAGGATTCCTGCCAAATATGCCTGCGTTGTTGCTGCTGCTGCATAGGTTTCATGCTCTGCACCCATAACCTTGATAGGCTTTACTGTATTCTGGATAACCTTACCTGTTGTAGGGTCAACCTCTGTCCATCCCATTACATTGTAGCCTGTACCTGCCATCGCAAGATAACCTGCAGCGTCTACATTAAAGGAACCATCTCTTGTAAAGTAGGTATTAGTTCCATCGCTTACTACGAAGAATGCTTCACCTGTAATCTTTAAATCAAAAGGATTACCTGTTGACTGATTTGCACCCTCTGTTGTAATAGATGTACTAATTGCAGAAGACTTTACACCAAGACCAATCTGTCTTGCATTTGTACCGGCTCTGTCAGTTTCAGGATCAGGTCCTGACGCTGACTGTGTCGTCTGATACAGCATATCAGAGAAAGTAATGGATTTTGTCTTGTATGCAGTTGTGTTTACATTGGCGATATTGTTACCAATAACGTCCATCTTTGTCTGGTGAGTCTTTAAACCTGATACACCAGAATAAAGTGATCTCAACATAATGAATGACCTCCTGTTTTTTATGTCCGTATTTGCTTCTTCTGTCATTCAGAAGCTCTAGCCTCCTAAAAGGTCCGGCTATGTAATTACGGCGCCATCAATATTTGTAAAAATGTTTTCTTTCGTTTCTGACTGATCCATTGCTGTAATAACTGTGTTATTTCTTGTGTTTACGATAAAAGCAAGTTCATCTACGAGTACAAGGGATTCTTTGATTCCCTTTTCTCCTGCCCTTCTCGCTCCATCATTTAACCTTTCCAGTTGTTCAGATGTAAGTTCAATATTTCTGTCATTTAATCTATTTACCGCATGTTTTGAAAATCTGACTTCCTTTGACTGAAGTCCTTGTAAGACCTCTTCAAAGCTAAGCCCCTCGGTAGTTCTTACATTCTGATTTACCTTCGTTTGATTCAGGTATTGATTCGAAAGCTGTTCAATGGAAAGGAATTGATTATTAATATGATTCATATCTCTTACTCCTTACCGATACCTGTCAATTCTGTTATGCTGTCTGTGTATCCTCTGTCAGCTGGTCTAATACCTCATCTGAAACCTCATCTGTCTCTTCTTTGGTTGTACTGCTCTCTTCCTTAGTAGAAGTATTTACATTGCTGCTTTGTACTGTAGCAATGGTATCTACTCTTTCATTCAAGGTTCCTATCTGAGACATCAGCTCATCCATCTTGGTATTGAAGCTGTCAATCACATCATTCAATGTAGTTTCAGGCTCTACCTCATCCTTTAAGCTGATTCCAAGTGTTTCCATCTTCGCTACACAATTCTTGTACTTAATCATCTCTTCTGCAGCAAACTTCTCTACGTATTCCTTCTCATAATCGCTCATGCCATTATAAAGCTCATATACACTCTTCACTAAGCCCTGATGTGACTTTGTTAATACTGTCGAATCCGGTATAGATGCCATCTTCACAGTAAATTCGGAATACTTGTCATATGCGCCAAAGTACTGACCACTTGCAATGGTATCCAAATCATCAATGGAATACTTATTCTCATCAATTACCAGAAGCGGCTCACCATTTTCTACCAATACATAATCAACATTACCTCTCTTATATGAGGTTTCTCCTGTCGACTGGCTGGTTACCTTAACAATAACCTCCTGACCTACCAGACCGTTTGCTCTTACAAGATCCATAGATGCTGTAACTTCATTCATCTGCTCTACCTGAGTGAAGGTTGCGTACTGTGAAACCCACTCGGTATTGCTGGTTGGCTCCAACGGGTCCTGATTCTGCATTTCTGCAACCAGCAGTGTAAGAAACATATCACTGTCTACTTCATTTGGGTTGTTGTTTGCTTTTGAAAGTGAATCCGACGAATCATTTCTCGTCTGTAACACTCCATCTACAATCGGTGCTACTAAACTCATCTTATGCCTCCCTCCTATATCCTAAAATATCTCCAATGCCTGCAAACTTATTTTCACATTGCTAAGCCATTAAATCCATGGAATTTCCGTGCATTGCCATCATCTCGACTGCAAGTCTTGTAGCTTCATCTTCTACAGCTTCGCCTTCACCAAGACCCTCGCCCTCTTCCAATGCATTCAGATTAATACTGCGTCTGCGGCTTCCCTGTATGCTCTCTGCTTTCTGAGAATCCTTAGGTTCTCCCTGCTCCTGATTGCTCTGGTCCAGGTTTTTCTCCAGCTCATGACTTGCTACCGATACTTCGATTGCTTCCACCTTAACGCCCTGCTCTTCAAGATTTGCTTTCAACTGTACTACCTGTGCTTCAATGGCATTCCTCACTGCTTCATTCTGTGTTGTCAGCTCTGCTGTTACCACGCCACCCTTAGTCGCCAATGTTACATTCACTGTTCCAAGACTTGCAGGATGAAGCTGTAACTCCATTTCCGTAATCTCCTGCCCATGCTGTATCTTGACCTGGTCTGTCAGCTGTCTAAGCAGACTTTCCACATCCATGCTGCCTTCCTTCATAAAGTCAGCTACAGTTGTGGCTGTCGGCGCATTACTTACACCTTCTTTGTATTCCACTGCATTTGCCTGCTGATTCTGGAAATGCTTCTCGCCCTCTTTGGTAGTTTCTTCGTTTGCAGAATGTTCATCTCTCGGAGTCTGAACCTCCTTAGCGGCTTGTGTTACTTGTGCTGATGCGTCCTGAGGCTTCGTTTGTTCTCCCTTTACGGTAATATTTAACTCATCGCCATCCTCCATCGCATTCATAACCTCCGCTGTATCATCTGTCATGGTTGCTGCTTCTTCAAGCTGCTTTAGCTGTTCCATAAGAGAATCCAGCTCCTCCGGTGTCAGCCCGGTCTCTTCCATAAACTGTGCCGCCTGCTCTTCTACAAATGCTGTAAGCTCCTGCACATTCTGATACATCATCTCATCTGTTACAAGATGAATTGGTGAGTCCTGTCCCTCCAGTGTAAGGACTAACTGCGCCATATTCTCAGGATTGAGCAAATCAACAACGCTAAGTCCCAAATCCTCTGCTGCGCCCAAAATTTCCTCTTCGGACATCTGCAATCTTGCCTGCATTTCTTCAAGGATTTTTCTTAAGGCTTCCTCTACCGCTTCCAGCTCTTCCTCGGAAGGTCCTTCTTCTGTCTGTTCCTCGGCGGTTTCCTGTGCAGCTGATGCCTCCGCAGCTTCTCTTTCCTCTGTCACAGCTTCCTCTTCCTCAACAGAATTGGTTTCTGCTTTGTCATACTCATCCTGTACATCATTGTCGTATTCAGACTCCTGCACATCATCTGCCCTAGACTTTGAATCTGCCTTGTCCTGCATTGCACCAGCTTGCTGTGCTTTATCTCTTTCCTGCGTCAGAATCTTCATAAAATCCTGACTTACCGCCTTCTCTTTGGATGATGCTGCTACATCCCCAATGGCATACGGAAATTCCACCGCTGTATTTTTCACAGCCGTAGTCATCATGTTATTTCCTCCTTTCTGTTTCATAATTACACTAATCTATCCTAATAAAGTGCAAGCGAGTAGGTACATTATCCCTACTCGTGCATTAGTGTACATAATATATATCGGTAAATTGTCAGTTTTCTTAAGAGTTAGGGTCCATTATTTTGGCTACTTTAGCTGCAATCGACGGTGTCATTTCTGCCATGATAGCACCTCTTTCTTTTACATCCAGATTCTCTAATATCTTAGCTGCAAGCTCCAGATTATCTGTCATCTGGCACAGGATATCTGCCGCATCTGCTGCCTGCATATTACTAAAGGTATCTGAATATTCCTGTATTTTCTTATCTACCGCTACTTTTTCAATCACCTTCTCATAGATGGAGGCTGCTGTAGCAGGGTCCATTTCCTCATAGTACTTACGGTATTCCTCTACCCCAGGACCATTTTCTGCATATACCACATCCTCATAAAAGGCTTCCTTGATATCCTGAAATGCCAACTGGCTGTCTTCAAAGGTCTGCAGTCTTTCTACCTGCGCCTTCAAAGCCTCTATCTGCTCTGCATAAGTAACATTAACCGCCTGCGCCTCGCTAAGCTGTCTTTCCAGCTTGGTAATCTGGTCTACCGCATCACGCAGATTAGAGTAACCGCCATACACCTCAGTTTTTTGGCTCTCTGTATTTGTTTCAGAAGGCAGTATCATGTTAATCACCGGAACATCCTTAAAGATTGGTGTTAAGACGTTTGAGCCAAAGCCTCCTACATCCATTTTCACTACCAGGCAAAGAATACCAAGCCAGATACAAATGATAAACAAGGTTACAATTGCTACCGAAGCACTGTTTCCCTCCAACTGTTCATCAATCTCTCTTTCCTGAAGTTCAAGCTCCTTCGCTTTCTTCTTTGCTTCTTTCTTATAATTCTTCTGTTCCGCTTTAAACTGCTTTCTGCTTTCCTTTAGTTGTAGCTTCTGGGCTTCCGGTCCGTCCGGAGTCATGTTCTCTTTTTTTGCCATTTTCAATCCCGTCCATTTCCTTTAAACTGTGACTTACCCGTTTTTTGACGCATTTTCTTCCATCAGCTTCTGACCATGTGTATAAGTTGTCAGCTGATCGATTTCTTTATTTTCATTTGCCTGTTCTTCCTTTAGGAAATCCTGGAACGCATTCTCCTTTAGCTTCTCATGCGCCTTTCTCTCCTGCATAACCTCCTGAAGCGCAGCTCTGGCAGCTTCCACTGCCTTGGATGCTTTCTTAATCTCCAAGTTCTGCAGCTGGATATATTCATCCATTTTCAGAACAGCCATTTTATTCTCTTTCATTTTCTGTATATCAAGTACTTCTGTTCTAAGTTTGACGCCCTCTTCAAGATACTGCTCTTTTCTCAGTTTTAACTGCTCTAACTTATCCAGTTCCTCCTGAAGCCTTTTATTTGCCGCTGCAAAATCCTGCTTTGCTTTGGTTTCCAGATTCTCCTTAATATCCAGAATGCTTTGCATCTTATATCGAAATCTTGCCATTCACTAATCCTCAAACAATTCCTTCAACAACTCGACCGATTCTTCAAAATCAAACTTTTCATCTGTCTCCTGTAATAGGAACTGGGTTACTGCATTGATTTTTGATATTGCATAATCAATATTCGGATTACTGCCTTTCTTATAAGCGCCGATATTAATTAAATCCTCTGCCTCATTATAGGTTGCCATGACATTTTTAAGCTTGCCGGCCACCTCTCTATGACTCTTCTCGGTAATCATCGACATGCATCGTGAGATACTCTGTAAGACGTCAATTGCCGGATAATGATTCTTGTTGGCAAGTTTTCTAGTCAGCATGATATGCCCATCCAGAATACTTCTTGCCGTATCCGTAATCGGCTCATTGAAATCTTCACCATCAACCAATACCGTATACAAGCCCGTAATAGAACCCTTATCCGAATATCCTGCTCTTTCTAAGAGCTTCGGCATCTCCGAATAAACACTTGGCGGATAACCTCTTGTTACAGGAGGCTCACCGCTGGCAAGTCCTATTTCTCTTTGTGCCATGGAGAATCGTGTCAAGGAGTCCATCATCAGAAGTACATCCTTTCCCTGATCTCTAAAATACTCTGCAATCGCAGTAGCTGTCTTGGCAGCCTTATTTCTCTCTAACGCCGGTCTGTCAGAGGTTGCTACAACCACTACTGAACGACGCATACCCTCTTCTCCAAGGTCTCGCTCTATAAACTCTCTTACCTCTCGTCCTCGCTCTCCAATCAGAGCAATCACATTAATGTCAGCCTTTGTATTTCTCGCAAACATACCCATCAGTGTAGACTTTCCTACACCTGAGCCTGCAAAGATACCAATACGCTGTCCCTTTCCAACTGTGATAAGGCTGTCTACCGTCTTTACGCCAAGGGGCAGCACCTCATCAATAATTTTTCTGCTCATCGGGTCTGGTGGCGGTGCCTCTATCGGATATTTCTTACCAAAGCTTTGCTCCTCAAGCGGACCATCCAGACAACGTCCCAAGCCATCAACTGTCTTTCCCAGAAGCCAGTCTCCTACATGAACGCACAGCGGACTGTTCATATTTTCAACGATACAGCCAAGTCCTACACCATCCGTTACCTCATATGGCATGAGGAGTGTTTTCTTATCCTTAAAGCCTACCACCTCTGCCATAATAGAATTCTTTTTCTCAGAGTCCGTGTAAATCTTACACAAATCTCCCAGCTTTGCATCAGGCCCCACAGATTCAATTGTAAGTCCGACTACATTTTCCACTTTTCCAAGCTTTTTAAAAAATGTCTTATTTAATACTGCTCTATACCTGTCTAAAGAGTTTACTGCTTCCATACTTACATTTCCTCATTTCCGGTGTCCTTATGCTTCCTCTTCTGTCTGCGGTTCATATGACAAAAGCCGTAATTCTTCATTCAATGCCTCAAGCTGTGTGCCAAGGCTGCAATCAAAGACACCATTTCCTGTTTCAATCATACACTCGCTTCTGCTAAGCGTTACATCCTCAATGATGTCTATTACATCGACAGAAATACCGGTTCCCTTAACCAGCTCCTTCTTCTGCATACTGACAAACGGATAATCATCCTTTGACACATGAATCAGATATCCACTGTTTCCTTCGGCATTCTTCAATGTATTCGCAATCAGATGCACAATCAAATCTCTTGAATTTTTAAGGCTTACCTTAAAGATATGCTCGTAGATTCCTGTCAGTGTCTCTACAAACATTGGCTCTAGCTCTGCCATCCTTCTCTGGTACTCCTCTTCCAGCTGCTCTCTGAGCGCCTCATGCTTCTGCTCTAACTGCTTTCTCTGTCCGGCTACACTTTCAAGCCCTTCCTGCCGACCTTGTTCCAAGCCCTCTTCATAGCCAATTTGTCTGCCTTCCTCTACTGCCTTTTCCTTAATTGCCTCTAGCTCTGCCATAGCCTGCTGCTTCATCGCTTCTATCTCTGCCATAGCTTCCTGTAATAGCTCTTCTTTGGTCGGTCCCAAATCCACCGGTTCCGGCTCCGGTTGGTCGAACTGCTCCATGGCAGCCTCCTCACCAACCAAGTCCATTACCTGCTCTGCTTCAATACCTTGTGAAAATTCATCTACAAAATCATCATTGCTTCCCGTTTCTTCACGAAGCTTATCTGACAATTCCTTTAGCTTCTCCTCTACCAAAGCATTGGTATCTATCAATCTCGTCTCACTGGGATTCACATAGAACCAGTTTGACTTATAAATTCCACTTTTAGACAATGATCTCGTCACCTCCGCCTCTGGAAATAACAATCTCGCCTGCATCCTCAAGCTTTCTAATGATGTTAACAATCTTCTGCTGTGCCTCCTCAACATCCTTCATACGAACAGGTCCCATGAATTCCATATCCTCACGAATCATCTCAGCAAGACGCTTAGACATGTTATTGAAGATGGCTGTCTGTACCTCTTCATTAGAGCCCTTACATGCAACAGCAAGGTCATTGTTGTCAACGTCACGAAGTACTCTCTGGATTGCTCTGTCATCAAGCAGCAAGATATCCTCGAATACGAACATCTTCTTTCTGATTTCGTCTGCCAACTCCGGCTCTTCGATTTCGAGAGTTTCCATGATGTGCTTCTCTGTTCCTCGGTCTACTGTATTTAAGATATCTACGACTGCATCAACACCACCGATAATTGTGTAATCCTGATTAACAAGTGATGAAAGTTTAGCCTCCAATACCTTCTCAACTTCCTTAATAACGTCAGGACTTGTTCTGTCCATAGTAGCAATTCTTCTAGCTACATCTGCCTGCTTCTCTGGTGTGAGAGCAGAAATAATCGTTGCTGACTGACCCGGTGATAAATAGGATAGGATAAGCGCAATTGTCTGCGGATGCTCATCCTGAATAAAGTTCAACAACTGTGAAGCATCTGTTTTCTTTACAAACTCGAAAGGCTTAACCTGTAACGAAGCGGTAAGTCTTCCAATAACATCCAGTGCCTTCTCCTGTCCGAGTGCCTTCTCCAAAAGCTCCTTCGCATAGCCGATACCACCCTCTGCAATATACTGCTGAGCCAGACATACCTCATAGAACTCATTGATAACCTGTTCCTTTACCTGAGGTGTTACACTCTTGGTATTTGCAATCTCAAGTGTTAAATCCTCGATTTCCTCTTCCTTTAAGTGTTTAAAGATAAGTGCCGACTTTTCCGGTCCTAATGCGATGAGCAATACTGCTGCCTTTTGTATTCCAGTTAACTGAACTTCTGCCATTCCTAATTACCCCCAATCCTCATCAAGCCAGTTACGCAATAGCGTAGCAACCGCTTCCGGATTCTCTTCCACGAATGTGTCGATGAGCTTTCCTGCTTCTGATTTCTGTTCCGGCTCGATGCTTTCTAACTCTTCCTGCAGTGTAGACTGCAATAAATCCTCAACTGATAACTCTTCTTCTTCTTCAACCTCTCTCTTAGTTCTCAAGCTCATAAATACTACGAAGCCTAATAATCCAAGAATAATTACGATAAGTACAATCTGTAAGATGTCCTTATAAGAAACCTGCTCAACTACTGCGTCGATGAACTGTGTTTCCTCGTATGCCACAAAGCTTACATTATTCTCCGGGATACCTGCTGCCATAGCAATGACGCTTACTAAGTCCTCGTCCACCTCAAGCTTTGTCTTTGCTGTATGAGCAATCTTGTATTCATCCCATGTGATGCCATCCAAGAAGCCCTGAAGCTTCACATCTGCTTCTCTGATAATCTTATACTTCACAGCCGTAACTGCTACAGTTGAGTCTGCATATACGATTTCACCTGTCGACTTTTTCTCATTTGTAATCTTCTCATTTAACAAATAATCCGTAATGCTCTCATAAGTACTTGTATCTGCACCTGACTCTGTCTCTAACATATATCCTGTCTCTGAGTTTGAGTCAGTCCCCGGTACACCACCTGAGCTTTCTGTTGACTTCTGCTGGTAGATTTCCTGATGTGAGAAGTAACCCTGCTCCTTTCCATCATTGGTAGAATACTCATGATTTGTAATCTCCTTCTCTGAGAAGTCCATTACCACATTGGTAGCTACCTCAATCTGTGCAAACTCATTTGTGCCACTCAGCACCTTCTTGATTTCATTCTTGATATTGGTTTCCGCATTTTCCTTTAAGCTCATCATGGAATCTGCTTTATCAATTACCGATGTGCTCTCCTCGATTGGGAACCAAAGTGTTCCGTTCTGGTCAATAATCGTAATTTTATCTGTTGTGTCATTTCCTAATGCCGTTGCTACGAATCTTGCAAGTCCTGCTGCTATCTCCGCATTAAAGGCCGCGCCCTCTTTCAACTCCAGTACAACGGATGCTGAGGACTCAAGATTCTGTGCAATCAATGTACCGTTATCCTCTGGGATATCCAGCTGTACGGTTGCTGAGGCAACTGCCTTGTTCTGCTCCAAATCCTCTTCCATCTGACCTTCCAGATAAAGCTTGTATCTCTTTAGGTTATCCGCCTGAGATGATGTGAAGCTGCCGTTCAAAGCATCCTCTATGCTGTATCCTGATGCCGGTATGCTGTTTGTTCCAAGCAAGAGTCTTGCGTCTGATTCCTGCTCATCCAGAATCGTGAAGGACAATCCATCATTGGACACCTTATAGTCCAATCCGTCTCCATCCAATAATTCCTGAATCGCGCCGGCTTCTTTTGTGGTCTCGCACACAGCAAGCTCTACATACTGCTTACGGGTTAATACCGCAACCAATATAGAGATTGCAATCAGTGCACCAAGTCCAACGCAGATTAAGATTGTCTTCTGCTTCGGTTGGAACTGATTCCACCACGTCTTCACCTTTTCATAGATTTTGTTCCAAATTTCTAGCAACTTGTCTACCATCTCAAGTGTCTCCTTCTCATGTGCCTTGTTATCGAAATGTCCCCTTAAACACTTCTTATTCCATCGTAATTATTCAGTACCTTCATAATTACGATGCAAAAATCCATTAATAATCGCTTTCGGCGATGGGATTTTTGCTTCTTGTATCATTTTTCTTACAGTCTCGGCATTATATGCTTCAACCTCCCAAGCAGTTACATTACATCACTAAATCTGCATCGACATAATCTCGTTATATGCCGTTAAAAGCTTATCTCTTACAGCAAGTGTATACTGTAATGCTGTCTCTGCCTTCTGTGCTGCAATGGTTAAGTCATGTGTATTTTCGCTGATTCCCATTGCGTACTTCAATTCCTCATTCTCATAATCAGAGATATAATTGTTTGTCTCATTAATGTTGCTAATTGCCGCATTCAGAATCGAATCAAAGCTTTCTTCATTTACCTCTGTTGTCCCGCCAAGCATGCTTGTAAGCGACTTCTGTATTGCGTCCGAGCTGACATTCATCAAACTATTTATGTCATTTGCTGCTGTAATCGTCATTTTTTTCCGCCTTTCTTAATTGCCTGTTCTATCTCTTAATTAGCCATTTCCAAGCCCTTCGTGGCTATGGACTTTGATGCATTGAATGCTGTCGCATTTGCCTCATAAGACCGGCTGGCATCAATTAAGTTTGTCATTTCCGTAATTGTACTGACATTCGGATAAGTTACATAGCCCTCCTCGTCCGCATCCGGATGTGTTGGATCATATACCTTATTCATCTCTGTCCACGTATCCTCATCTACACTGGCAATCTTTACACCATATCCTGCATCTGTAAGCTCAGTTGCATTCAGATGTCCAAGCGGTCTGCCTGTCACACGGCTAAACTGCGAGTCTAATACATGCGAAAAGCTTCTTGTCTCTGTTGCCTGCTTCTCCTGAAAGGTAACTACCTTTCTTACATACGGCCCACCTTCACTTGTTCTGGTAGTCTCCGCATTCGCCACATTCTGTGCGATAATATCCATACGATAACGCTCTGCAGACATACCCGAAGAGCTGATATCAAACGAATCAAACATTCCCATACTCTATTCCCCCTGTTTACGTTTACTGCATTGCCATCTTCATCATGGAAAACTCATGATTCACACTGTCGATAATACCGTTATATTTCATTTGGTTTGCGGCAAGCATAGCATTTTCATTATCAATGTCTACATTATTGCCATCGTACCGATAGGAAAGCTCCGCATAGTCTGTATATACCTCGGGTTGTAAGTAGTCTAAATCCAGTTGTTTTACCGTTGCATCTACAGTCTTGCGATCAGAATTTAAAAATGCATATTTTAATTCTGTTTCAAAGCGGATATCCTTTCTCTTGTAGTTCGGAGTATTTACATTTGCGATGTTATTAGCAAGAATCTCATTCCTTGTTGCTGTCGCATCGGCTGCCGTACCCAGAACATTAATGTAATCATACACGTTTGAACAAAACATCTGCACTCCTCCTGTTTGCATATTAATGTAATCTTCACATAGCTTAGCTTCCTGCAAGTGCTGTTAATCATTTCTCTTTTATCCAACTATGCTGCCTCTTCACATAACACAACCGCATGAGCTTGTTTATGTAAATCTTACATTTCACTGTAAATTGACATAATATTACTTGTTTCTTATTCTATTATAAGATATTTTCAGAATATTTCAAGACTTATTTTGATTATTTTTATAAATTATGTAAATTTTTATATCTTATATCTATAATTATATCAATTGTTTACATAAATTCAATAGCTTGTAAAGTTTTTTAGTTTTTTTTGAAATGTGTAGTGCAAAAAACTTCTTATTTTTTCATATTCCATACATCCTCTCAACGCTCTATTCTTCTTAAACTTCTCCTGCACCTGCCCATATTATCACTTCTCCACGTACTTCTCCCTGCTATTACGGAGAATATAGAGATATCCTCCGTTTTCTCCGTAATTTACTTCTGTTATTACGGAGAATTTGAGACATACCCCTGTTTTTCTCCGTAATCCTTGTCCTGCTTTTGGTCAATTTACGGAGAATTTCGAGCTTGTCTCCTGTTTTCTCCGTATTTACTTTCTCCAATTACGGAGAATTTGAGACATGCCCCTGTTTTTCTCCGTATTTGCATTCTCCAATTACGGAGAATTTGAGACAGCTCCCTTTTTTTCTCCGTAATCAAATCCTGTCACAAAAAAACACGGAGAACATAAGACTTTACCCTATATTCTCCGTGTTTAGCAAGTAAATAGCTCCGCATAACACTTAATGTTTTATCGTAAATCTACATATTAATAATTGCAGTCACCGAATGCGACAGCTGGTAAACATAATATATTCTTGTCTTTGTTGAAAATTAGATGTACAATCAAGGAAATTAATTTGAAGTTCCAAGGGAGATAATCCGGTATGTTGATAAGAAAAGCGACAATGGATGATATTGAAGCATTAAGAGTTCTATATTTAGAATTGGAACAAGATGGGGTCAAATATCAACCAGAACACTTTGTAATTGGACAGAGAGATGATGAATTTTTCGAAAAAATTTTTGATAGTGAAAATCAGGATATTTTAGTTGCCGAAACAGAATCTAAAGTGGTTGGATTTTCTCATGTCATGATACTTAAGCAGAAAAATGTGACATGTTTAAAACCACAAACCGTAGTATATATTCAAGATTTAGATGTAATAA
>JAZNMO010000177.1:0-8798 GCA_045579665.1 Lachnospiraceae bacterium
TACCGGAAATGATAGAGATTGCTACGAATAAGGCGCATAAGGACAATTTCAAAGAAAAGCATAAAAGAGATGCAAAATATGGGTGGTATCGATATGATTCCAGATTTGCGTTACCGGTTTTTGATGAGGAAGGTGAAATAAAATATTACAACGTTTTTAAAGTAATTATGGTTGTAAGACATGCAGAAGACGGAAAACTGTACTTATATGACATTATGAACATAAAAAAAGAAACGGGTACCCATTTCCAGTCATAAAGACTTTACTCAGTCAAAAACTCGTTTCTTCTTGAGTTAATAATATGAGATTCAGAAAAAATAGTCAAGAAGAAAATGGGATAACGCCGAATGTATCAGGTGTTAAAGAAAAAAAGTTTGAAAGGAAGCGGATTATGGCGAGAAAAACAGTAACCCTTTTGCCCGGCACACAGCGTGCATTGGAAAAAGCAGGGGCAAATATTAAGAAAGCAAGATTACGTAGAAATATACGTGCAGAGCTTTTGGCGGAGCGGGCAGGTATAAGTGTCGATACACTTTCTGCGATTGAAAAAGGTGTATCTACAGTTTCAATTGGTGCATACGCATCTGTCCTTGCAGTACTCAAACTGGATAATGATTTGGAGATGATAGCATTGGACGAGGAAGGTAAAAAGCAGTTTGAGGAACATAATCTAAAGAAAAGAGAGCGGGCAACAAAGAAAATAGATAACGGAGGAACTGACGATGGAAGAGAATAAAATCACCGCAATCACCAAAGAAAAGACAGATGTGCTTACAGAAGCATATAAGGATACATTGGAAATACTGGATGCGTATGACCATCAAACACTGACTCGCCCTGAGGGGACGTATTATGACGGGAATGAAACCATTGAAGAAGTAGCAGTAAATATGTTGTATGACATGATAAAGAATCCGGTTTGGTATGACTGCAATAAGCAAATGGCAGCAATCAAGTTCTTGCTGTTTTTGGAGTGGAACAATGCGCTGTTTGTTAATGGAGAAAAAAGAATCAGTGATACATTATTGGTTGCGCTTATCCTTATGATAGAAAAATCAAGAGATGAGGATAAGGAGATGATAATTAGGACAGTGTTAAATTGTATATGCTAAATAGATTATGCTACTTACAGTTATACGAACCATTTCGCCACTGGTCAGATGGTGTTTTTGAGAGAAAATGCAAAAGGAGATAAAAAGACATGTATGATGAAATAACGATAGTCAATGCTAAAGATGCAGCTGATTGTGCAATAAAATATTTGATGCGTGCGCAGTCTATGCTAAATGATATAGCTAATATTAGCATAATTTATTTGATTACAAATAAATTTGTATCTTCACTAATGAAGGAACTATTATTTAATGAAGCAGAGCATTTTGTTTGGGATGCTCAAAATGAGATTGATAGGCTAAATAGTGAAGTTAATAGAGTTTTATACAATCAAACTATGCGACGTAAATATAGAGGATTGACCTCCCTGATGGATACTATGCATGATACTAAATACTTAGATAGAGTGACGTATCTTAGTCTAAACAAGGCATTGAGGAGAATTCGGAAAGTAATTTCACAGATTGAAGAAATTAAGAGAGAATTGGAAAGGATATAAAGTTGACATAAAGTATATAATGCGCTTGGTTAGTTGGCTTTGGTATGTTAAAATGACAAGTAAAGAAAGAGAACTTTGGGAAACAGCAGTAGAAACAGCACCACATAGATGGAGTAACGAAAATGGCGGTGATTGGGAAGCTGTTGATAAGTATGAACGTGAAGACTTTGTTTGGTCAATTTTTGAAGAACTGAAAGAAGCATGGTAATGTTTTTAACTAATATATTATACAATTATAGGGGTTAATGTAGGAGGAATATCAAGATGAAATTCGACTCAATAGTAGAACTTAAAAACGGTCTTGAAACCGCATTTATAGATAATACAATCAATTCGAATTTAGCATATAAGCCTCAGTTTATCTATAACGATAACAAGAAGGGACAGAAGGTTTTTTCTGCCATTGAAGACGAATTACTCAAGTGTGACCAATTTGCAATTAGTGTGGCTTTTATTACAAGAGGAGGAATTACACCGCTTTTGCAGACTTTACAGGAGCTGGAAAGAAGAGGTATTCCGGGCAGGATTTTGACGACAGACTATCTTTCGTTTAGTGACCCTTCTGCATTGGATACGATTGCGAGCCTTTCAAATATAGAATTACGTATGTATCAGACAGAGCGTGCGGGGAACGGTTTCCATACGAAAGGATATATTTTTCATAAGGACGAAGAATATCGATTTATCATTGGGAGCTCTAACCTGACACAAGATGCTTTGACCAGAAATATGGAGTGGAATACAAAGCTAGTATCAACAAGTCAGGGAGAAATGGTGAATTCTGTTCTGAATGAATTTGATAAGCTTTGGAATGAGATTGAGTATACAAAGGGCTATGAAGATTTTATAGAAGAGTATCGTAAGAAATATGAGGAAAAGCAACTGTTTAACAAGATGGTTGCGGAACAGAAAAGAATTGCACGAAATGAAGATCTTCCATCGATGGAGGCATATACATTACAGCCGAATTCCATGCAGACAGCATTTATTAATAATCTGCTGGCAATGAGAAAAGATGGAGTTGATAAGGCATTATTGATTTCGGCAACTGGTACAGGTAAGACCTATGCATCTGCATTCGCTATGAGAGAGCTTGGGTTCAAACGAGTGTTATTTGTGGTACATAGAAATCAAATTGCAAAGCAAGCAAAAGTATCCTTCGAACGTGTATTTGGAAGTAGAATCAGAACGGGTTTGGTGTCAGGAATTAGACATGATTATGATGCAGATTTTGTGTTTGCAACAGTTCAGACACTCAGCAAGCAGGAGAATTTAGAGAAGTTTCCTCGAGATTATTTTGACGCATGTATTTATGATGAGGCACATCATACAAGTGCTGGAAGCTATAAGAAGGTGATGGAATATTTTACGCCTGATTTTACTTTAGGAATGACAGCGACTCCTGATAAACGAGATGATAATATAGAGGGCCGAAATATCTATGAGATTTTCGACCATAATATTGCGTATGAGATTCGATTGCAACAGGCAATGGAAGATGATTTGCTGTGCCCATTTCATTACTTTGGTATTACAGATTTGGCTATCATATCAGATGAGGGAAATTCTAAGGAAGAGCAGTTGGAGAATTTTAGGTTTTTGACAAGCGATGAGCGTGTGAAGTATGTTATGGAGCAGGCAAAATACTATGGATACTGTGGAGAGCGAGTAAAGGGTCTTATTTTCTGTAGCAGAATAGATGAAGCAAAGGAGCTTTCTAGAAAGTTTAATGAACAGGGATTAAGAACAATAGCTTTGAGTGGCGCAGACTCAGAGGAAGTAAGAGCAGAGGCGATAGAACGGTTAACGATGGATATTCAGTCTAAGGATGATGACTATTTGGACTATATTATTACTGTAGACATTTTCTCAGAAGGAACAGATATCGTAGAGGTAAATCAGGTTATCATGCTTCGCCCTACGCAATCACCGATTGTTTTTATCCAGCAGTTAGGACGAGGTCTGAGGAAGGCATTTGAAAAGGAATATGTTGTTATCTTGGATTTTATAGGTAATTATAAGAATAACTTTATGATTCCAATAGCCTTGTCAGGAGACAGAAGCTATAACAAGGATAATATTCGTAGATATCTTATGGAAGGTGGTCGTGTGATACCAGGAGCAAGCACGATTCATTTTGATGAGATTAGTCGAAAGAGAATTTTTGCGGCTGTTGATAATGCGAATTTTAGCGATATTAAATTGATTAAGGAGAATTATACGAATCTTAAGAATAAACTGGGGCGCATTCCGAGATTAAGAGATTTTGATGATTACGGAGAAATGGATGTACTTCGTATCTTTGATAACAATAGCTTGGGTTCATATTACAAGTTCCTTGTAAAATATGAGAAGGAATATGGAGTTAGATTGTCACTAGAGGAAGAGAAAGTAATTGAATTTGTGTCTAAGAAGCTTGCCAGTGGCAAGAGAATTCAAGAGCTTCGTCTTTTGGACAGAATGCTTGAGTATGTGAATCGAATATCTAGATTTATGCTATTTGCAAATTTGAAGGTAGACCTTCAAGATAACTATGGAATAGAAATGAGCATGAATCAGCAGGAAAATATCGTAAATATCATGACAAATGAGTTTCCAGCAGGCACGGGTAAAAATACATATTCGGAGTGTGTTTTTATAGAGAAAGATGATTCTTTAAATGATTATCAGGTAACGAAATCCTTTGAGAAGATGCTGTTAAATAAGGATTTTAGCGAAATATTAAAAGAGCTTGTAGACTTTGGTATTAGCCGATATGAGAGAGATTATTCTAATACATATAAGGATACAGATTTGGTACTTTATCAAAAGTATACCTATGAGGATGTATGTAGACTTTTAAATTGGGAGAATAACGAAGTTCCTCTCAATATCGGTGGCTATAAATATGATAAGAAGACCAAAACATTTCCTGTATTTATTAATTATGACAAATCAGACGATATAAGCGATACTACAAAGTATGAAGACCATTTCACAAGTAGTTCCAGTCTGATTGCGATATCAAAGTCTGGTAGAACTGTATCCTCTGAGGATGTACAGAACTTTTTACATGCAAATGAGCGAGGTATACAGGTACATTTATTTGTGAGAAAGAATAAGGATGATAAGATTTCAAAGGAATTTTATTATCTTGGTCATATGCAAGCGAGCGGTCGGGTAAAGGAGTTTATCATGCCAAATACAGACAAGACTGCGGTTGAGATTGAATGGCTTTTGGACCAGCCGGTAAGA
Organism: Lachnospiraceae bacterium; assembly: GCA_045579665.1. Lineage (GTDB taxonomy): Bacteria > Bacillota > Clostridia > Lachnospirales > Lachnospiraceae > COE1. The sequence continues at coordinate 4,847 of JAZNMO010000177.1, forward strand.
CAGGATTTGTATGAATATATTGTGGAGGGCTGATAAAATATATGTATACGTGGAACGGAATGAAGAAATTGACCTGTGTTGAAGCGTTAGAGATAAATGCTTGTGAGGGATTAAAAGGCTATTATTTATTATATCCCGATAATACAGAAAGTTTGATAGAGGAAGAGTGTTTGCCTGAGAATATTTTTGATTTGTATGACAGGGATATTTATATAGGGATTGAAAGAAGAGGAAAGTTATGATGAAAACAATTAGAGTAGTAGCAGCTATTATCAAAGCTGTAAATGAAAAGAATGAGCCAATTATCTTTGCAACACAGAGAGGTTATGGAGACTTCAAAGGTGGTTGGGAGTTCCCAGGTGGCAAAATAGAAGAAGGCGAAACACCACAGGTAGCTCTTAAGCGTGAAATTATCGAAGAGTTGGAGACAAAGATTACGGTTGGTGAGTTAATTGATACGATAGAGTATGATTACCCAACATTCCATCTTTCTATGGATTGCTTCTGGGCAGAAATTGTGTCGGGTGATTTAGTGTTGAAGGAGCATGAAGCCGCTAAATGGTTGACAAAGGAAGAGTTAGATTCTGTGGATTGGTTGCCAGCGGATATTACACTAATAGAGAAGATAAGAGAGCAGATGTAAGTGAATGGCATAGCCATCAGCTTTAGCTGGTGGCTATGCCATTCTTATAACCTTCCCTCATTTTTCAAAAACTCCAAAAACCCTTCACATCCGGCAACAACATCTCTATATGTTTCATCAAAATCTCCAGTATACCACGGGTCAGCGACATCTCGTCCGATTCCTGCAAAAGAGAGCATTTTATAAATCTTATCCTGTGAATCACCATCGGCGATGCGCGTCATATTACGAATGTTGGCGGTATCCATACCGATTAGATAATCGTAGTAATCATAATCCGCTTTGGTCATCTGGATGGCACGATGCGCAACGACAGGGATGCCTACTTCTCTGAGCTTGCCGATAGTGCCGTAGTGTGGCGGATTGCCGATTTCTTCACGGCTGGTAGCTGCTGACTCGATTTCAAAGAGATGGTCGATATGTTTTTCTTTTACCATATGAGTAAGAACACTCTGTGCCATAGTGCTGCGACAGATGTTGCCGTGACATACCATAAGAACTTTGATTTTATCTTTCATAAATTTAATTTACCTCATGTTTCCTTAGATTTATTGGGAAATGAAAAGGTTCCCACGGTTGAACATGGAAACCTCAACAATTTATATCATATCACAAATTATTGCGTGGAGCTATAGCATTTCTCCACCCAATTCACCATCTTCTGAATATTATTTTCTCTCAGCTCCAAGAAATCCCGAATACACTTTGAACTTCCATATCCGCCCAAAAGTGCATTATTCGTGTCACCGGTACCCGGATATCGTCTAAAGAACTGGTCAAACAGAGGACCATAAGAAGCCTCATACTGACTAAGCACCTCTAAAGCTGCTTCCTTTTCAAAATATGTATCTGCCAAAGACAACAGCTTATCACAATATGCTTCTCTAAATCCATCATTTGTCATCAGATAGGCAAAGCAGAGTACCGCAGGATTATTGGTATTCATATCCAGTAGCCCTTTGGGTTTGTAATTATCTTCTTTTATTGTATTAGTTTTTGCATCGCCTGCACCGCTGATACCGCCAAATTCAATATCGTAGAGACAGAAGCGCCATCTGCTGTCAGCGTAGGGACTGTCAGAGGTAGAGTCGACAGCTTTCCACATAGACCAGTTCTTGCCCGGCCAATCCCACTTGTTATTAATCCAGACTTCTACGGCGAAGTAGTCCAAAACGCTGTTCACATCCACAAGCTTAGCAAATTCCCGATAATCTTCCTCGGATTTCAAATCAGAATGTGTATCAAAGAACTCCAACAGTTCTTTAAAGTAATAAGTCTCATCGGTTTCGCCCTCAGGAAGTTCTCCTTCATCCAGCTTATAGCCAAGAGCCAGAGACTCTGCATCCCCTTTGTAAATAATCACATCTTCTTTATTTACATCATAGTGTGACTCAAAATAATCGTCAGAATAATCCTCCTCCAATACATATAAGCCCCAGTATTCACCGTTTAGATATACAACGCAAGGGCGGGAGCACTTGGTGGCAACATTCATTTCACCGGCAAGGTCCTGCCAGTAGGTGTCATTGTATTTTGCAAGAAATGCACAGTTTCCGCCGGCACGAAGTACCATAGTATCGAATTCATCAATCACATTTCCTTTTATGTTCTTTAAATCCTCACCAAATACAGCATAGTTAAATTTCTTTTCGCCATAATCACTTCTGGCATAGAGACGGAAGCCCTTTTGCAGGTCGGAGCGGGAGTAGTTACCTTGGATACGGATACCACAGTCCTGCGATAGTACAAGCTGACTGCCGCCTGCATTCATTTCAAAGAAATCAATATGTGCTTCACGTTCCCAGGCTCTGCCTTTCATAGAGTAGTTGGCGGTTACCTTTCTGGTGTCATCTGCAGAGTAGCGGGAGGTGGTAGCACGGAAGTAGCTGTAGGCATTTTTGAATGCATTTCCCCGAACGTAGATACCGCGGTTATCGCTAAATAAATCATCGTAGTCCATAGAGATGCTGATAACAGCCAAGTCCGTTCCTTGAGCTTTGCAGCTTTCGGCAATACCTGTAATATGCTCTTTAGGAGTACCGATAAAATAGGTCGCCCCGGTGTTTTCTATAACCGTGCCGTCTTTATCCTTCAACACAAATCGTAAAGTAGTGCATTTATCCACCGCAAGTTTACTTGGTTCATCCATCTTGCAAATGACATCAGTTCCGTCCAGATAACAGTAATTGGTGGTAATCAGTGAGGTTGAAACCGCTGATACAATATTTTCATCCCATTTGCGGTCGCAGATTTTGATACCATTTGCATAACAGAGAGTGGTATCACTATCATCAGGGTTACTACCGTCAGTCGTGTAGTAGAGGGTATAGCTCTCATTAAAGCTTGCAGTTAATGTAAATTCATTCTCGTATACACCGCTTTCATGGGAGAGTATGAGAGAAGGTTCGGCATCAGAAGGCTCAGTTACGGATGTGACAGAGCTTGCAGTCGGTGAGGAAGCCTTGCTTGTGGAATTGGAAGCAGAGCTTTGACAGCCCGTCAAACATAATATTGTCATTAGAATCGTCCAAAGAATATGTTTTTTGTATTTAATATTTATTTTCTTCTGCATAGGAATCTCCTTGTCTTTTGGGTACTTGTATGCTGATATTTTACCAGTCGTGTTATAAACCCACAAACCAAAGAATCCTACAAGAAATACATGGATTTTTCGCTTTATAGGAGTTTTAGAGAATGCAAAGATGGTCTTCTGTTTAATTGCTCAAATAAATCATCAAATTCAAATACCCGGCAAAGGTCACCCACACAAGATAGGGTATTTGCAATATAGCGGCGAGAGCATCAACCTTGCGAAACTGTAGTATCATACGTAAGATTAATCCCCACAGAATCAATAACCACAGGAAGGCAAAGAAAAATTCCTGCAAATTAAAGAAGAAAAGACTCCAAAAGAAGTTAAAGAACAGTTGGATTCCATAGGTGAACAAACCATCTACTGTAGCTTCCGGATTGTTTCCTCTTTTTAGCCATATGCGGGCACTGCTGACACCCATTAAGATATAGAGGATAGTCCAGACGATGGGGAATACAATTGCAGGTGGTGCAAGAGGAGGCTTGTTAATTTGGTCGTATATATCCATATTGTTTCTTGTCAGAAAGGCAGCAAGACCTCCAACTGCAAGTGGAATCAGAATTGCAATGACATATGTTTTCATATTTATAATCCGCCTTTCTGCGAAAGGCACCGATGAGGTTATGAAACCCGATAGGTTCTTTCGCTATCTATTTCTATATCCCTCTGATATTATCTCTTTATAAGACTGACACACTACAGAACACGTGGAGGTG
>JAZNMO010000178.1:0-14095 GCA_045579665.1 Lachnospiraceae bacterium
CCTTATGGTATTACAGTTGATGATACTGCTGATGGTATCCGAAATGGTGGTATGGGTTCTACTGGACGTTAATAGGTGGTGATATTATAGACAATCAAAAAATACTAAAACAAACAGACCTATATGAAATCCTTCCATTTGGGAAAACCAAAGTAAAGCAGTTAATCAATTCTGGTGAATTACCGTTGCTTAAAATCGGTAATGATTACATTACAACATTTAATTTATTAGAAGAATGGATTAGAAGTCATATAGGAGAAGAAATTTATTATTAAATAATTTACATAATGCAAGGGCATTGATATAATCTAATTAGATTCAAATTGCCTTTGCATTGTTTTATTGGAGGTGAATATATGAACAATGTATCGGCTATGATTAATTCTATGACAATCAAAGAAAGAGGAGATGGGCGTTTAGAGGGTAGATTAACATGTAATGGTGTTCGTAAAAGTTTTTACGGGAAAACCAAAACGGAAATAAAAAATAAAGCAAAAGAATATTTAACCAAAGTTGAGAACGGCTATAAAGAACCTCAAAAAATAAAATTAAACGAGTATGCTGAATATTGGTTTAAAACATATAAATGGGGTAAAATTGAGCCATCATCTTACACAAGATTATATAGAGTATTTGATTCACAAATACGGAATACTATTGGAGAAAATTATATTGGTAATATTACAACATCTGACATACAACATCTAATAGACGAATATGCTAGTCCAACATCAGATGATGTAAAACCCTTGGCATTATCAGGATTAAAGAAAATAGTACAACTATTAAATCCTTGTTTCAAAACTGCGGTTAAAGAAGGCATCATACAAACTAATCCATGCGAAGAAGTTATCTTACCATCTGAAAGTTATATTTCCAAAGAAACAAAGCAGCAAAGGTCTTTGAATGATAATGAAATAAGTAAGTTTAAAAAAGAGACTCTAAAAAAATATCAAACAACTGGAATGTATATAAGTAGAAATGCGTTATCATTGTTGTTGATATTAAATCTTGGACTTCGTGCAGGTGAAGCATTAGCATTAGATTGGAGAGATATTGACTTAGAAAATCGGTTAATATATATTAACAAAACTCTGCAATGTGGAATTAAAACAGAAAACGAAGAAAAAAAATATGTCTCTAAAATTAAAAAGTCAACTAAAACAAAGTCAGGAGTAAGAGTATTACAACTAAATGATACAGTGACTTTTTATTTACAAGAGCTTATAGATTTTGATAAGGCTAATAATATTAACTCTAATTATGTTTGTTGTAATAACTTTGGAAGGATTAATAACCATCGCAATCTACAGAAATGCTTAGATAGGATTGCTAGAGATATAGGTATTCAAGACCGAATAACTTTACACACATTAAGACATACATTTGGTTCTACTTTAATTCGTAGAGGAATTGGTATAGAAGTGGTAAGTAAATTGATGGGTCATGCCAATATTACCATCACTTATAACAAGTATATTCATACAATCAAAGAGGAAGAAGCCAAGGCTATGAATATGATAAAAGTGTGTTAAATTGGGGTCAAATTGGGGTCAGAGAAAAAGACATACCGTAAAACATACGAAAAATGGGCAAATAAGAGAGGGTATAAGGGTTCGAATCCCCCTCTCGCTATTAAAAAAGCAACGATTTTGTCGTTGCTTTTTTATTTTACCATCTACCAAAGATTCACAAATATCATCGATACCACCACTGTCATCAGTCCGGATACCGCAATGGAAAGTCCGCTCATGGCGCCCTCCACATCTCCCATCTCAATCGCCTTTGCAGTTCCTGCCGCATGGGAAGAGGTTCCTATCGCAATTCCCTTCGCAATAGGCTCTTCTATCTTACAAACTCTGCAAATAAATTCTGCAATCATATTTCCAAGATTACCTGTAATTACAATTGCCGCTACTGTAATTGTTACAATTCCGCCGTATTCCTCAGAAAGTCCTATGCCTATTGCTGTGGTAATGGACTTTGGAAGCAATGTCACATACTCCGTATGACCTAATCCAAATGCCATGGACATCAGCCAAATACTAAGTGCGCTAGATAAAACTCCTGAAAAAATCCCCACCAGTATCGCAACCATATGCTTCTTAAGCAATGCAACCTTCTCATAAAGCGGTACTGCCAGACAAACCGTTGCCGGTGTCAAAAGATAATTAATATACTGCGCTCCCTCCGTATAATCCGCCACATCAATCTGAAATACAACCAGCACAACAATAATACAAACAATCGATATGACAATCGGATTAAAGATGGCAAGCTTGAATTTGTCCTTTAAAAACATGCCAAATTGATACGTCAGCAAGGTGATAACAACACCAAAAAAGAGAGACTCAGTCACAAACGCCTGTATAAACTCATTCATTTGTCTTTTCCCCCTTCTTAATACGAAGCATAAATTGTGTTACCCTGCCAGATACTATCATAACAATCACCGTAGATACTACTGTAATCACAACCGCAGGCACCAGCATATTCTGCAGGATTCCCCACGACTCCAAAAGTCCTACACCTGCCGGAACAAACATAATCGGCATAATATCAATTAAAAGCTTTGCCGTTTCCTTTACCATTTCCAGCTTAATGATTCCTGTCATAAGTCCCACAAATAAAATCACAAGTCCATAAATACTTGCCGGAACAGGAAGAGGAACGCAATATTTCAGCTGTTCCCCCAACAGACATATTCCCAAAATAATCAAAAATTGTTTGACATATTTCATTTCATACTAGCTCCTTACAATCCTTGCAATCAAAGCATTTATCGCAAACACTACAATATTCGCTACTACAATCGTAGAACCTACCGGCGTTGAAAACAAAATCGACAACACAATACCAAGCACTGCACACACCACTGAAATCACTGCGGAATATATGACAACACCTTTAAAGTTCTGAATTACCTGCATTGCTGACAATGCCGGAAAAATAACCAGTGCCGAAATCAAAAGTGAACCTACCAGATTCATTGCCAATACAATAATAATCGCTGTAACTATCGCAATTAAAAGATTATATCTGTCAGCGGGAATACCCGTTGCCTTAGCAAAGGTCTCATCAAATGTCACTGCAAATATCTTGTTATACAGTACACAGAATAAAACCACAACTACCACAGACATAATCACACATATCCAAACCTCACTCTCAGTCAATGTCAATATAGAGGTTGCACCAAAAAGTGTACTACATACATCTCCGGCAATATTGGTGGATGTAGAGAAAAGATTCAATAATAAATATCCAACCGCCAGCGAACCAACTGACAGCATGGCAATCGCAGCATCTCCCTGTATCTTAGTATTCTGCCCTGTTCTAAGCAACAATACTGCTGCCGCAACCGTAATCACCATAACTAATATCGTGTCATTTGTAAGATTTACTACACTGGCAATTGCCATTGCCCCGAATGCAACATGGGACAAGCCATCACCGATGAAGGAAAATCTCTTTAACACCAGTGTTACACCAAGAAGCGATGAACAAAGTGCAATCAAGGTTCCTACAATCAATGCATACTGTACAAATGGATACTGTAAATAATATTGCAAATTCTCAATAATATTATTCATGTAATGTACCTCCTGCTGTGTACTGAAATGCCTTCCATGCCTCGCTCTTTTGATATTCACTCTTCGTACCATAAAAAGAGCCATCCTTTTCTATATGCAGAATGTGACTGGCATAGGCTGCTGCCGCCTGCATATCATGAGATACCATAATAATAGTAATACCACTCTGATTCAGCTCCTGCAACATCTGATAAAACTCCGCCGTTACCTTAGGGTCAAGTCCCGTTACAGGCTCATCCAGAAGCAACAGCTTTGTTGTTGCGCACAATGCTCTCGCCAACAAAACTCTTTGCTGCTGTCCGCCGGAAAGATTACGATAGCACTCCTTACGCAAGTCCCATACCGCCATCTTCTTCATATTTTCTTCGGCACATTGCTTCTCCTGCTTTGTATAAAAAGGTTTCCAGCCTCTCTTGGCCAGCGTTCCTGATAATACAATCTCCCATACTGACGCTGGAAAATCCTTTTGTACTACTGTCTGTTGCGGCAGGTAACCAATCTCATGAGGCTTTAATCCGTCACCTGTAACCACCTTCCCGTGTATTGGCTCCTTCAGATGCAAAAGTGCCTTAATTAAGGTGCTCTTTCCTGCACCGTTCTCTCCGATAATATAAAGATAATCTCCTTGATTCACCTGAAAATGAATATGCTCCGTAACAACACTTCCGTCATATCCCAGTGTTAAATCCTCACATGTTATGTATGCCATGGAATCCTTGCCTTTCTATATTCTACCAAACCTTTATAACGTGCTATGGGTTGACGCCCTAAAGCCCCAACCCGTACTTTCTAATTTAATGCCTTCGCTAATACTTCCAAATTCTCCTGCATCATGCCAAGATAGGTTGCCCCCTCTGCAATCTCCGTTCCACTCACTGATTGAATGGAATTGAGAACCAGGATATCCTGCTTGCTACTCTTAGCACTGTTGATAATGGAATCAGCCAATCGAGTATCCGACTTTTCTAATATCAACACATGCTCTAAGGAAAGCGCATCCAGCTTCTCTGCCAAAAATGCCACTGTTTCAAAGCTCGCCTCTGTCTCTGCGCTACAGCCTACAAACGCTGCATAATACTGAATCTCATAATCATCCAATAAGTATCTGAATGGAAATCTGTCCGCAAACAATACCGTATCCGTTTTTGCCTCTGCTACTGCCTTTGCATAAGCAGCATCTAAATTCTCAAGCTCCATAAGATACACCGTTGCATTTTCCTCATATACAGATGCATTCTCCATATCCAAGTCCATAATCACCGATGCAATCGTCTTGGTCAACACCTGTGCATTTCGAAGAGAAAGCCATACATGCTCATCATACACAGCCTCATCATGGTGATGCTCCTCTATATCACAGTGCTCTCCATCATGATGCTCATGGTCATGCTGCATACCTTCTACCACAGCCTCCAGCTTGACCGCATCTCCAAGGCACTCCAACATCTCAATCACCTGCATATCAGGATTCGCCTTCTGCGTGATTACCTCTTCTACCCATTCCTCGGACTCTCCACCAAGATAAATGAGTAAATCACAATCCGTAATCTTAGCAATATCCATGGCTGTCGGCTGATAGCTGTGAATATCCACACCGGCCTCTAATAAATAAGTAACCTGAAATCTGTCACTTTTATCTCCGATAATCTCTCTTACCCAGTCATACTGCGGAAATGTAGTACACACAATACTGATTCTGTCATCCTTGGCTGTCTGTGCACCACAGCCCGTTAATATACTCATTGTTAATACCATTATGAAAACTGTATATATAAATTTCTTCATATCTCTAATAAGCCTTTCTACCAGCAAATTTCTCATCTATCTTGATACTGCTTACAGCTTCGCATTACGACACTTCTCACATAAACCTGTCAGCATAGAACCTGTACACTCCAGCATAAAGCCGTGTCCTTCTAACAGATGTGCTCTTATCTCCTTCATAAAGCCACACTCAAGATGCGTAATCTTACCACATTGCTTACACTGCATATGTAAATGCTCCTGACACTTCCCATGAGGCTCCACATACTGGTACATAGCGCTCTCATCCTCTGCAGTCTTATACTTCATCAGCTGCCCGGAGAGCATCAGCTTCTCTAAATTACGATAAATCGTGGTCGGATTCACCTGCTGCCCTTTACTCTCCAAATAGGCATGAATATCCACCGCACTGAATCTGTGCTCCTTATGCGCTTGTAAAAACTCCATAATCAAATCCTTGCACTTTGTGCGATATTCCTTCTGCATGGTAACCTCCTCTATTGTAATTGTGCCGAGCGCAGTCGCTTTAATATCTTCAAATATGCATCTTATAAAATAGACTTCGCCTATTTTATAAGCATTGTGCCGAGAAAACCAAATGTCTGCTTCGCAGCCGCTTGTTTTTCTTTTGCGCACAATAAAAAGCAAATGATTTGCAATTTGTAATTTTAGTACAGTTCGCTGTACTTGTCAATCCAAATTTGCAAATCATTTGCGTTTTATCTCATGAGGTTATTAGCCGGCAAAGAACAAACCTTCAAACAACTCTCCCGACATTACCTCATCATCACCTACATATAAAATATTTTTTACTCGAACCCAGCCCTGCGTACCGTTTTCCCCTTCAATCAACACCCATTCAAAGTTCTTATCCGTCTTTGTAATATGTATCGTCTGCGGCTCCATTACAACACGCATATCTAAAGAACCATCCGGCTCTGCATACAGCTTTAACATTTCCTTCAGTTCTACATCATTTAAGCCCGTAAAATCATAGGTCTCCTGCTCTATCAGCTCCACCTCACCCTTATCATTGATGCAGTACTGTACCCTGATACCGTCTGTCTGAATAACATCTCTTCGAATCGCTGTCGATATAACACCATTTTCGATGAAAGCAGTTCTTACATCTGCCTCAATCATTCCGACTTCACAAAGCTTTTTTCCGTCATATCGATAGAACGTCGTCATTGGGTCTGCACTTGGGCCATCATCATATAACAAAATCAGAATTTGTTCTCCATCAGGACTCCATGCATAGATTTCATATACCTGACTAAAGCCCGTACACTCCTTACTCCACTCTCCTATCGACAGTTCAAAGGAATCCATTTGTGTAGAAGCATTGGTCTTTGACATTCTAATCTCTTCCACCACACCATCACTATTTAAGTCAAGATAAGCAAAGTTCACATTTGCAGTCTCCTGTCCAAAACTATAAATTTGATTTGGATTTGCAAGAATCTGCTTTGTCATGAGTTCACCAACAAATTGTTGCTCCTTCGCATCCATGCGCACCGCAGTTCTTCCATTATATACCACTGTATATGCATCGGATATATTCTGTAAAATCATACAATGACTTCCAAAGCCATTGTTCTTCCACAGTGTAACATAATCACCATCTACATAGAATTTCTCCAGTGGACACATATCCCATGCCGCCTGTGGCAGCTTTATATTTTTCATGGTCAACTGTTCAATATCAAATTCTGCTATACTGTCATCCAGCCAATCTAAAGCATCCGAATTATAGTGGCTATCCGTTGGGAAATATAACTTTCCATCATTATAGGCCAGCTTAGCCGATGCTATCGAACAGCTTGGATGCAGAAATGTAATACCATTTTCATCCTGTTTGTAAATCCCCATATTGGTCAGCTGATACGTCACATCTCCGACCTTACAGCTATCATAAATCTCACGGGCATTATATTGCTTCTGACTACTCCCCTCTTCAATAGCCTCTATCACCCAATCCTCAGCTGCCGGCATCCAGATTCCCATGCTTTCTTCTACCAATATCATTGGAATCACAGCCTTAGAACCATCTGCAAAATAATATGTTACATAGCAAACCGTTCCTTCCCCATGCTTATTTACACTAGCGTCCTGAGGCGAAATGTGCTTCACATATTGACTTATTCCAAACTCAGGCTTATCCGCTCCCAAATGCAACACTGTCTTTGCTGCAGTATAAGGGTCCTGATACGCACTGTAATACTCCGGATTGGTTCCCTCTAACAGATGATTTAATATCGCACTTACATACTCAGCCGGGTAATAAATACTCTTCATGGCATCACCATTCGTCCAATCGTAGGCAGCTTCCATCTCAGCCACACTATTGATTTCCGAATATAGCTGATAATCTACATGGTCCACATAGTAGCCTTCCTCTGCCGGTGTCAGCTTCACTGTCTCTTCTGCGATATAATACTCCGGCACAGAATTCTCCATAATAAGCCGAATGGTGGCTGTACCGGTATCTTCTGTTCTAATCAAAGTAGTCCAGTCCCTTACCCAAGGCGAAGACTCTCCAAACGCATAGGTTCCATCCTCCTGTGGATATACCATATCCCACATCCCAAATGCTACCTTGTCCCCTGCCAGTTCAAAGAGTGCATTACCGTCTCTTTCCGAAAATGCGCGTGCATATTTTTCAAGTGCAAGTACCATCTTGCCATATTCTTCTGTTTCACGAAATACCTGCTGTTCCTTCTGTGTCTGCTCTAACACTTCCTGAAGCGCTTCCTGCTCAGCCCTTAAAGCCTCTTCCTTTTTTGTCGCCTCAAGCTCCTTGAGAAGAGCCTCCTGCTGTGCATTTAATTCCTCTGCCTTCTCTGCCAAGAGTGCTTCCTGTTCCTCTGAAAGCGTGTCTGCTACTTCTTGGCTTATATCCTCCTTAGGATTGAAACAAAGACCAACGCCCAACACAATCAACACTAACACTGCCAGGCAGACCACAGCAACTGATGCCTTCTTATATTTCAATACATGACGAATTCTATTCTTCACATGATCCTCCCCAAATGATAACAATGCGCATACACTTCCTCTTCTGCCAGGTACATACTCACCTCGTGTCGCTTCACTCAAAAGAGCATAAGAATAAACTGTCTTACTCTCTTCTCCCATAAGTGCCACTACCCTCTCGTCACAGGACATTTCACAGTCCTTATTCATCAGATAAAATGCCAGCCACACCAACGGATTCCACCAATGTACGCAACAAATCCCCAATGCCAAAGGCTTAACTATGTAATCTCTTCTCTGTAAATGAACTCTTTCATGACAGAGAATCACATTTCTGGTCTCTGCATCTAATCCGGATGACAAATAAATCTTTGGATTTACAATTCCCATTACAAAGGACAAATGCTCTCCCTGCACCTCAAAAACACCATCCTGTGTCTCAGCTGCCATTTTCATACGATGCTTTAAAAGCCAGTAAGCTATCACGTGATACGCGGCAAAAGCAATCGCACCAAGCAACCACACAATCGCCATTCCAAAAAACATACCTTCCACAGCATTCTGGTCAAATACCGACTCATTCTGTACTTGTCCTTGCATGTTCTCGTTGAAACTACCTACTGTATTTAGCACATAAGCATTATCAGGTCTAATCATTGCACTCTCACTATCTGCTGATGTATCAATAACATTCTGCAACTTACTTCCATGCGCTACATCACTTTGAGCTATATCACTTCCCTCTATCCCTGCCTGCACATTACCATGCTCTGGCAAAACACTTCCGGTTACAATATTACCTACCGCTTTGTCTACAACTACATCCTCTGTGGCAATAATACTACCTGCTACAGTACGCTCTGCCATCTCCTCCTGAACCTTCTCAAGAACTACACCTTTGTCTATCTGTAGCTGTCTTGGCATCAGGCTAAAGCTTCCTTCAGGAAATACAGGACAAATCAGTCGCAAAAACACCACACTCCACAATACATAGGAACACCACTTTGGTGCCTTACGAAGTAGGAAACGAGCCAATAATACAAGCAGTATACAAAAGCTTCCCTGCAAGCTTAGATTCACCAAAATCTCCAGTAGAGTCACTAAACCATCTCTCACAAACTCCATCCTTACATTCCTCCCCACTAATTCTTCTTATAATCCTCAATAATCTTCTCTATCTCCGCAATCTGCTCATGACTTAAGCGTTTACGTTCCACAAACGCCGCTATCATTCTAGGAAGCGAACCTCCAAATGCTTTATCTACAAATACCTCGCCCTGCTGCTGCAGATATTCGTCCTTGGTCATCATTGCCTCTACTACAGCATTCTCATTCTTAAAAATCCCTTGCTCACACAGCTTCTTAATAAATGTATAAGTAGTCGACTTCTTCCACTCAAACTCCTCTGCGCACCTCTTTACCAGTTCTCCAGAAGCAATCGGTGCCTCTTCCCATACTAATTCTGCAAATCTCATCTCTGTCTCTGTCATCTGATACATGGTAATCCCTCCATTATATTTTATAATTTATACGCTTCTATCCTTATAAATGATGGTCGGTAAATTATCGACCTTCTGCTATTAGTCTATAACTTACCGACCACTTTGTCAATACAAATTTACATAAAAAAGAATGTGCTGAAAGCACATTCCGCGCCACAAAAGCGTCGCATTTATGCGACATCTTCTTTGCTTTTGCGTGTGCATCCTCGCGGAGCAGCTTTTTATTTGATAGGAATTTCCTATCAAATAAAAAAAGTGCTGCCCGTTTAGACAACACCTTTTCACATCTTTATTCTACCGCACTCATCATGGCTTCTACCAGATTTGGATATGGGAATGTCAAATTCCTTCTGTCCAATAAGCCGAATTTCTCACCATCACCTGTTGTTACATTATTATCCCACCATACACAAGGCACTCCGATTTCTTTCGCCTTTGTCAGATAATAAGTAACCCATTCTACTCTTTCTGCCTCGTTCTCCTTATTCATGGCTCCAAACTCACCAATAATTACGGGGATTCCCTTACTTAAAAACAAATCCTGTATCGTACTCATAACAGTATCAATATCCCTGTTATCCTTATTAATATCCCATGTTGCTGTCCCTGCCGTATTTAAGGCGAAATTATACGGTGTATAGGCATGCACCGATACAATCAGCTTGTCATCATCAGGTAATACAATAGCTTCCAATGCTTTTCTCTCGGATGATGCTGCATATCCTGTAATCATCAAATGCCGTAACGTATTGTTACCACCCGTGGCTCTAACAGTATCAACAAACACCTGAGCGAAGTGATTAACAACATCACGCCCCTCCTTGTCACCGCCTGTCCACTCTACAGCGGTTCCTTTCTTACGAGGCTCATTTAAGCCTTCGAAGATTAAATGCTCATCATAATCCATAAAATGATTGGCGATCTGCGTCCAAAGTGCTGCTAACTGAGCCGATGCAGCTTCCTTATTCTCCTCTGATGGAAAATGCCAATCCTCATGATGAATATTCAATATGACATAGGCACCTTTATTATACGCATAATCTACAACCTCCTGCACACGGGATATCCATACATCGTGTATCTTATACTCCGGTGCCGAACCAAAGTGCCCCTGCCATGTGACAGGAATACGAATAACATTAAAGCCCTTTGCTAATATTGCATCAATCATTTCCTGTGTTGTCTTAGGATTCCCCCAAGCCCACTCTGAGCTGACTCCAATACCACCTGTCGCATCCAAGGTATTACCAAGACTCCAGCCAATCTTCATATCAGCTACCAGCTCCATGGAGGAAATATCCGCTATGGTAAGCTCACCTGTATCCTGCACCTTAGCAGTTGCAGCCACTGTCTCTTCCGAGATATCCGCTATGCTAATATCGCTCTGTTCTTCTACCTTGCTTTCCTTCTGACTCTCCACAGCTACACTTGTTGTATCACTTATCTGCTGTGATGCTCCGCATCCGCAAAGTCCGGTTATCAATAGCAAACCGCATATCAGATAACTTATAATTCTTTTCTTCAAATGTATACCCTCCATATAATCGTTTTACTCTTACAATTAACTTTCCCCATATATTTCGACATTTACACTTGATTTTTATCCTGTCTTATTATTTATTTTACTATATTCATCATAGCTTTCAACAGATTTTTATACACAAACTCCATCTTTTCTCTATCAAAGAATCCAAATTTTTCACCATCGCCTGTAAATTCATTATTGTCCCACCAGATACATGGAACGCCAATTTCCTCTGTCTTCTTTAGGTAATACTGAATCCACTCCACTCTATCTGCCTCATTCTCCTTATTCATGGCTCCAAACTCGCCAATAATAACAGGAATGCCCTTATCAAGAAAGAGTTCCTTAATGTCCTTCATTACAATATCAATCTCTTCTGCACCCTTCACGGAATCCCATACCGAAGTACCGGTAATATTCAATGCAAAATCATATGGCTTATATGCATGAACCGACACAATCAGATTATCGTCCTTAGGAATAACTAAGTTCTGAAGTGCATTTGTGCAGCAAGCTGCCGCATATCCGGTCACCATCAAATGACGTGTTTTGTTATTACCGCCTGTAGCTCTGACTGTATCTACAAAGACCTGTGCAAAATGATTGACCACATTTCTTCCTTCCTCATCACCATCATTCCACTCTATAGGAGTCCCTTTCTTACGTGGCTCATTTAATCCTTCAAAAATCAGGCGTTCACTGTAACCTTCAAAATAATTTGCAATCTGGGTCCAAAGCGCCGCTAACTGCACAGACGCTGCTTCCTGATTCTCCTCAGACGGAAAATGCCACTCCTCATGATGCAAATTCAGTATAACATATGCACCTCTGTTATATGCATAGTCTACAACCTCCTGCACACGCTTCATCCACTCATCATCAATCTGAAACTCCGGTGCCTCTCCCAAATGTCCATCCCATGTTACAGGAACACGAATCACATTAAATCCCTGCGCTAATACAGCATCTATCATTTCCTGCGTTGTCTTTGGATTTCCCCATGCGCACTCGGCAAGAACACCTTCTGCCCCAAATGCATCCAGGGTATTTCCCAAATTCCAGCCAATCTTCATATTTGATACCAATTCCATACTCTTCATTATGATATACCCTCCTGTTTTTATCTATTGTTACTTCTTCCCAGACATATTTTTCTTGTGGTCTCTACATTCTGCAATACTACTTCAAATCCGTGGGAACGCATCATTTTTCTATGAAGCTCACCCTTTTTCCAGCTCTTATATACCATAAGAACCCATGTCGGTCTCAATGCTTCAATCAGATTCCATATCTCCTGCGAACAATACATCCTGTCCGCATGAATAATAACCGCCTCATAGCGTTCATTTCTTTTTGCCTTGCAATACAAATAGGAATATGGATTCCCACACAAAACAGAATGCTTATATTTATTCTCACAAGCCATCGTACAAGTCCATAGGCATGCCATATCCGGTTCCTCTTCTATGGTCTCCAGTTCTTTTATTCCTTCAAAAAAAGAATTCACATCTACATCTTCATCACACATAAGTTCTAATACTCTGCTATTGTCCATCATTTTCAGAGGCATTTTCTTTTGATTTTCTACTATTAGCATACTATCTCCTTGCACCTGCTACAACCCTAAATCATATTTCACTGTTTTATTCTAAGAATTTTTCTTTATTATATGGATTTCATTTGTTACTTTAAATCAATTTATTTTGTTTTTTATCATTTTTTTATGATACAATAAGATGAAAAAGGAGGAATGCCATGAAAACCAATCAAGAATTAAACTACAGACTATTTCGTCAAAGAGAGGAAGCCTTCGAACATGTTGCTTATGAAGATGAATACAAGCTTTACTATGCAGTAGCCTCAGGAAATATTTCCTATGTGGCCCCCATTGCAAAAGAATATATGAAGCCCTACGCTGCAGGACATGAAAAAAATGGTATCCTGTCTAAAGATCCATTACAAAATATAAAATACCATGCAGTAATTTTCATAGCTCTCATCACCAGACTCTGTGTCGAACATGGTATGCTACGAGAAGATGCCTATACACTAAGTGACCTTTTTATCAATAGAATTGATGTATGTAAGGCACCTAATGACATTCTGTATATTCAAGGCGAGGCTTTACTGGACTTTACCCAGAGAATGACAATGCTGGAAAAAGAAAATGTATACTCTCTCCCTATTCTTCATGCGATAGAATACATTCATAAACATTTGCATGAGGAGTTAACACTTATTACCATTGCCAATACGCTACACCTAAGCCCCTCCTATCTATCCTATCTTTTTAAGAAAGAAACCGGACGAAATGTGAAAGAATACATTCTTCAAAAAAAGCTTAAGGCTGCCGAAGATTTACTTTTGCACTCCACTATGAGCTATGCTGACATTGCTGAATACTACCATTTTTCTTCTCAAAGCTACTTCATTGCCTGCTTTAAAAAAGCTACAGGACAAACACCTAAACAGTATCGGCAAAGTCATTACCACGGAGCAAACCAAGAATAGACTTAAACATCGATTCAGAACCATTCGCAAAATCGCCTCTTCGCGGCTTTACTTTTGCTCATGTATGGCTTCTCGCCATATAGAATAAAAAAGGGGCTGTGAAAAAAGCACTCAGCGCAAAAGCAGTCCCTAGCTAATAATCGAGATAGATATCTTGGATGTCCAAGATACCTATCTCTTTTTTTGAAAGGTGCCTTTTTAGTTTAGATGTAAGATACTGAAAC
>JAZNMO010000179.1:0-20612 GCA_045579665.1 Lachnospiraceae bacterium
ATGTTCCCGTTACCGTAAGCATAATGACTCCTATGACAACAGAATAGAATAAAACCTGCCCCCAAAGTCTTGCAATTTTTCGAAGTGAAAATGTAGAACCACTTCCAAAATATCCGCTAATCAACACATAAATATTAACAGATACATAACAAAAAGCCTCTATCACCCATGCAATATAACTATTCACACCAAACTCTAAAGTTGGGGGTGTCAGTGCTCCCCCTTTCCCCAAATAATGCAAACATACAATCATCAACATTGCGATTATTCTTAATATTTCAAAATTTAACTGTCTTGCTTTCTTCACACATTCCCCTGCCTTTTCAACTATAATTCTTGTATTGCTTTCGCAATTCTACCTGCTCCCTGTCCATCTACCAAAGCCTTTTCTTTCACTCTCAACGCTTCACGCTCTGAAAACCCGGATGCAAGCTTTTCTAATGCACTCACCGCCTTTTTCACGACCTCTGACGGCTCAAGTGAAAAATCACCTGCATTTGTCACTCCCAGAATCCGTTCCACTGCCTCAGCACCACGACGCTGATTTTCTACAAAGTAAAAGCAAATCATCGGAATCCCCAATGCACTTACCTCATATATCGTACTACCGGTAGCAGTTACTACGATATCAGACTGTTTCATAAGTGTCTTCATACTTTTCACGTTCTCATAAATTACAACCGAAGCATTTTCCTGATAATGCTGCTTTAATTCCTGCACAAAACGATTTAGCGGCCCGCTGACAACATGGTATACGATATTCCTTCCTGCAAGTACTTTACTCTGCAAAAACGCATCCACAAATGCCTTCGATGCAAAATATGGGTCCGCACCGCCTGTCGTAACCAATACATGATGCACTTCTTCCCTAAGCTCATAGTCCATATCTTCTCGAAACTCAGCTCTAAGCGGCATATATGCAGCACCAAGCAGCATCTTCTCGGCTTTGGTCCGATATATCTCTCTATAATCTGCACCATATATATTATAATTAATCAGCATATCTACAGAATAAGGCTGTCCCATATCCTCCAGACACGCCACCTTACCAAGCCCACGAAGCCTTTGATAATATTCCTCACTTACCTGATAGCTGTCTACCAGAAATGTGACTTTTGTATCCAACTCCCTACAAAGACCTTCTAACTGTGGCAATTCCGAAAGCATATCATAGCAATCGCTATCCAATAGTTTAACCTCATGTCCTCTTTGCGTTATCATGCTAATACATTCTTTACATGCTGTCACAAAAAGCACCTTATCTCCCTGCGCCTTGACTGCGTCTGCTATGGATAAGCATCGCATAACATGTCCCAGACCAATGGTTGAATTACCGTCAGCCCTAATCAGCAACATCTACACTACACCCCTCTGATTCGTTTCGTAAATTCGATATATTGTTCCTTATCTTCTCTATCATATCCACACTTTTCGAAAACCTTAACAGATGCCGCATTTTCATACTTTACCTGTCCCCGACAATACATCACATCAGGTCTTTCAATTCTTAGCTTCTCCTCTGCCATAAGAATCATCTTGCTGCCGTAGCCCATGCCGCGCTTTGTCTCATCTATACTATATGAAATCAATGCAACAGCCGCGTCCTCTTCCTGCTCAATCGCAAGACGAATCTGCCCCAACTCCTGCACAGGAGCTTCACTGCACAGAATATATTTTACAATATCCCTGTCTGCCAACATCTTCACAAACCATCCCCTATGTGTCTCATAGGGAATTGGCTCTGTATGAAATGCATTCTGCCTTGTCACCGGGTCATTTGCCCAGCGAAACAACAAATCAATGTCTTTCCCTGTTACTTCACGCAAAGTTAATCTCACTCTAAATCCTCCAAACGCAACGGTGTTCCACGTTTCAACGCCTTGCTCGCCTTCTTTCCCAGTACTTCTTTATAATACTTAGGTTTCAAACCATATGCCGGACGGATACTTCTAATATTCTCAGGTGTTAACTCTTCACCCTCTGCAATATCCTTCACCACGAAAAGAGAGCGTCTAAAGCAGGCATTGCTCTGCTCCTGATATGACACACCATAGGCTACAATCCCCTTTGCCTTCTCAACCTCACGCACCTGCGTCACAAGCTCCTTGAACTCATGAGGTTCAAGCGAGAAAGTGGAATCCGGATTCTCTATCTCCCTGCTCATACAAAAGTGCTTCTCAATAATGCTTGCGCCCATGGAAACTGCAACTGCCGCACTAAAATGTCCCATAGAATGGTCTGAAAGACCTACCGGAATCCCAAATCTCTGCTTCATATCTACAATTGTAGAAAGATTCATCTCCTCTGGCTTTGCAGGGTATGCACTGGAACACTTCATAATTGCAAGCTGCTGATTTCCCTGACCATAAATAGCTGCTATTGCCTCCTCTATCTCTTCCAAACTTCCCATTCCGGTTGACATAATAATCGGCTTACCCTTAGATGCAATATACTCCAATAGCGGAATATCCACCAATTCAAAGGATGCAACCTTATAAAAGCTCATATCTAATTCCTCTAAGAAATCCACCGATGTCGGGTCAAATGGTGTTGAAAGGAAATCAATCCCAACCTTCTTTGCCTCATCACGCAGTTCTCTATGCCACTCCCATGGCGTGTACGCCTTCTGATAAAGTCCGTACAAATTCTCTCCTTTCCATGTACCGCCTGTAATATCAAAGTACTCATTATGACAGTCAATCGTCAGGGTATCCGCTGTATATGTCTGTATCTTCACACAATCCGCACCGCTCTCCTTGGCTACACGAATCATTTCCTTTGCTCTGTCAAGACTACCTGCATGATTGGCAGACATCTCAGCAATAATATATGCTGGATATCCCTCACCCACCTTGCGACCATTAATCTCTATTACTTTATTCTCATTCATCCTCTTATTCCTCTATTCCCTTTAGAATCTTGTACTTCATCTCTGCTATCTTCCAATCCTCTAAAGTATCAATATCCTGCACACAACTCTCGTCCTGTATGAAAGGCACTACATTTTTCATCCAGATAGCCTTCTGCTCATAAAAACTCTTCACATTCAGACAATAAAACTGTCCACAATCATGATAAAACGGCTCCAAATCCTGGGAACGCTTCTTCATATCCTCAGGCCACTTAGCTGTCAATCTGTTATCATTAATCACCACACATCTCTGCGGTGGAAATGAAAACTTTACCACCGGAATCACTGCATCTGACATCTCCTGCTCTAACAACATCATTGCAGTCTTCACTGCGTTGGCTGTTACAAAAGGTGCTGTAGGATAAATACAGCATACCTGATCAAAGCTTTTACCAATTCGCTCATAAGCGTTCAACACTTCTTCTATTACCTCTGCCGTTGTAGCAAAATCATTAGATGTCCCTTCACTTCTCATAAATGGCACCTTTGCTCCTGCGTTACGGGCAATCTGAGCAATCTCCTCATCATCTGTAGACACCATAACCTCGGTAAACATCCCTGACTGCAATGCTGCCTCAATACTGTATTCTATAATAGGTCTACCAAGAAAAGGCTTAATGTTCTTTCTTGGTATTCTCTTACTGCCGCCTCTGGCAGTAATAATTGCTACACTCTTCATACATGTCCTCCCCTTCATTTCGCATCAAATATTATTCGCGATAGAAGCATACGGTGCCAGGCGCACCATGCAGAAAAAAGCCCGGGAACTCCAGGCTTTCTATTTCGCTATTTTCTATAATATGCCACCAGCTTTTCAACAGCAGCAATCACATCCTCTACATCCTGATTAGTCATAGAGTAATACAACGGAAGACTCATCATCTCCTCATATAACTTCTCGGCATTCGGACACAAGCCCTTCTCATAGCCTAATCTCTGATAATGTGGATGCCAATATACAGGAATATAGTGTACATTACAGCATATATTCTCTGCAGCCAATGCCTCAAAGAAGCCCTTTCTATCAATTGTTAAAAGCTCAGGCTTAATTCTCAAAATATAAAGATGTCTTACCGTATCTGACTCTGAAATCTCCTCCTGAACAAATAGCTCAGGAAGCTTAGAAAATGCTTCATTGTAACGAGCTACAATCTCACATCTTCTCTTCTTAAACATCTCTAACTTATCTAGCTGACTAATTACCAATGCACACTGAATATCTGTCATTCGGTAATTAAATCCCAAATCAATCTGTTCGTAATACCAACCACCGTGAGATGGATTCTCTAACAAATCTGTCTCCCTGGTAATTCCATGCGCACGATACAATACGAGCTTACGATAAAGCTCCTCGCTATTAGTAAGTACCGCACCGCCTTCACCACCTGTAACTGTCTTTACCGGATGGAAGCTAAAGGTTGTCATGTCTGCAATACTTCCCACAAACCTACCATCATACTGTGTACCAATAGAATGTGCCGCATCTTCAATCAATACAACACCACGCTCACGGCACAGTTCTAACAAAGGCTTCAACTCTGCTGCCTGTCCTGTAAAATCTACCGCAACAACAGCCTTGGTCTTATCCGTAAGCTTTGCCTCCACGCAATTAGGATCAATATTGTAAGTTTTTGGATTAATATCCGCAAATACCGGCTTCGCACCACAATACAACGCACAGTTCGCACTGGCAGCAAAAGTAATCGGTGTGGTAATCAGCTCATCACCCTCTGTCACACCGGCTGCCATTGCCGCAATATGAAGTGCCGCTGTTCCATTACTGCACGCTACCGCATACTTTGCCCCTGTTAGCTTACAGAGTCTCTCTTCAAGCTCTGTCACCTTTGGTCCACAGGTCAGATAGTCACTGACAAGCACATCTGTTACAGCCTTTACATCTGCATCATCAATATACTGATGTCCATAAAATAATTTGGTATCTCGAACCGGCTTTCCGCCGGCAATTGCTGGTTTTTCCATAATCCGCTTACCTTCGTTTCTTATTTCTCTAAATCTAAATCCTTTAATAATTCTCTAATCTCTTCTACAGTAAGCCACTCTGTATTATTACCTGATGAATAGTAGAAGCCTTCCTCTACCTTCTTACCACTTGGTTCAGGCTTTTTCGACTCCTGCCAGAACATCTGTGGATAAATAATATAATGCTTATCATATTCAAACGTTGTCATGGAATCTTCTGTAGTTACCATTACCTCGTCAAGCTTCTCTCCCGGACGAATACCAATCTCCTTAATCTTGATTCCAGGTGCCATAGCCTCTGCAAGGTCAGGAATTCTAAAGGAAGGAATCTTACTGATAAAGGTCTCTCCGCCCTTAGCCTCTTCCAATGCCTTGATTACAAGCTTAACACCCTCTGTAAGACTAATCCAAAAACGTGTCATACGTGTATCTGTTACAGGAAGCTCTGTTGCTCCCTCTTCAATCAGCTTCTTAAATAATGGAATGATAGAACCACGGCTTCCTGCTACGTTACCATATCTAACGATGGAAAAGCTCAGCTCTCTCTCTCCACAATATGCATTAGCTGCGATAAAAAGCTTGTCTGATACAAGCTTAGTACCACCGTAAAGATTGACAGGATTCACCGCCTTATCTGTTGATAAAGCAACTACCTTCTTAACACCTGTGTTCAATGCAGCATCGATAACATTCTGTGCACCTACTACATTGGTCTTGATTGCTTCGTTAGGATTATATTCACACGCCGGAACCTGCTTCATAGCTGCTGCATGAATGACATAATCAACGCCTTCAAAGGCTCTCTTCATACGCTCGTAATCTCTAACATCACCAATAAAGAAACGAAGCTTTTCCTTATGCTCTGCAAAATCATTGGCCATCATCCACTGTTTAAACTCATCTCTTGAATAAATGATAATCTTCTTTGGATTATAATTTTCCAAAACATACTTAGTAAAGCACTTACCAAAAGAACCTGTTCCTCCGGTGATTAATATTGTCTTATTATTTAACATATCTATTTCCTCCACTATGGTTATCTTCTAACGAAACATCTTATTTTAGCACAAACACTGCCTCACGTCAAAACGCATCTGCCATTATAGCTTTTTGAATAACTTACGATAGGTGTATAGTGATTTAAAATAAAACTTAAAACGTGATGGCGACTTCATCAAAAGATGTGCCATCTTCTTTTGTTCCTCATCAAACGCCTCCTGATAATAGCTGTTCTTCTCAAAATCAGGAAACTCTTCCTTCATCCCCTTACGCATCAGCTCTAAAAAGCTTACTTGAGGATTCTTAACTCCCAGCATATAAGAATAAAAGGTATTCATAAAATATAGCTTGGTAAATGCAAACTCCAACTCTTTACGAAACGGCTTGTAAAAACCATACTTACGGCTTTCCTCTATCAAACGCTTTCCCATCATCAGTCTGTCTTCACACTTCTCAATACTAATCTCATGAACAGTCGACACATCATGCTGATAATAATAATAAAGAGGCTCGTCCACCTTCTCAAAATGTGTAAAACGAAGCATCCAGATTGGCGAAGCACAATTATCCTCATAAAAAGTTTTCTCAGGGAAACGCAAATTATTCTCCTCAATCACACTTCTACGATAAATTTTGATTACCATGCTACCTGGATTCATCACTAGCAAACGATATCTTTCAAAATCCAAAACTCCGGTCTGCTCCATTGTATTATTCGGTACTACTTTTCCGACTTCCATACTTTGCTTATCCGTCATATTATAATCGCAGCCTACGACGTCAGCTCCTGTTTCCTCTGCCTTCTTCACAAGCTTTTCATACATATCATATGATACCCAGTCATCAGAATCGACAAAGCCGACCCAAATTCCTTTTGCCATGGAAAGGCCAATATTCCTTGCGCCGCCCTGTCTTCTATTCTCAAAAGTTTGAACAGCTTTAAACTTCCAAGGATATCTTGCTTCATATTCCTTCATAATCTTGAAAGACTCATCTGTAGACGCATCGTCCACTGCTATAATCTCATAATCAGCAATCGTCTGATTCACCAAGGAATCCAGACAGTACCTCAGCTTATTATCGCCTGCCATGTTATACACAGGAACTATAATACTTAATTTCATCGAGCACACCTTCCTTTACGTTAACCCGCTTTATCTTACTACCCCGATTTATCGCTCTCTTTCAATCTTACCATTTTCTACACGATATACCATATCGCATTTTTCTATCGTCTGTAATCTGTGAGCAATAATGATTAATGTTTTCTTACCATGTAATCTATTAATAGAGTCCATAATTGCTGCCTCTGTATCATTATCCAACGCCGAAGTCGCCTCATCTAATATCAGCACCTCCGGATTATGATATAATGCTCTTGCAATACCAATTCTCTGACGTTGTCCGCCTGACAAACGAATACCACGCTCGCCGATACCCGTATGAACCCCTTCCGGAAGAGTCTTTACAAACTCATCCAGCTGTGCTTCCTTCAAAGCATACCAAAGCTTCTCGTCATCTATCTCATCCTCAGGAATACCAAAGGCAATATTCTTACGAATATCAGCATCTAAAAGGAAAATCATCTGTGGAATATACCCCACATTCTGTAGCCACTCTCTGTAATGTTCCTGAATATCCTTATCATCTGCAAGAACTTTACCAGTCTGAAGCTTTAACAATCCCAATAAAATATCGATAATTGTAGTCTTACCCGCGCCACTTGTACCAACTACACCAATAGATTTTCCAATCGGAAAGGTTACATTGGCATGGTC
This sequence comes from Lachnospiraceae bacterium, assembly GCA_045579665.1. Classification (GTDB taxonomy): domain Bacteria; phylum Bacillota; class Clostridia; order Lachnospirales; family Lachnospiraceae; genus COE1. The sequence goes on from JAZNMO010000179.1 coordinate 7,669, forward strand.
GAAAATCAGCTTATCCGAATTCGGATAGTGATAAGTAATATCCTGTAAATGAACTGCCTTTGTTACAGGAAGCTTCTCCTTAGCTACTACCGCATATGATAAATCTGTATTCTCCTCTTTGGTCTCTTCTACCAGATTATCACTAACATTAAAAAAGAAGGGCTCATTAAATGCCATACTGGTCATCTGATTATTAATTCTGCTGGCTGCCGGTAAAAGTCTCATTGCTGCAATACCAAATGCCGCAAATAGAGAAATCATACTTGAAACATCCTGACCGCTGACAATTAACACTAAGATATAAACTAACAAGCCAGCCATGCAGACTGTTTCTATCAAAAGCTTCGGAGTATTACTAAAAAGGTTCTGCCTCTGCATTGCCTTCACATAACCTTCGCCAACCTTACAATACTCCCCAATAAAGTACTGCTCTCTTCCGGCTACCTTAATATCCTTAATTCCCTGTACCGTTTGCGCAATCCATGCAAACATAGCCGCACCATAATCCTGATTCTCCTTACCTGTCCTGTTCATAATCGGTTTAATAATACTTTTAATTACTCCCAATGTAATTACAAGCAATACGCCAATTACTATCGTCATCACAGGATCCTTAGATGCTAGCGCAATACATAAAAAAATACAAACAATTAACTCTGAAGTAATCTGCAATACCGACTGAATTAAAGCATACATATTACTTACATCCGCGGTAATACTTCTCTGAATGACAGAGGTCTCCGCATTCAAATAATATTCATAATCCTGCTTTACGAAGCTACGCATCAAATTCGATGCTGTCTTAAATTGATTTGTAAATACAAATCTATACAGACTCTTTTGCAAAATAAACTGGAACACATTTTTTCCTACATAGACAATAACACACGCCAAAATTGCCAATACCGAAAACTGAACGGTATTCTCCAAGTGCAACAGTTCACTGATTCTTTGATAAGTTTCTCCCTGAGCAAGCGTTTCCGGATCAACCAATAGCTGTACCATCTGCATTACTAACAGCACCGCCGCAGTCTCTAACAAAGCCGCTATTACCATCATAATAAGCAGTCCTAGCATTGCTCTCTTCTGCGTTTTATCCATCAATATATTAATCTTTTTTAGTATCTTTACCATTTCCCTTTACGACTCCCTCGTTTGCAAGCTTCAACCCTGCCTTTTTGTTAAAGGCATGCTTCTCCGGGTCCTCATATGCATCCCAAAAGCTTGCACCTAGGTTAATCTTCTCCTCTACAAATTCTATCGCATTCATGGCCGTTGTCAGAATAGATACCGCCTTTTTTATCCGTATCCCCTCAAACATATTCAGCACTTCGATAGGAAATCTCCCTTGAAGCACTACACAGTCAGGACATAGGTCTACATAATCTATCATATCTCTTGGATGAGGTTTTATCAATACCCGATATCCCTTACAATACTTTTCTATCACATCAAGGCACACCCTCTTACGAAGCTCCTCATCCTGAGGATGTGGCTCCGTAAGAAACATCGCAAACTCTTCTCCCTCTGTTTGCGGCTGCATCTTTGCTAAAAGAGAATCTGCATCATCTACAAACGCCCGAATCATCTGCTTTTTCTGCTCAGAGGTAAGTGCCCTCTCTAATGGCTTTCTTGGTACTTCTATCAGGTAAGGACATTCTGTTGGCACCACACTAATGTCGTTAACCTCCATATCAAGACAATACTTTCCATATCCATTCATAATAAAAATCAGATTATGCTTGGAAAACCATGTTTTCAACTTAAAATGACCGCTGTTTGCAACAAATGCATCATCAAGATTCTTAAGACAATCCAAACCATCCTCTACCGCATGATAATAGATATGCTTATAGTTCAAATAGTACCCAATTGGGTCGCTGTCACAAAAAACATAGATATCCTCATATGCTTTAAAATCAATGGTCATATATGGCTCTTCACATTTGGCAAGCAGCTTGGTAAAAAGCATTCTGTTTACCATATGTTTTATTATATTTCCATAATTCTCACGATATTGGGCAAGCTCCGGGAAAAAGCTTTCATGCTTTTCATCCAGCCAGATAACCTCTCCGAAAATATCAGAACTCATTAGCTTCTTGTCCAAGGTACCAAAATCCGTAGACATTCTGCTAAGTACAATGTCTCCCTTCCGGTAGTCATGCTTGTACTCTCTTTGAAGCTTTAATTCCTTTAAACAAGAAACATATACGTGATAAAAGGTATGACAGACATACAGCCTGCTCTTCGTCTTTACTCTCTTCAACAAATGCATCCTCCACTTAACACTAATAACCCTTATCTTCTTACATAATCATAACCCTTACGTGGTGCAATATCACGCGCCATGCTCATAGGTCCTTCATCCTTCTGACACACAATTTTCCCTTCCAACACACTCTCACAAAAAACATATAGTCTTCTTGTTGCTTCTTTCGGATTCCAAACTGTTGTCATCGTCTCATATGCCTTTTCACCAATTTTTTTACAAAGCCCCTCATTGGTTGCAAGCTCCAAAACCTGCTCTCTAAACTCCCGATAACACTTGTTTTTATATACCAGACCATTTTCCTTATGTCGTACAAGATACGGTGTTGCGCCGATTCCATGACCTGCAACTACTGCACACGCACTGTTCATTGCTTCATTTAATACAGCACCCCATCCCTCCTGATAGTCACTCGTAAAAAGAAAAATGTCCGCATCTTCCATATATCGTCTCACATTCTGAGGCGGCTGAAATCCATGAAATATCACTTCGTTCTCTAACCGATACTTTGCCACCATAGCCTTTAGCTTCTCCTCTAACGGACCGCCGCCAACCATATCCAGCTGATAAGATATCCCTTTTTTCTTCAAGTCATGTGCTATTCTTATCGCATATTCCGGATGCTTCCAATCAATAAAACGTCCTGCCCAAAGCAATCTCACACATCTCTTTCCCGAACCATCCAGATGAATCTTTTTAAAAAATAAAGTCTTTAAATCATATTCATAAATTGCAGGAAAATAACCCCATGTAAACATCTTATTCGGATACGCATGAATCAATCCAAAATCCGAAGCAACATATGCGCCGCAGCATAGCAGATACACCTGCGCATCCTTGTACTGCCCGTGATCCTCGTACTTCTTTTTACGTCCTCTAGGCGATATGGATTTCCATTGTCCTTCTTTATAGAGTCTCTCACTCATACGAATGACTATCTTGCCGGCATCCAGTCTTGGCTTAATATAGCTCTCATCCTCTACGCCGCCAAAAATAACAATATCACTCTCCATAATAAGCTGTGAGCATACCTCCGGCTCCTTATAATAAAATTTCAAAAAAGGCAGCTTATCCAATTCATTTGCCCAGCCCATTTTTATACGTTCTTCCTCCATGGGCTCTGTCTGTATAAATACATAATCATCCTTCAGCTTATTATATAACTCTCGTGCTACAGGAATCTGATGATGATTGATATAGTTAGAAACCACCGTCAATTTCATGATAAATCTCCAATAACCTTAAATAATTCATCTTTGCGTCATGAGTCTTTGCCGCACGCATTCTTGCATTTGTAGACAACGACATAGCTAACTTATCATCCGCAAATATACGAAGAATTGCCATTTGCATTCCCTTCTTATCTCCCGGTGTATAAAGCAATCCCTCTGTACGATTTGTCAAAAGATTATGCACGCCTCCGACATCCGCACTTACAACCGGTACACCAAGAAGCATCGCCTCACCTACTGAATTCGGCGAATTCTCTATAGCCGACGGGCATAAGAAAACATGCGTTTTTAAAAGTCTGGCACACATTCTTCCTGCCGACTGATTTCCCAAGAATACCACATGTTTTTCTAACCCGTTCTTCTTAATCAATTCAAGAAGATATTTTCCATATCCTGATAGCTTAATCTTATCCTTCAAGGTTTCATTTGCCGTAATAATATCACCCGCTATATAAACCTTTGTCTGCGGGTATTTTTCTACAATCTCAGGTAAAGCTTCCAAGACATAATGTAACCCTTTAATCGGATAATTACCCTGACTTAAAAAAATCGAATATCTATCTATCTGATCAATATTCCAACAATCTTGATAAAAGTCATCTCGAAGTGTTTCATTCATAAAATGATACTTCGCCGTCGGATTAAGCTTCGCTGTTACCTCTCTATCAAAATCAGTTCTTCCTGTAATATGTCCTGCAAGTTTGAGTGCTTCTATCTCATTCTTACCTCGCTGAACAAATTTCTGTTGCTGTTGTTGCAATCCATCCTTTTTCAGCACATCACGGAAGGTTCTTTTCTTCTGTACAGAATATGGCAAATCCGCCATGTACACCTTAGCAATCTCGGAGCATAAGCCTTGAATTCCAATTAAGGTTCTCTTCGGCTGCCCCCATGCCTTAACCATCGCCAATGTATGCGGAAACTCCGTTCCAAATATATGAACCACATCCGGATCAAAATCTGCAACAATCGCCTTTAAGCTTTCCTCCATAGACGCATCATAATTCTCCGGATGCACAGTATCCTCCCGAAAAATATAATAATCAATTCCCTGTGTTCTATTTTTCACAAAAGGAGCATCATCCCATTTAACAAAACCACAGTTTTCAGATGCTGGAAAGCAAATAGCAAGTGTTATATTATTCTCCTCGCTATGCTTTATCAACTGTTCTGATAAACCTGATAACCAGCCTTCCTTTACCATAAAGTTCTGCTTCAGGCTCTTTGCTATAAAAGGTATCATAATATTACATAACCACAAAACCTTCATATGCTCTATCCTTTCCTCTTGTAAATCCATGTTTTCAAACCATTATACAACTTAGAAAATCTTTCACTCTCCGCCAGCTTACTCCTTACAGGTGCCAGAGTCAGCAATAATATCGTGTGATATTTTATATATTTCCCAATTCCCATATACCGAGTCACGATCTCCTTATGCTGCTCGTTTGAACGCCTGCGGTTCTCTTTTGTCTCAGAATAACCGCCTCCTTCATAAGACGCAACAATTGTCTCTGTATATATAAACTCTGTCTTCTTTGCATAATAACACCACAAAAAATGCTCATAATCTGCTCTGACAGTATACTTTGTATCATAGCCTCTTTCCGCAAACATACTTCTATGATAGAAGCAGGTCTGATGACACGGAACATTACGATAGCAAGTAAAATCATTAATTGTTGATGACGCATAAATTACGGACTCTAAGCCTAAATGATACAAATTACCATATACAATGCCGGCAAAGTGTTTATTATTCTGTTTTTTTTCTTTGATAACATTCGCTATTTTTCCCAACACACCTGCATCATAAAATAAATCTCCAGTATTTAAAAACAGCAAATACTCTCCCTGAGCATATCCAACTGCCTGATTCATCGCATCATAAATCCCTGTATCCTTTTCTATATATAAATGTACATTATCCTTATCAGGGACACATGCCAATGAACCATCTGTAGAACCACCGTCCTTAATAATCACCTCATAATCAGAACAGCTCTGTTTCCATATACTCTCCAATGTATCCTGCAAACGCTTTCCTGCATTTAAGCATACAACTATTATACTAAACATCTTTTCCTCGTGCATGACTTCCTCCGCACTCTATTTATAGAGATATCTTTCACTACTAAAAATCCACGTATCATATGGTATCAGCTTGACGCCATCCTTATCTGCATCCACTAGAAAAAGAACAAAATAAGCTGTACACGCTAAATATACCAGCCCCCTCATCAGCTTTCTGTCTCGTTCCTTTGGAATCCGTGATACTACCATTGGTATCATCAGAAGATGGGAAATTGAAAAATAATATGCAATTCTGGTAACGACCGGTAAAAAGGTAAAAAATACCGAAACAACCATTGCTAATAAATTAAGCTGCGCATAGAAACGAAGCTCCTTATCCTCTGTGGGCTTGTAACGATAAATGTACCAGACATATAGTCCTACCACTGCTATACATCGAGCAACAGCTGTATAGCTAATATTACTCCCCTCCAAAAAGGAAGTATTACGATAGGAAGGATACAAAATAAGTGCTATCTGAAGCAGAATATCTTTCAACAAATAACATGTGATACAAAGCAATATACCGACGACTATATGCCATTTCTTCCATGCAAGACTTGCTATCCAAAAGACCGGTATTGTAATCAACACTGATTTATGAAAAAAAGCTCCCATTATCATTAGCAAGATATATTTCACAAAATCTCTACGGGTATTTACTCCCGTCACATAGCGCATACCATACAAAACCAATGCCAACGCAAAATAATAACGCACGGTATTAAACGTTTGAAAGTAAATTCCCAAAAGCATAAACAATGAAAAACTCATCAAAAAGTCTTCACTCTGTTCGTACAATGCTTTCAAAAACAAAGCAAGCGTCACAAATGCAAATATTGCAAAAATCACTTCATAATATTCGCCGCCAAAAACCGTATATATAATTCTGACAAGCCAATTAAAGCCCGGCTCTGTCACTACATATCCACCAACAAAAGCCTCATGCGCTGTCTTCGTATACTGTTCATAATCATTTCCGACATCAAATCGAAGTGCGGATACCATAAACAAAACAAGAAATATTCCTGTTAAATACAATCTATTTGTAAAACCTCTGCGGCTTCCCACTTCACATGCATTGGCCCTAAGCGCCTTCACCCTATAAGCCAATGCCATTGTAACGATTGAAATTCCTACATATAGCAACGCAGAAAGTAAATTAACGTATCCCACTAATGTGCTCCTTCCCGGATTCCCTTTCTCATCAAACGAAATGCCTCCTTTATCGGTATCGTCTGACACATCACCTTTCCATGTGCGAGTAAAAAGCGCATAGACATTGGTATTGCAAGTTTACCGTATAAGAAATGATATAATACTCCTCTATCAAAGAAAAACTTCTCGTGATACCCATTAAACCATGTAGACTCTCTTTCCGTCTCTGCCCCAAGCAATACAGGAACAGCATATACACGGAAACCTTCACTCAGACAATCCTTTAAGAACAGGCTATCCTCTCCATTACTATACCGGGCTCCTCCTCCAAATAAAAGCGAAAAGGTGATATGTGACGCATGAAGCTTCTTACGACGTATCGCAAATGAATACGTCGGATATCTTCCGGCATTCCAGATATGCACACGATGTGCATTCTCTGTGTAATAAGTTGCTCTTGCTTCACCAACCTTCATATTAAACAGCAGCATATCCGCCTGCGGATGTTGTTCAAACTCACTTAATATCTTCTCTGCATAGCCGTCTTCATACACAATGTCCTCATCAGAGAAAAGAACAATATCACCGGTAGCGCGAAGCAGTGCATTATTTCTGCTAAGACCTACGCCCTTCTCCTGAAAGCTATAACACTTAATCGAATATCCCTTGTGCTTATATTCATCATAAGAAAAATGGTCCGTCTGATTAATAATAATTGCATCACACTGCAAATTCATTCGTTCTGCCAATGTATATACATCCTGATTCACTGCTGATACCAGTACTTCTAATCGCATCTCTCTCCTCCAAGCGTTCCATAATAAAGCTTCATCCACTTAGCATCTGCCTCTGTCAAAACAGCTCCTAAAACCTTTCGCTCCTGCATCTTCAAATCACGCATCATATCCTCAGTCCTTCTCCTACAGGATACACCAAACGGAATCAAAAGAATCACTCCATCCTTTGTCTCCTCAATCTGCAGCTTTTTCGAAGAATGCCTCTTACCCTGACGGTATCGGATTCCCAAAGAGCTAATGCCCAGATATCTCTCAATATTTCCTCTCGTATAAAAAGCATCTGCCACCGCAAATTGTACACTAAACACAAACCATGCTGCCAAAAATCCAATCACAAATCCTAAGAACGCCGCACGCCATGTAAATAAAGGCTGAACAATTTTGTTTACACCGCTATCTTCTATCTTAACTATACTGTCAAAGGTATCACTCACATCTATCTTAACTATACTGCCATAAATATCTCTTTCATCCAGCCCTTTAAATTCTGTTCCAAAGTATACCAAAGCCTCTCCCAACATGGCAGCTATCTCTTCTACCTGCGTAGCATCTTCCCCTCGCACAGTAATTGTCAAATATCTTACATCAGACAAAATATCAGCCGTTATCATATTCCTTATAACACTACGTTCATAGCCTGGCAACTGCTCTACTACTCTTCCGAGAATCAAATCAGACCCAATAACCGTATTCCATGTAAAATCGTTATAGTAGTCCTTTGCATCAATTCTCCCCTCTGCAAAATCAATATAATATAATGTCTCTGATTGATAAACCGGCACTCTCGAATCTATCATCATTATAAGCAAATAGAGACCGCTACCAATTACGGCACCGGCCACTCCTATTAGAATAAACTTCTTTAACTGAAACAAAAAACGTATTAGGTATTCCTTACTATCTATACCTTCTTTCCAATACTCCTTCGTCTCCATCCTGCTAAACCATCCCTCTCTACTAGCCTTTATCTTCCTCTTCCTTGATTTGACGCATAGCGGTTACCTGATTCTCATCAATACCTTCGGTACTGTCCGGCTGGAATAAAATCTTTAAGGTCAAAAGCATAAGCTTCAAATCCATCCACACACTATAATTCTCAATATAAATCAAATCAAGCTTCAGCTTATCATATGGAGTTGTATTGTACTTACCATATACCTGAGCATACCCGGCAAGTCCTGCCTTTACCTTTGTTCTGAATGTAAACTCCGGCATATCTTCAATATACTGCTGAATAATCTCAGGTCTCTCAGGTCTTGGACCTATAAAGGACATATCTCCCTTTAATATATTAAAAAGCTGTGGCAGTTCATCAATTCGTACCTTACGAATAAACTTACCAATTGGCGTAATTCTGCTATCGTTCTTGGATGCAAGACGAGCAACGCCATCCTTTTCAGCATCTGTCTTCATACTACGAAACTTAAGAATATAAAATTCTCTCATATCCTTTGTACAACGCACCTGCTTATACAGCACCGGACCTCCGTCATAACACTTTATTGCAATTGCTGTAATCAGCATAAATGGTGATGACAAAATAATCAAAATGAGAGAACAGACAACATCTATAAATCTCTTCGCAAAACGCTGTTCAAAGCTCATTACATACTCACGCGTAAAAATGATCGGTGTATCAAACAAATGAAGCTGCGTTGCTCCCTGTACAATAATATCAGGAATCTTCGGCATCATATATACACGCACACCCTTGCTATAACAGAACTTCAAAAGCTTATTACGCATTACTGTACTCAAATCCCATAAAATAACACCGTCATATCTTTGTAAAATCTCTTGTTCCAATACCTCAAGGCCAACCTCTTCTCTCATGCATTTTTCAATATTGTACTTATCCTTACGTTCTGCAAACTTCTGCATAATATCGTCAATCGGTCGCTCTCCGCTAATCAGCAACAAATTCTTTGGCGGAAAAAGCTGACTATAAAAATGCTGACAAAGAAAGGTCCAAACAGCTGAAAAAGCTATCTGCGCCAAGAACATAACAAACATCGGTCCTACATTAACCAGCTTTAAGGACAAAAGCGAAATCTGAAAATACGATATTGCATTTACAAACAGTAACGAAAACACCTGTGAAAAGAAAACATCAAATGCCTTCAAATATCCTATTTTTAACCCTCCATACATTGCCGTAAAAAACAATACCAAAAGCAGATAAATTGCAATTAACAAGATATCTCCCCTGCGATAAAAGGTTCTATATACACTATTATACATGATGTCCTTATACACATCTAACCAAACAAAGGCATACATTGCCGTCTGCACTGCAACACCTACCAAGCATAGCTGCAATACGATAATTCTCTTTACCGATTCCAAATGTTTCACTGTCTACACCTCACACACGTCTTATTACCGCACGCACTGCCCAAAAAAACATACAGTACACACTCTTAATTACAGAAAATCCTTCCTGTCTTCGATATAAGTTCCAAATTCTTTGAATTGCAACCCACTTATTAGAAGACAAGGTATTCTCACTTCTTCTATACTTTACCAAATTCTTATCTAAACCATACGCCACATCATAACGTTTTAACAGCTGCCACCAAGTAGCCGTATCCTCACTCGGAACAAGAGGCATATAAATATATTGATCCTCTATCAACTCTCTGTCCAACATCACTGTAGACGTAAATATCGTTGTATTCTTCAATGCTTCCTTATAGGTAATCTTCTCTGGAACACGAACAATCTTCCCGAGTCCAACTCCGGCCTCATCCGCAAACTCATAACCTGTAAAAGCAAAACCTGCCTGCTTCTCCTGCATAAATGTAAGCTCTTCCTGCAGCTTATTAGGCTCCCATAGATCATCAGCATCCAAAAAGCATAAATATCTTCCCTTTGCTTCCTGCACGCCTCGATTCCTCGCCTTGGCAGCTCCCTGATTTGTCTCCTGACAAATCAGTCGAACTCTCTCATCCTGCTGCATTAACTGTAATGCAATCGTTCTACTCTCATCCGCAGAACAATCATCTACCAGCAAAAGCTCCCACTTCTGATAAGTCTGATTCTGTACTGTCTGTACAGTCTCTTTTAAAAATCTTTCCGCATTATACACCGGCACTACAATGCTAACCAGCCCGTCCACTATATGATGCATACTTCCTCCACTAAAACTCTTCCTTCACAAGATATTTTGGTCTATCCTTTACTTCCAGATATAACTTACTCATATACTGCCCCATTACGCCAAGGCACAACAACTGAACGCCACCTATAAACGAAATAATACATACAGTTGACGGCCATCCTGCTACAGGGTCTCCATAAATCATAGCCCTTACAAATATAAAAATCATAAATACAAATGCTACTACACAGAACAATATTCCAAATAAAGAAGCAATAGCTAACGGCATTGTCGAAAATGCCATTATACCATCCAATGAATATAAGAAAAGCTTCCAGAAGGACCATTTTGTCTCGCCTGCTACTCGCTGCACATTCTCATACTCCATCCACTTCGTCTTATAGCCAACCCATCCAAAAATTCCTTTTGAAAAACGATTATATTCCTTCATCGAAATAATAGCATCGGTAACCTGTCTAGTCATAAAACGATAATCTCTTGCTCCATCTACAATCTCAGTCTTAGAAATCTTTCTCATCAAACCGTAGAAACGTCTCGCAAAGAAAGAGCGAATCGGCGGCTCTCCCTTTCTGTCTACACGTCTTGTCGCAACAGAATCATAACCTTCCTCTATATATCCGTACATCTCAGGTAATAATGCCGGCGGATCCTGTAAATCTGCATCCATAAGTACAGTATAATCCCCCTTTGCCTTCTCTAATCCTGCTAAAATCGCAGCTTCCTTTCCAAAATTTCTGGAAAATGATACCAGATGTACTCTTTCATCCTTCTCTCGTAATTCCTTCACTACAGCTACCGTAGCATCCTTAGATCCATCATCAACAAAGATAAATTCAAACTCTATATTCTTATCATGAAAATATGCTTCCTGCTTCATTGTCTCAGCATAAAACAATGGTACACTCTCTTCCTCGTTATAACAGGGAACAATTATACTTAACAGCTTTTCATATGTTTTCATCCATCTAACTCCCTTAATTCATCGTTATTCTCTACAAAAATGCAGATTTCAACCATATTCTATCACAAAGTTACATAAATTAAAAGGACAAAGAACAAAGGGTATCTCTACCCTGTCTTTATCCCTCATAATCCTTTACTCTTTTCACGATTTCTTCTATAAATTCGGTATTAGTTGGACGAATACACCCCTGCATGGAACTACAGATTCCGAACACTTCCTTCATATTCTCAGGACGTCCCTTTTCCCATGCTGTTTCAATCGTATTTCTAATGGCACGTTCTACCTGCTTATCATTCGTCCCAAAACGCTTTGCAACCTCCGGATATAACAGCTTTGTCACACAAGTTATTGTATCAGGCATCTCACAAACCACACATATCGCTTCTCTCAAATAACGATAGCCAATCTGACTAGCCTGGCATCCCAAAAACAATAGCCAATGTGTACTCTCTCTAATAATCTGCGCTCGTTCCTTCACTTCTATCATCTTTCACCCTTTACTATTTCTTTCACGCATTCAATACTAATAAAGTATACATTTTTATTTTCGTTAGAACAATGTATTATTGTTCCTTTTTATAGCATAATATTGACTATAATTACAATTATATTCGCACTATTTTTTATCACGCAATCTTCTTATATTTTCTTTACCACTATTATGCTTGTACTTTACGTTTAAAAAGAATATAATAGTATAGAAAATTTTGTCATTACGTAAGGAAGTTAGCATGAATACTTTATCATTATTATTAGAAAATAAAATTTTAATTTCCGCCATACTAGGTTGGACTATCGCTCAGGTTCTCAAAACATTAATTCATCTGTACTTTACCAAAAGCTTTGTTGCAGAACGCTTAGTAGGCAGTGGTGGTATGCCTAGTTCTCATTCTGCTACAGTATGTGCTTTAAGCACAGCCACTCTCATTCAATATGGTATTCAAAGCTACGAATTTGCTATGGCTGCAATCTTTGCCATTATCGTAATGTATGATGCCATCGGTGTGCGTCGCGAAACCGGTATCCAAGCTCAGATTATCAACGAAATGATGGACTTGTTTAATAGCATGAACAAAGAGCTATCTCGTGAAGATAAGCTGAAAGAATTTGTCGGACATACACCGATTCAAGTATTAGTTGGTGCTATACTGGGTATCTTAATCGGAATTGCTACCATGAATTGGTTATAAAAAAAGGGGCTGTGAAAAAATGAGAAATCATTTTTTCACGCCCTTTCTTTTTGAGATAGTGTATCTTATAAAACTAAAAAAGGGCATAAAACCCCTTTCCCCATAAAACAGTACATATTTCTATTAAGCTGCTTTCTGGA
>JAZNMO010000180.1:0-12156 GCA_045579665.1 Lachnospiraceae bacterium
TAGAAGATGGAGGTGGACGGATGAGTGGTAGGCAGTCGGATAGCTTCATAGTACCGAGGAAACTGAGTAATGCCAGTGGAGGGAAGGGAGCTACATAATAGCGTTCTTATCAAGGACACATTATCCGTACTCAGGGACGGAGGAAATAATGGGAACGAAATTGGTAAGTATAGAAGAATGCTATTATGAAAAGCCGTATGCGGGAAAGCTGCACGTACGATTTTGTGAGGGGCTAGTGTCGTGAGGCACTAGTCTACTCGACTGAAGGATATTTAATGCTTGGGAAAAGAAGGTAAAGGAGGCTAACATGTATAGCTACAAATATGTAAAAGTAAAATTATCCAAAGGTATGCCACCGAAGAAGCCGGAAGAGGACTATCATATGATTATAGAGGAATATGCAAAGCAAGGTTGGAGGTTTGTTCAAATATTTGCACCTGTAGTTGATGCAGGACCATTTGCAGCATACTACGAAATAATATTTGAAAAAAAGAATGATTAAAAGAGAGTGGTTGCATGACAAGTGCAGTATAAAACTGCATGTCAGCAACCATTTTTCTTGTTCGAAATACAATCATTTTGGAAACGTTATAAACATCGTCGTTCCCTTACCTGATTCACTAATCATATCAATCTTACCATTATGATACATAACAGCATGCTTTACAATGGAAAGACCAAGCCCTGTTCCTCCTGACTCCTTGGAGTGACTCTTGTCAACCCGATAGAAGCGCTCAAAGATTCGCGCATGGTGTTCGGGAGCAATGCCGATACCGTTGTCTGTTACAGCGACCCTGATATAGGTGTTGTCAGAGGAAACAGTGATTCTCACAAAGCCATTTTGGACATTGTATTTAATCGCATTATCGCAAAGATTAAACAGTACCTCTGACAAAAGGTGCTTTACACCATACAGAGTCTCATGAGTTCCTTCAATAGAAAGCTGTATATCCTTCTTCTTGGCAGTGTCCTGCAGGGAAGCAAGAACCTCTTCACTAAGGCAATACAAATCTACCTTTTCTTTTGGCATTTCGCTGCCTTCGTCTAATTGTGACAGTCGGATAATATCCTCTATCAGTGTCAGAAGTCTTGCGGATTCATTTCGTATACGGCTTGTAAATGCAGGCATATCTTCAGATTTAACCAGACCGTTTTCAATCAATTCAGCACTTCCCATAATGGATTGGAGAGGTGTTTTCAATTCATGAGAAACATTTGCGGTAAATTCTCTTCTGGTCTGCTCAGCGTTTGCCTGCTCGGTAACGTCAAAGGTAAGCAAGACAATACCGATAACATGACCGTCGGATTCGATTCTGCTAAAGTCAAACTGATAAATACGTTGATTACGTTCAATCCGAATCTCGCTGTGTCCCTTTTGTGTAGCGGTTGCGATTCCTATGTGAATTTCGTGAGTTCTGTCCACGGTTAAAAAATCATTGCCGATACATGCCTCATCTGCACAGAAAAGCTTTCGTGCGGCAGGGTTGATGCTTAAGATAATTCCTTTATTATTTAAGAGTACCAATCCCTCGTTCATGCAGTTAACAATGGCTTCGAATTCATTCTGGGTACGTTTCAGATGTATCATTTGCGTTTTAATCTGACCGTGCTGTGTCTCAATCCTTTTAAGCAACGGAGACAATTCGTCGTAAGCGTCATTATCCAATGGGTGGTCAAGGTCCAACTCGTTTAAGGGATTTACGATACGCTTTGCCATGCTTTTAGCAAGAACTGAAGATAAAACAACAGCAAAAATAAATATAGTCACCAATATCTGCATAAGCTCAAGTACTAAGGAAAGTACAGTGTAGCTGCTGACAGAGATTCTTAAGACTGTGCCGTCAGAAAGGCGGTTTGCAAGGTAAATTGTTCTTTCGGTCAATGTGGTAGAGTAGCGTGAGCTTTCACCAAAGCCGGATTGCAGTGCTTCCTGAATCTCTTCACGCGCTGCATGATTTTCCATGGTATCGGCAGATACCAAAGAGTCATAGATAACAGTTCCGTCTGTGTCGATATATGTGATGCGGAAGCTGTCAAAATGCATTGTTTGTAAATAAGAAACTCCTTCATTTTCTACTGCTGTAGAGGCAAGTGCAAGCTGGGCATGCAGCTGCTTATTCTGAGAACCATTAAAATAGTTATATAAGACGCCTAAAATAGTAATAAAGCTTGCGAATAATACCACAATAGCAACAAAAAGTGTGGAGCGGAATATCTTTTTAGTCATTTGTTTTCTCCCATCGATAACCTACGTTGCGGACTGTTTGTATACGTGAACCGTAGGTTTCGAGCTTTTGGCGTAGGGTACGGATATGTACATCTACGGTTCGTGTTTCTCCTGCGTAATTTATATCCCATATATCGGATAAAAGCTGGTCTCTGGAATAGACTGTGCCCGGATGAGATAGAAAAAGGCGTAGTAACTCGAATTCCTTGAAGGTTAAGTCAATTCGTCGGTTATCTATCATTACAATATGTTCTTCTAAGTTGATAACAAGTCCGTCGTTGCGAAGCAGGTTGGTAGTCTGCTTGGGCTTGCAGCGTCTCAAGATTGCTTTGACACGTGACACCATTTCCATCATGCCAAAGGGCTTTACCAGGTAGTCATCAGCACCCAAATCAAGGCTTTGTACTTTGTCGTACTCCATCCCCTTGGCGGTTGCCATGATGACCGGTAAATCCTGTGTATCATGAGAGGCACGGAGCCTTTTGAGAATGGAGATTCCATCCTCGCCCGGCAACATTACATCTAAAATCACCAAATCCGGTTTGCGGAATTTGAGTGCTTCAAAGAAGGAGGCTCCATCAGGAAAGCCCTCAGCCTCAAAGCCTGTGGACTGTAGGGTATATACCTCGATATCACGGATGCTTGTATCATCTTCAACACACCATATCATTATTCATTCGCTCCTTTATGAACACCGGTAACAGAGAATACAACCCATTCGGCAATATTTACCGCATGGTCACCGATGCGTTCCAAATATTTAGAAATCATTAGTAAATCGATTGCATATTCGCCGTCCTTGGGACTTTCTGCAATCATATGAATCAGTGAATTCTTGACACTGTCAAAGTAGCTGTCAACAATATCATCACGGGCGATAACATCATGTGCCAGTTCAATGTCACGGCTGACATAAGCATCTACACTTTCTGTTACCATTTTAATTGTCGCATCTGCCATAAGAGCAAGCGATTCGCATTCGGCTCCGGTTCTGCCATTGAGGTAGGTGATGATATCTGAGATATCATTTGCCTGTACGCCGATACGTTCCATATCGGTAATCATCTTTAGGGCAGCTGATATCTGTCTTAAATCTCTTGCAACAGGCTGTTGTTGAAGTAAAAGTTTTAGACAGGCAGTTTCGATGGTGTGCTCCATCTGACTGATTTCCTCCTCAAGGGATGCTACACGTCTGGCAAGGCTTACATTACCTGTGGTAAGTGCCTTAGATACAATAGTAATTGCCTCTTCACAAAGAGACCCCATTTTGATAAGCTCTTTATTCAAAAGAGCAAGCTGTTCATCAAATCTGCTTCTCATAATATTTTCCTTTCTTGCTGATAAATTAACCGAAACGTCCTGTAATATAGTCCTCTGTTCGCTGGTCCTGCGGTTGGGAAAAGAAGCTTTCTGTATTACCGTATTCGATTAACTCGCCCAAAAGGAAGAAGGCTGTATTGTCCGAAATGCGGACTGCCTGCTGCATATTATGGGTTACGATAATGATAGTATAACGATTCTTTAATTCCATCGCAAGATCTTCAATCTTAGAGGTTGAGATAGGGTCAAGCGCACTGGTTGGTTCATCCATCAGAAGCACATCAGGTTCTACGGCAAGTGCTCTTGCGATACAAAGACGTTGCTGCTGACCACCGGAAAGACCAAGGGCTGATTTCTTTAATCGGTCTTTTACTTCATCCCAGATAGCGGCATCACGAAGAGAACGCTCTACAATGTCATCCAGCTTGGCTTTGTTCGTGATACCATGCGTTCTTGGACCATATGCGATATTGTCATAGATACTCATTGGGAATGGATTTGGCTTCTGGAATACCATACCGATTTCGCGACGAAGCTCATTTACATCAGTGGTAGGAGCAAAAATATCCTCTCCGCGATAGCGAAGCTCACCGGTAATTTTTACACCGGGAACCAAATCGTTCATACGATTCAGGGACTTTAAAAAGGTGGATTTACCACATCCTGAAGGTCCGATGAAAGCAGTAATGCTTTTTTCGGGGATGTCGATATTTATATTTTTAAGTGCCTGAGAATTGCCATACCACAGGCACATATCTTTTACTGTAATAATATTACTCATGCGTTTCTCCTTTTCTTAAACATTCTGCCGATAAAATCAGCCGCTAAATTAATCAATAAAGTAAGAAGCATTAAAAGAGCGGCAATTGCAAATGCAACCTCAAATTCGCCCTGTTCCTTTGCGTATACATAAAGTGCAACGGTAAGAGTAGCGCCTGCACTGCCAAGTCCGTCAAAGAACCCGTTCAGTGCATGGGCAAATCCTGCGGTAAACAGCAATGCTGCGGACTCGCCAAGAATTCGTCCGACGGATAAGATACAGCCTGTAATAATGCCGTCTACACAACCTGGGAGGACGACAGTGCGGATAACTCTCCATTTGCCGGCGCCAAGACCAAAGGCACCTTCACGGTAGCTTTGAGGAACGGTTTTTAGGCTTTCCTGAGTGGTACGCATGATTGTAGGAAGGTTCATGATTACCAGAGTAAAGGAACCTGCCAAAAGGGAGGTCTGCATATTTAAAAACTGACAGAAGAACAGCATACCAACCAGACCATATATAATAGAGGGGATGCCTGATAATGTTTCGGAGGCATATTCAATGATGCCTACAAGCTTTTTGTTCTGTGCGTATTCGGTCAGGTAAATGGCTGCGCCTACACCAAGTGGTAATACGAAGAATAGGGTTGCGATTACAATGTAAAGTGTATTCAAAATATCGGGCAGAATACCAATAGATTCTGTTAAGTAGCTTGGCTTGGTAGATAACAGCTTCCATGTAATATTAGGAAGTCCTCTCCACAAACAAAAACAAATCAAAAAGAGAACCAAAGCGCAGGTCAGGCCTACGGAAAAAAACATAAGGGTACGCATGGTACCAACGTATATTCTGCGCTTTAATGATAATTTTTTTTGTAGCATATAGATGAATTATCCTTTCTAAGGTGTTTTAGGCTTGTGCCTATATCGTTATTTGCTGCGCTTCAAGAAGAAGTTTAAGCACGCATTAATCATCATAATGAATAAAAAGAGCACTAAGGCAATAGAAAACAATGCCTGTCTTTGCAATCCGCTTGAATAAGACATTTCGCTTGCAACAGCGGTGGTTAAGAATCTTACGCTTTGGAAAAGCTCCGGCATATTTGGTACATTACCTGACACCATCATAACTGCCATGGCCTCACCGATAGCACGACCGACGCCTAAGACTACTGCTGCGGCAATACCGCTCTTGGCAGCAGGAACAGATACTTTAAAGTATGTTTCTTCCGGGGTTGCACCGAGGGCAAGGGAAGCATCTTCGTACTCCTTGGGGACAGCCTCTAAAGCTGTCAGGGATACTTTGATAATGGATGGTAGAATCATAATCGCTAAAACGATGATAGCAGCCAATAGGCTGGCACCATCGGGTATGTCAAAGGTAATTCGGATTGCAGGAACCAATACCAGCATACCGACCAGACCATATACAACAGATGGGATGCCTGCAAGCAGGCTGACTGCTGACTGAATGATTACTTTTGTCTTTGATGAGGCCATTTTTGCCAGATAAACAGCGGTAAAGAAGCCGATTGGGACTCCGATTAATATGGCACCTGCTGTACCGTAAATGCTGGTTAAGATAAAAGGAAGAATACCGTAGGCAGGCTCTGCGGCTGTAGATGCCCATTTTTGTCCGAATAAGAAATCAAATAAGCCGATTTGGGCAATGGCAGGAATACCTGATATTACTAAGTAGATAGTAATAACCAGTACACATGCTACGGTGATGAGTCCTAAGAATAGGAATATTCCATGAATGATATTTTCTATTAGCTTCTTCTTGTTTTTCAATTTGTTTCCCATAGAAATCTCCATTAACTTCAAATAGCGCAAGGGCGGCTTCTGCTTATGAGAAACCCGCCGATGCACTGTGCAAACATATTTCAATTATTGTTAGTTAGCTGCTACAGCACCTGCTGCTGAGATTGTTTCAGCTGCATCAGCAGATGTAATGTAATCAAAGAACTTCTGTGCTGCATCAGAAAGCTTAGCGTCAGACTTTGTTACTAATACGAATGGACGCTGTACTACATAAGAACCATCCTTAACAGTTGCCTCACTTGGAGTAACACCATCTACAGAAACAGCCTTAACGGAATCCTTAACAGATGCAAGTGAAGCATATCCGATTGCACCAGGGTTCTGAGAAACAGTTGTGATAACATCACCTGTTGAAGTAAGCTCCTGACGATACTTGCAAAGGTCTTCTGTACTTGTGATGGACTCGAAGCCATCTCTAGTACCACTACCTGCCTCTCGACCAATCAATACGATTTCTGCATCATTTCCACCGATTTCACTCCAGTTTGTAACCTCGCCCGTATAAATCTTAGCGATGTCATCTAAAGATAAGTCGGATACAGGGTTTTCGGGATTAACGATTACTGCAATTCCGTCATAGGCAAGAACTGTACCTGTTAAACCAAGTGCTGCTTCTGAATCCTTTAAATCTCTACTTGAAAGACCGATGTCACAACGACCCTCAGCTACAGCTGTAATTCCTGAACCGGAACCTGTAGGGTTATATGTAAAGGTGATTTTGTCATTGTCTGCCATGAACTGCTCACCAAGTGCTCCGATTACCTTCTCCATAGAAGTAGAACCATCTGTTGATACAGTACCTGTTGTCTTTGAAGAACCACAGCCTGTTACGACCATAGCTGCCATAAGTGTACTCATTAATAAACCTGCAATTTTCTTTTTCATAAATAATACCTTTCCTTTCCCTGTTCGCTTTGTTGTGCGAACTTTACATATAATGTAAAATTTTTTGTTTTCTGTTTTGTTAAATGTAAAACCGCTTCGACTTTACATTTAACATCATAAAATTTGCTTGTTAAATCAAAAAGCAGGGTCAAGTTAAATCTATGTAAATTCGTGTTTGCCGGAAATTTTATGAAAGACTTATGTTTACAAGTCATTCACAGAACGGGGGAATTCATTTATAATAGAAATACGTTAGTGGGGAGTAGCGACATGGAGGTTATTTAAGATGAGAAAAATGAAAGTCGCTATGAAGCTGATGCTTCTAACGTTGGTATTGTGCTATATGGGAAATATGGGCGAGGTAGAGGCTTCGCCGGAAACTACCTGTGATGGTGTAGATTATGAGGCTGTTTTTGATGCAGATTATTATGCGGCAGTAAACGCAGATGTGGCAGCAGTATTTGGAAATAATGAGGCACTGTTGTTTCAACATTTTGTATCAAATGGTATGCAGGAAGGCAGAATAGCCAGCGCAGAGTTTAATGTAGCAGAATATATAGCTTATAATCCCGAGCTGGTAGAGTTGCTTGGTACAGAGAGTGTAGCACCATACTATGTGCATTATGTTCTGATTGGCAGAGAAGAAGGAAGAGTCGGAAGCCTTTTGGAGCTACAGGCACGTCAGGAAGAGGAACAGAGAGTATATGAGATTATCATGGGATTAAAGCCCTCCTATCCTGAAGGAATGTACTGGACCAATGAGATTGTATATCAGTTCAATGGTGCATATTATATTGGATATGGCTGCGCAGCATTTACTTTTTTAGTAAGTGATGCGGCTTTTGGTAACGTTCCGGTGTATGAGCATTATGATTATACAAAGATTCGAGTAGGGGATATCCTGAGAATTAACAATGATACTCATTCGGTGATTGTGCTTGAGGTGCATGATGATTATATTGTAATTGCAGAAGGAAATTATAATAAGTCAATTCACTGGGGAAGAAGATTGACCAATGCGGATTTGGAAAAGAATCTTGATTATGTATGGAGCAGATATTATTAAATAAGAGATAAGTATATTTTTAGAGGTCCTGTGTAGATATTACACAGGACTTTTTCTGAAAATTTACATAAAATATTAAATTGTATATACAATTTAGACGATAAATATGATATAATGTACGCGAATGCAATATGTGAAATTGTGTGAATCGGGCATTTGATGAATATGTAATAAAACCAATGGATTTGGAACACAATATCTTCTATGTGGATATTATTTTATAGAAGGAGTGAACTAAGATGAAAATAGCATTTTATTCAACAAAGCCTTACGACAGAATTTATTTTGAACCTATGAGTAAGGAATATGAAATAGAGCTTCATTTTATAGAAGCGCCTTGTAATGAAGAAACAATCGGACTTGCCGGAGGATGCGACGCGATATGTATCTTTGTAAATGACTACCTGGATAAGAAAAGGATTGCAGCATTAAAGGATATGAGTATAAAGGCTATCCTGCTGCGAAGTGCAGGCTTTAATCATGTAGATATCAAAGCGGCAGCAGGGGCTGGCATTCCGGTGCTTCGAGTACCAAGCTATTCGCCTGAGGCAGTGGCAGAATTTGCAATGGCAATGCTTTTGACAGTCAACAGATTTACCCATAGAGCATATACAAGAACAAGGGACTTTAATATGAGTATTCAAGGGTTTATGGGAACGGATTTATATGGAAAGACGGCAGGAGTAATTGGTACCGGTAAGATAGGTCAGGCAATGATACGCATACTGCAGGGCTTTCAGATGAAGATAATCGCCTATGACCCATATCCAAATCCGAATTTGGATGTAGAGTATGTGAGTTTGGAGGAATTGTTTTCCAAGGCAGATGTGATTACGCTGCATTGTCCATTGACGAAAGAGACAAAGCATTTGGTACAGGCAAAAACCATTAAGCTGATGAAGCAGGATGTATATTTAATTAATACCTCAAGAGGCGATTTGATTCGCACGGAGGATTTGATAGAAGGACTTTTGGAAAAGAAATTTGCAGGAGTCGGACTGGATGTATATGAAGAGGAAGAGGGCGTGTTCTACGAGGACTGCTCGAATGAAATTATGGCGGATGAGGTGTTAGCAAGATTGACCACATTTCCTAACGTGCTGATTACATCGCATATGGGATTCTTTACCAAGGAAGCAATGCAGGAAATTGCGAGGGTAACCCTGGAAAATGCAAAGGATATCAAGCAGGGTAGGGAATGCAGAAATCTTGTATCTCCATAAGTGAAAGCACAAGCATAGAAAAGAGAGGAATATGGCATGACGGGTGTTGTAGTACCAAGAAGCAAAGCTCTTGTGGAAAAAGAAATAACGCAGACATATACGGTCAGACCTATTTATCGTAATGAATGGGATGATGCGATGATGCTTGCGTGGCGTACTTTTATGAGATTTGAGGCACAGGATTATACAAAACGCGGAATTGAGAGCTTTCAAGAATTTATTACGGATCATGTATTACACAGAATGTTTGTAATGGGGGCATATCAGGTGTTTGGAGCCTTTGTGGAAGAAAAAATGGTTGGAATCATTAGCCTGCGCAATGAAACACATATTTCGCTTTTGTTTGTGGATGCGGCATATCATATGAAGGGAATAGGCAGAGCTTTAATGGAGTACGTGGTAAATTATGTATGCAGCGAAGAAGGATATCATAAGGTAACGGTGAACGCAGCACCCTATGCGGTAGGATTTTATCATAAGGTAGGATTTCGGGATACAGGACTAGAGCGGACCAATGACGGTATTCGATATACACCGATGGAGCGATGTTGGTAATAAAGGAACAAAAGAGACGAGGAGGGGAAAGACTTGGCAGTAGAATATATAACCAGCAAAAATTTATTCTATTTAATATGTGATACTTTATCTATGATGAATGCTCCTTTGGTAGAGCATGGAAGACGTGTCAGCTACATCATGGCGAAAATGCTGGAGTGTAAGGGTGGATATGAAAAATTTGAAATAGCGGATTTTATGCTTCTTGCTGTAATGCATGATATTGGTGCCTATAAGACGGATGATGTAAGAAAGCAGCTGACATTTGAGGCAAAGAATACCATGCCGCATTCGATTTATGGATACCTGTTTTTGAAATATCTTTCACCGCTTACCGAGCAGTCCAAGATGCTTTTGTATCATCATGTAGATACGAACAGAATGCAGAATGTGAATTATCAGTATCTTGAAGAGACTGAGATTCTAAAGGTAGCAGAGATTATGGATATTTGGCATAAAGCTTTTGCGGAAAATTTTGATTATCATATGATAGACCGTTATATAGGAACAAAGTATAGTAAGGCGGCTTGTGAGCTGCTCTATCAGGCGGTGGAAAGGTTTGACATTTTTCATAAGCTGGATGACGGAAGCTTTATGCAGGAATACGAGGCTGACTTGGAGTATGTACTTTTGTCTGATGAGGAAAAGGATAAATACCTTAAGATGCTGATGTATTGTACAGGACTGCGAAGTGAAAATATGGTAGCGGATACGATTGCCACCATATGCGTCAGTCGTGAGCTTGCATCTATGCTCAGAGTCGGCGAGTTAGATAAAAAGGACATTTATTATGCTTCACTGCTTCATGATATTGGTATGCTGGCAATTCCTGATGATATTCTGGATGTACCAAGAAAGCTGAAGGATGAGGAAATGAATCTTGTCCGAACCCATGTAGACAAAATGGCGGAAGCATTACAGGGTAAGATTTCTAAGAATGTAATTGATATTGCCCGTGCGCATCATGAGCGCTTTGATGGAACAGGCTATCCGAGAGGTCTGCGTGGAAATACAATGAATATGAAGCAGGCGATTCTTCAGGTATCTGAAAATGTTGTCCAGATGGCCCAGAAGAAGGCATATCGAGAGGCGTTTACGAAGGATGAAATCATAAATTATCTCACGGAGTCTATCGTATCGGGACACTTTGATGGTGTGGTAACGGATACGTTACTAAAGCACTATGATGAGATTATGGACAAGGCAAACGAAAAAGCAAAGTCTGCACTGGTGACACATCAGAAATTACAGCAGCAATATGAGCAAGTTTATAATAAATTTATGAATTGATTGGGTGCTATTTTATTGAAAATGGAAGTTAAACATAGTATGATGTTTACTATTGGAGTAACAAAACTATGGGAGGATATCAGTTATGTTTAAGTTGGATAGTCCATTGATGAACTTTTTGAATAAGGTTGCAGACATCATGATTTTGAATTTTTTTGTCATATTAGGCTGTTTACCGATTGTGACTGCCGGTGCATCCCTGACGGCAGGCTATTATGTGGCTTTTAAGATGGTTAAGAATGAAGAGAGCTACATTACGAAGGGATATTTTAAGGCATTTAAGGAAAACTTTAAGCAGTCAACCATTATGTGGCTGATTATGCTGGTGGTTGCTGTGGTGTTAATCGCTGATTATAGGATTATGACACAGTCGGGGATTGAGTTTGGCGAGTGGATGAGAATTGCCATTATGGCAGCAGCTATCATTATTATTATAGGTATTGTTTTTATATTTCCTATGCAGGCAAGGTTTTCCAATACAGTGAAGAATCAAATTAAGAATTCTTACCTGATGGCATTATCACATTTGCCTAGTGCAGTATTAATTATTGTATCATTCTTTGTACCGGTAGTGATTTTTTATATTATTCCACAGTCTTTACCGGCACTTGTATTGTTGGCAGTAGGACTTTTGATTTATTTACAGTCCATGCTGTTTTTGAAGATTTTCAGACCTTATGAGGAGCGTATCTTAGCCAGAGAAGCTGAGGAAGCTAAGGCTCAGGAGGATTCTGAAGATGTTGACAGTGGTATATTTGCAGGAAGTGAAGCCATAGAGGAAGCGATGAAGGAGGAAGCAAAGAAATAAATTTCCAAGTAATAAAATATTTGGAAATCTCTTTGGTTAATCTGTACATCGAAAACAGAATCAAATAGACAAGTTGCATAGTTGAAGAAAAAAATGAAGAGTGGGTAAGCATTTTCTACATAATGCAAAAAAAATATTTGGTGATTTGTGGCATAGCTTTTTGACATAATATAATTTATACTAATAACAGTTTAGTAAT
>JAZNMO010000181.1:0-9034 GCA_045579665.1 Lachnospiraceae bacterium
CTGACATAGGTAAGTGCACTCCAAATACGGTCAATATCATCTTTGACACGTGCCATAAGTTCACCCGTATTGTTCTTGTCGAAGAAATTACAGCTAAGTCCTTGAATATAGTTAAATAAATCTCTGCGCATCTCTGAGGAAATGGTACAGCCTGCTTTGTCGAAGGAATATTCCTTGGTGTACTGGAAGATACATCTTCCGATGCCGACTAGCAGGATACCGCCTAAAAGATATGGCAGCTTTTGGATTTCACCGCCCATGATGACATCATCTATAATGCTGAGTGTTAGAAGCGGTGAGAGCATATCAAGAGATACGCTTAAGATGAGGGACACAATACCTGCCAGATACAGGTGCTTATAGTCCCATATGTATGATGATAGTTTTTTCTTCAAATAGGTCCCCTCCTTAATCTATGTGTATAGTATTCTACATGGCGTTTATAATTGGATTTCGCTTGCGGAATTCAAACACAAAAAACCACGGTAGTAAATTACCGTGGTTTGTAAACGTATTGTTATAAAATGTCCGACGAGCGCAAGTACGCGTTAGAAAGACATCACCATGTAGAAGGTAATCTTACTATTTTTAATCTGTGTTGTTAAGTTGTAGCTTGTTGTGTTCATTACATTTAAAAACATATTTTTACCTCCTTTTCTAAAATTTGTCTTGCGACGTGAATCAGTAACATCTATTACGTTACGCTGATTTGTTTGATTTGTCAACAGAAAAAAATGAATATTTTGAATTTTGCGAAAAATACTAATAGTCTGTTCAATAGTGAGTTAATGAAAAATAGAGACAAAATAAGGATTATTGTGTGAATACAGTTGGTCGATATATACCTTGAACACTAAGGAAATCCGGTTTGTTTTTTAGAGAGAGCAGCTTGACAAATTGGATTCAAAGGGAAATTTTTTCCCAGGGTAAAAAGGAGTTTACCCCAGAGGTTTAATTGTGGAGAGAAAGGATGCGATACCATGATTATTGACAGCAGCTATGTACATATGGACTCAAGCAGAGAGTACAAGCACTTTGAAGTGAAAGAAAGTATCACCCTTGAGGAAAGGGAAGGAACAGAAGTGAAGCTGGATTTGTCAGCGGAGGGGCTTAGTCTGACAGAGCAAATGAAGCAGCATGAGGAAGCAAAGACAAAAAGGCAGGAGGCACAGCAGCAAAGAAATCTACGGCAACAGTTACAACAAATAGCACAGCAGCAGAAGAACAATAAGGTGTCGGGTATACAGAACATGCCGGAGATTTTAAGTCAGGAGGATATGGAGTTAAGGCTTTTAAAGATGATTATGAAGGCGCTTGGAAAGGAACTCAAGGGCTGCAAGCTGATGATGCTTGATAAAGAGATGCTAGATGCTATGTCCCAGCAGATGAAGGAGGGGACGGCACAGAGATTTTCGTTATCAGCGTTAGGGATTCAAGGTGCAATCCGAAGCAGCGATGCGGTGGCAGTAAACTCCTCTAACGTGACCCATATGGTAAGAACTACGGTACAGTCAGCTTTTGAGGCAGAGGTGGAGAATACTGCATTTTGTGCGCAGGGCGCAGCGGTGATAGCAGATGGAAGAAGCATAGCCTTTGATGTGACATTAGAGATGTCGAGGTCATTTTGCCAAAAGTACGAATCATTTACACAGGAAAGTTATGTGGTTGTTGACCCACTGGTAATGAATATTGGGTGCGATACAGCTGAGCTTACGGATGTGAAGTTTTTGTTTGATTTAGATGCGGATGGTGATGAGGAGGAGATTTCCTTTACTTCAGAGCAGAGTGGTTTTCTTGCTTATGACAAAAATGACGATGGTGTCATTAATGATGGCTCGGAGCTGTTTGGAACCAAAAGTGGTGACGGATTTGCAGACCTGGCAGCCTATGATAAAGACAAGAATGGCTGGATTGACGAAGCGGATGAAATCTTTAGTAAGCTAAAGGTGTGGACGAAGGATAAGGACGGTAATGATAAGCTGATTGACCTAAAGAGTGCAGATGTTGGTGCTATTTATCTTGGTAATGCAGACACAGAGTTTACCTTGGATAATGGGGATGCAACAGGGCATAACGGATATATTCGAAAGACAGGTGTTTATCTGAAGGAAAGCGGTGGAGCAGGAACCGTTCAGCATGTAGATTTGGTATTATAGGAAAAGTATAAAGCAGGCGAAAATGTAGAAGAGATTTATATTTTCGCCTGTTTTGATGTTGAAAAAAATATTATTGAAATATGGTGAGATTTGGTGCAAAATGAGTTGAAAAGAAAATCTAATACAGATATCATGTAGATTGTGATTGGGAGGTATGGATATGCTAAAGATTGCAGTA
The DNA here is from genome assembly GCA_045579665.1 of Lachnospiraceae bacterium. GTDB lineage: Bacteria > Bacillota > Clostridia > Lachnospirales > Lachnospiraceae > COE1. The sequence continues at coordinate 2,335 of JAZNMO010000181.1, forward strand.
TGCGATGATGAATCCTTTTTCAGGGAAGAAATCAAAGAGCTGTTGGTGCAGTATTTAAATGCCAATGGAATTTTATATGAAATAGATACCTTCAGTTCAGGAGCGCAGTTTGTTGCGCTTGGAATTGGGATGTTAAAATACAATATTATTTTTCTGGATATTAATATGGATGAGCTGGATGGATTAGCAACAGCGCGAAAGATTCGAGAGATTAGTAAGGATGTATTTATTGTATTTATCACTGCCTTTGTTAATTATACATTAGAGGGCTATAAGGTAGATGCGGTCAGATATATTTTAAAGAATAATGACAGTATGCAGGATGCCATCTGTGAATGTATGGATGCGATTCGGGAGAAGACGCAATATGAAGTGACATGGAAGGAATTTCAGTTTCATGAGGGGACAAAAAGGTTGTCATTAGACCATTTGCTGTATATAGAGAGCCGCCTGCATAAGCTGGAGTTTCATGTGATGGAGGATGAGATTAAGGTTTATACCATGTATGAGACCTTGAACCGGATGGAAGAGGCATTGAAGGAGTATTACTTTATCAGAGCGCATCAAAGTTTTCTGGTGAATATGAAATATATCAAGAGCATGAAGCGTTACGAGCTGATGTTGAGTAATGGAATGAGATTTGATATACCAAGGGCCAGATATAAGACAGCAGAAGAAAAATATGTGATGTACAGAGGAATGCTGTAGATGAAGAATTATATTGTAAGTCTTTTATATGTGCTGATTGAAGCACTGTGCAGTAAGATGTTTTTGGAAGCATTTGCTGATGAAAGAAGAAATTCAAAATGGTTAAATGAATTGATGTTTATCGTTTATGCGATTGGTCTTTTTCTGTTGGTTAATATACTGAGTAATCACATTTTCATCAGGGTATTTATTGCAAGCGCATATATTGTTTTGTATGCAAAGTTATATTTACGGATTACAGTTTTAAAGGCCGGTATATTGACGATTCTTTTTCAGGGAGTGCTTGGCGTAGTGGATTACCTGATATTGGTTGTGCAGGTGGCATTCTTTGGCAGCATGGTGGAGATGCAGGATTCTTATTATATGCAAGGCACGATGTTGATTGTTCTTGGGAAAATGTTTCTGTTTGTGGTAATTATCATGATTCGATTATTGTTGAAAAAGGAGTTTGTGGCACATCTCAATGATATGGAATGGATAAGATTTCTTGTATTTCCGTGTTTTTCTATCTTTGCGGTTTGCGGTATGGTGATGACATCAGGAAGTCTTATCAATCAGACGCAGGAGAATGTATATCTTTCCATTGCGTTAGGTCTGGTAGGGATGAATATTGTGGTGTTTTATATGATTCGGGATATTTCCACACGTGAAATGCAAATCAGTGAAGCGAAGATATTTAAGCTGCAGGTAGAGAACCAGACGCGAATGTATCGTTCCATATCAGAGAACTTTGAGAAGCAGAGAAAGAAAACGCATGAGTACAAGAATCAGATTATGTGTATTGAGGCGTTGATTAAGAAGCGTCGATTTGATGAACTGGGAGCATACATAGAGAATATTCAGGAGAATCTGCGGGAAGAAGTGGATGCCATTTATACCAATCATGTTATAGTAGATGCTATATTGAATACAAAGTATCGGGAAATGATTGAGAAGAATATGGTGTTTGTATTTAAAATCAATGACCTGGCGCAAATAAATATAAGTGATGAGGACATTGTTACAATACTTTCCAATTTGCTGAATAATGCGATTGAAGCATGCGAACAGTGTAAGGGAAAAAGAATCGTGAAGCTCAAGATGGTTATGGAGGAGGAGCTTCTAACGATTTCGGTTCGTAATACCTATGGGAATCGGATTATTATGAGTGGAGAGGAGTTATTGACTTCGAAGAAGGAAGAGGCACAGGAGCATGGAATTGGTATAAAGAATATTGTGGAAACAATAGCAAAATATGACGGTTCTTATGTCATAAAGCATGACGATGATGAGTTTTGTTTCTCTATCTTGATTCCACAACAGGCTGGCTGATGTCGTTTTCTGCAATATAGTGCCAGATTCTGCAAGTATTCTTGTATACACAAAAGTATTATGTATACTTATGGGTGGATGCGTCACAGTGATAAAAAGAATAAAGTAGATGGAATATAAAGTGCTGTCACATACTGTCGCTGAAAAGGAGAGATGTATTGTGACGGCATTTTTGTGCTCTGTGTAAAAGTATTCAGAAAAACTTGCAATGGTAATGTGTATTATGCTAATATGGTAACAAAGTTATTACCAAACGAAATGATGTGATGATACGCAGCATTTGGTTGAGTCTTGTAGGGTAACGGAAAGATGAGGCTATTGAGATGAAATACGCAATTACAGAATCGGAGCATGTCATTTTAGAACAGTTGTGGGCAAATGGGGAAATGTCAGTGATGCAGCTTGTAGAGGCTTTAGAAGGAACGACAGGGTGGTCAAAGCATACGATTATTTCTTTTTTGAAGCGAATGGAAGAGAAGCATACAGTAAGCTACGAGATGCAGGGACGAACGAAGCGATATCGGGCGGTGCCTGAGCGGACAGAGGTGGTCATTGAGAGCACCAAAGGAATACTTGATCGATTCTTTGGTGGACGTATGGGAAGGATGGTTTCCTATATGGCAGATGCAGATCAGTTAACGGATTCAGATATTGATGAGTTGTATGATTTGTTAGATAAGCTAAAGGGGGAGAAGGATAATGACAGGTCTTGATATGATATTGAGTAGTTCACTGATTATTGCTGTTACTTTGTTGTTAAGAAAGCTATTGGGAAAGAAATGTAACCCTAATATCAGATATATGCTTTGGCTTTTGGTGGCGATTCGTATATTGCTTCCGATGGAGTTTGTGTTTGAGGTGGAAGAGGATTCATTTGCAGCAGCGGTGATAGAAACAGGGGAAGTAACGCGAGCGCAAGTGGTAGAGAGGATTGTCAATCCATCCTTTGACGAAGAATTATTGAGAGAGAACGAAGAACGAGTACCCAATGAAGACAAAGGGATGAAGAGCGGTTATGAGTTAGAAGATGGATTGACATTAGCTACCAAGGATGAGATAAAAGGGAATTCTTTGGAACAGGTTCAGCTTACAAAGCTTTTCGGGATTGTGTGGATAGTGGGAAGTGTAAGTCTTTCATTTTATTGGATAGGACTGAACATATACAGCTTCTCAAAGATAAAGAAGAGAAGGATAGAGGGTGTGGAGTCACCGATTCCAGTGTATAGAGTAGAGGAAATTAATGGTTTGGTAGGCGTTATCAGACCTAAGATTTTTATTGCTGCGCAGATTGTGCAGGATGAGGAGCGAAGAGGTTATGTATTGGCACATGAGTTACAGCATTACAGAGTTGGTGACCATATCTGGCAGTTTGTCAGATGTTTGTGTGTGATTGCACAATGGTTTAATCCTTTGGTGTGGATTGCATACTTTAAGTCCGTAGAGGATTGTGAGTTAGCTTGTGATTACAGAGTGTTAAAGGAACTGCAGGAAGGTGAGCATGCTAGGTATGCGGAGACTTTGCTATACATATTGAAAGCAGGCAAGGGACGTAATCAGGTACTCATTACAGCAATGAGTAATGATAAAAAGAACATGAAAGCTCGATTAGAAGGAATCTTAAAGAAACAGAATAGAAAGCCATTGATTGGAGCTATTGTGGCGGTAGTTGTGCTAGCGGTGGTAGTTGCAAGCTTTTTGACTTATCAGGTAAAGGAGGCTTCGGCTGAAGCTTCCAAGTATCAGTTAAAGCAACTGGAGATGCTGGATGCGAAGTGTGGATGGGCAATCACAACAGAGAACGAGCTTGTTTATACAGAGAATGGTCTGAGTAGTTTTGAGGTGGTAAAGAGCTTTGATGAGATAAGTAAGGTAACAGACGGATTCATTCATGCAGATTTTATTGGTGAAAATACAGTGTACGCAGCTTATTTTGAGGCTGAAACGCAGGAACTGGTAGTGGAATATACTGTAGATAAAGGAACAAACTGGGATAAGACTATTATTCCATATAGTGAGTATGCTAAGATAAGTGATGCGGGAAGCGTCTACGTTAGTTTTGTGGACGAGAGTACAGGATATATGTTGTATTGCTCAACACCGGCAGCAGGACAAATGGTAAAGCTTTTGTTCACAACTGTGGACGGTGGAAAAAGCTTTGCATTTGTGCAGGACTTGACAGAGACAATAGAAGGATATCCACAGGGGATTTCTTTTGTAAATAAACAATATGGCTATATTGCAGTTTCTTATCATGGACAGGAGGCATATCTGTATGAAACCTCTGATAGTGGAAGCACGTGGAAGAGTGAAAAAACTCTTGAAAAAGACAGTAATGTCAGTTACATAGATGGTTTTGCTCCGGTTTTCTATGGAGAAAAGCAGTGGAATGGTATTTTGCTTGTAAAAGAGGTAAGCGACAGAGCATATTATAAGCTTTTAACCACCAAGGATGGAGGCGCAAGCTGGAAGCTAGAAGGCATCGTGGATGTAGAGAGTGTACGTAGCTATTCTGCATTAAATGATGAAAGCTTTTATATCATTGATGTTATGGGAAAAGTGAATGAGGTAGCTTTTGGAGAGGTTAAGCCGATAGAAAAGAAGCAGGAGAATGTAGAAAACGATGAGTATTCTTATATGATTCTGGAAGAGTACACAGGTTATCTTGATGAGTTTGAGCATGATATTTATCGGTTTGAACAGGATGATTTGGATGGCGATGGACTAGGCGATAGAATATACAAGACCGTGCAGGGTGAGGACGTATGTAATTATCGTTTAGAGCTTGGAAATGGTGAAAAGATTGACTTGAGGATTGAGGCAAGCACTTATACTGTGCCAACCTTTGAGTTTGTGGATTTATCCGGTGATGGAAAGCAGGATATCATTTATAAGGCAGAGCCTCCTTATACTGCAAATGGAGGCTTCTGGATACTGGATTTTGTGATTTTTGTAGCAGGAGAGAGTGGATATGAGGTAGCACAGTTACCATTTTATGATGGTGGCGAAGTAGGTTTGTCGAAGTATCTTCACTATGAGTTCGAGTTAGTTGCAGATGATATGATGCAGGTAAGAGTGCCTGATTATGACTATGAGGTTATGATTCCTTATGGAGAGAATACACCGTTAGAGTATTATTACGAGGCTGGGAATCCCCCTAATTATGCAACTGATGGACACGGTGCCGTGAGCGGTGTGTGGGATTACTACGTAGATACAACATCTTCGACGAACAAGGTGGTATGCTGCAATAGTCTCTTTGACAAGTGGTCAATGTGTGGGCTGAATGTGGTGCTTCGTTATGAAGATGGTGCATTTGCAGTGGATGAGATATTGCTGGATGAGGATGTGTATGATGAGGCTGGATGAGTCTGCATTGGCATTTGCAGGATAGGAGAGAACAAGTGAGAAAGAGAGCGGTAGTAGCGTTAGGGGTAGTCGTTTCGATGTTATTAACAGGCTGTGCCAGCGCAGATATAGAAGAGGATACTGTTGCTGTTTCTGATGTAAAAATGGAGGAAACAGTGCAGGCAGTATCAATAACAGAAGAGATTATGGAGGAACCTCTTAGCTTTGAGGCAATGTGGTTTCGAATGTCGGATCGGTTTGTACTTTCTCAGGATATAGATATGACACAGGTATATCTATATGGAAGTTGTGAATTGGGAGGAAATACATTAAGTTTTTTTAGAAATCTAGATAATGAGTTAGTGGTGACGAATAATATAGATGGCGAAGAAGTTGTCGTAGCCACATATCAAGGATGGGATGCTTTTGATTATGTAGGTTTTGAATCCAGCAGAGAAAAGGGCTACTATGCCGGTTGGCTGACTATGCATGAGAATTTGTTTGGATTTGAGACGGCAATGCTAAATGTGCCGATTGGTGCGAATTGTTGTCTTTATATGGTAATTGCTAATGTAGAAGAACAAGCGAAAACGGTATTTTGTACAGAGGATAGAGGTCTTGAAATTAGCGATGCGGATAACGATGGCAGAGATGAGCTTGTTTCCTTACTAGAAGGCTATTATTATGACTGGCAGGATAGGATGACTACAAAGTGTACGGCAGTTCTTCCAGACTATGTCAGACAGTTAGAGTATGAAGAAGAGGAACGGGCTTGGAAGGTAAGATGTACAGATTATACCGTAAGACAAGCTAAGGTGACAGAGCAGGCTTTGGCAGTACCTCTGATTCAGGTGTTTTCACAAGAGGATGTGAAGGTAGTTCCTGAGTTGACAATAGACAGCTTTGAGGAGGCAGTTCGTCTAGGAGAAGTTGAAGAAATGCGTGGAGGTGTGCCTGGCGCAGTAGAGGGAACTTGGTATATTATAACTATAGATGATATGGAATATTATTATTACAAATATGATTTTAGAGAGAAGGTTTCCGAAGGGGGCTGCGAACCATATTATGCTATTATGGGGGAAAATCATACTTTGGCAAATGGAATCCATGTAGGAATGTCTGAAGAGGAAGTACTGGCTTTATATCCGAATATGGCAGTGATGGATTTTGAGGACAATTATATTTACGATAAAGTAATGGGGCATCAGGGGTGGAATGGTATTGGATATCCCAATAGCGAAAGAGCGGAAGACAATGATCAAATAGAGTATTGGCGTTGGATAGACCAGTTCGATTATGTGATGATAGGTGACATTGACCTTGGAACCTATGATAC
>JAZNMO010000182.1:0-3497 GCA_045579665.1 Lachnospiraceae bacterium
GGTCATGGGTGTAAGTGCAGTAATGTACTCAGCTGAATGATACTAATAGGTCGAGGGCTTATCCTGGAAGGTAATTCTGAGAGAAGTTGCTTGGAAGAGAAATGAACGGAAGAGAGATTTGTGTGTTCGGTTTTGAAGGTACAATAAACCTTTTCATATATATGAAGCGAGTTATTGCAAATTAGCAATAACTTTTTTTGTTTTATGGGAATGTGCTCGAAATGAGGTGGAGGCAATATTTATATTTAGAAAATAAATTTATAGAAGAATAGTGTATAAAATAAAGATGTGGCAATATGATATTGTTACTGGAATGTGGGAATTGCAGTTTATAAAAAGTTTATAATTTCATCGTAAAATGCCAATTCTTAAATAAAGTTAAATAATTGACAAGAAATATTTACTAAAAAAAAAGACTCTGATATATTGATATCAAGGTTTTCAAAACAGGAAAATGGAGGGTAAGAAATGAGTGTTTTAGAAAATTTAGGACCAGAGAAAGTTTATCATTACTTTGAAGAGATATGTAATATTCCACATGGTTCTACTAATTTGGATAGAATCAGTAGTTATTTAGAGAAGTTTGCAGCAGATAGAGGATTGTGGCATGTAAGAGATGCAAGTAATAATGTGATTATTATTAAGGAAGCAACACCTGGTTATGAAGATATTGAGCCGATTATTTTGCAGGGACATATGGATATGGTTGCTGTAAAGAAAGCAAATTGTGATATTGATTTGTGGAATGATCCATTAAGACTGAAGGTTGAAGGTGATTTTATTTATGCTGAAGGAACCAGTCTTGGAGGGGATGATGGTATTGCGGTTGCTTATGCATTGGCAATATTAGATTCTGATGATATCAAGCATCCGAGACTTGAGGTTGTAATTACAACGGATGAAGAAATCGGTATGGAGGGAGCAACCGCAATTGATTTATCTATGTTGAAGGCTAAGAGGATGTTAAATATCGACTCGGAAGAAGAAGGTATCTTGTTAACAAGCTGTGCGGGAGGTCTTCGTGCAGATTGTATGATTCCTATTGAAAGAGAGAATAAGACAGCGCAGTTTTATAATATTGAGATAGGTGGATTAACAGGTGGTCACTCAGGTGCAGAGATTCATAAAGAGCGTGGAAATGCGATAAAGCTTTTGGGAAGAGTATTAGAAACGGTTCGGGAAGAAATGGTACTACAGATAGCTGATATTGGTGGTGGAGAAAAGGATAATGCCATTCCAAGAGAAGCATATGCAACCGTTTGTGTACTTCGGGAGAAAGAAAGTGCGCTTATTGACAGTATTCAAGCGATTGATTTCGTTTTGAAGAATGAGAATCAGACCAAGGAAAAGAATCTTTTTGTAAAGGTAAGCAAGTTGGATTCGAGAGAGTGTGCAGTTTTGACAACTGAATCAACTGATAAAGTAATTTCATTTTTAATGGCATTACCAAATGGGATTATGAATATGAGTATGGATATTGCAGGACTTGTAGAAACATCCTTGAATGTAGGCGTACTCGAACTTGAGAATAATATGCTGATAGCAAGAAGTGCACTTAGAAGCTCGATTGAAACAGCAAAGCAGTATTTGTTAAAGCAGGTTGAGAATGTGACAAAGCTGGTAGGTGGAAGCATTGAGACATATGGAGATTATCCGGGATGGCAGTATAATCCTGATTCAAAACTGAGAGCACAGATGATAGAGGTTTATAAGGAGATGTTCCATAAGGAGCCTAAGGTAGAAGCGCTTCACGCAGGATTAGAATGTGGCATTATGATTTCAAAGATTCCGGGACTTGACTGTGTATCTTTCGGACCTGATATTTTAGATATTCATACGACAGAGGAGCGATTGAGTATTTCTTCAACAAATCGTATGTGGGAGTATTTATTAAAGATACTTGCTTGTAAATAATTAATCCTTATTTGAGGAATAGTGAATACAGTGATCATAACAATTATAATGATTATATGATTTGCAAAGCCTATGAAGGTGATTATTTGCACCGTAAGGTAATAGTAGGGTATGCGAATTCTATAATATATAAGAGTGTAGAAAGGACAAAAGAGATGGGAGAAAATTTTAGAGAATTTAATGCCGGTACAAATCAGTCAGCGGCAAAACAAAGAAAAAAGAAGAAGGAAAATAATGGAATAGGTTCAGTTGTTGGATTTGTAGTAGGGATGCTAGCTATTGTGATTATACTATTTAACTCTGTTTATTCTATTAAAGAGCAGGAGCAGGGTGTAGTGACTACATTTGGCGAGGCAGGAGATGTTGTAACCTCAGGACTTCATTTTAAGATTCCATTTATTCAGAATGTAACTAGAGTAAACACAACAATTCAAGGATTTCCAATTGGATACAGTTCTGCCAGTGGAGAGGATGTTGCAGTTGCAGAGTCTTTGATGATTACATCTGACTTTAATTTTGTAAATGTTGACTTCTATGTAGAGTACAAGGTTTCTGACCCAATTAAGTATTTGTATAATTCACAGCAGCCGGAATATATTTTAAAGAATATTGCACAGTCAAGTATTCGTAACGTTGTAAGTAGCTATACAGTTGATGATGTAATTACAACAGGTAAGAGTGAGATTCAAGCGGCTATTAAGGAAATGATAGTAGAGAAGCTGGAACAACAGGATATTGGTCTTATGCTTGTTAATATTTCAATGCAGGATGCAGAGCCACCAACACAGGCAGTAGTAGAGGCATTTAAGGCAGTTGAAACAGCAAAGCAGGGAAAAGAGACAGCGATTAATAATGCGAACAAGTATCAGAATGAGCAGATTCCTGAGGCAACAGCACAGGCGGACCAGATTATTCAGGCGGCAGAGGCTGATAAGCAGGAAAGAATCAATGAGGCGACTGCTCAGGTAGTTCGTTTTAATGAAATGTACGAGGAGTATGTAAAGAATCCTTTGATTACAAAGCAGAGAATGTTCTATGAAGCAATGGAAGAAATTTTACCGGGAGCAAAGCTCATTATTGATAATGGTGGCGGTGATTTAAATAAGACATTGTATCTTGATGAACTGGAGATTGTGACAGAAGAGAAGACGAATACAGTATCTTCCAATGTAGGTACTGAGGAATAGGGGGAGCTTATGAAGAAAAAGATATTTGGTGCATCAGCGATAGTAGTCGCTTTTATAGCAGTTATTATTTTGGCAAATTCAATGTTTGTCGTGAAGGAAAATCAGTACGGAATTGTAAAAGAGTTTGGTAAGATTGAAAGAGTTATTTCAGAGCCTGGATTAAACTTCAAAATTCCGTTTGTTCAGGAAACAGATATGGTTTCCAAGGAAATTCTTTTGTATGACATTGCAAAGTCAGATGTTATTACAAAGGATAAAAAATCTATGATTGTAGATAGTTTTGTACTGTGGAGAATCGTAGATCCAAAGACTTTTGCACAAACCTTAAATACTTCTACGGCAAATGCGGAAGGACGTATTGATGTAGCAGTATATAATGCGATTAAGAATGTAATC
>JAZNMO010000183.1:0-11624 GCA_045579665.1 Lachnospiraceae bacterium
AATGCACCATAAATAGAGCTGTCACCGTGAGGGTGATATTTACCCATGGTATCACCGACGATACGGGCACTCTTTCTATGAGGCTTATCCGGACCGTTGTTCAACTCAATCATGGAGAATAAAACTCTACGCTGTACAGGCTTTAATCCATCTCTTACATCAGGCAAAGCTCGAGAAGCGATAACGCTCATGGCATAGTCAATATATGACTTTTCCATGGTTTTTTGAAGATCGACTTCTTCTATTTTGTCGAAAATATTGTCTTCCATTCTCTATTTCCTCTCTATCCGGTAGTCACTACCACCGTTTCTTAGATATCCTTTGTTGCATACTTAGCATTTGCCTCGATGAACTCTCTTCTTGGCTCTACCTTATCTCCCATAAGAGTAGTAAATGTCAAATCAATCTCAGACTCTGCTTCTTCATTCATGTTAACCTTTAATAGGATTCTCTTCTCCGGGTCCATAGTTGTATCCCAAAGCTGGTCTGCATCCATCTCTCCAAGACCTTTGTAACGCTGAATCTTATTGTTCTGATCACGTCCCACCTCGTCTAAGATAGCGGATAACTCTTCATCAGAGTACGCATACCATGTCTTTTTATTCTTCTCAAGCTTATAAAGTGGTGGCTTTGCCAAATATACATAGCCCTGTTTGATTAACTCCGGCATAAAACGATACAGGAATGTTAACATCAAGGTTGCAATATGCGCACCGTCTACGTCGGCATCAGTCATAATAATAATCTTATGATATCTAAGCTTTGAAATATCAAAGTCATCATGGATACCGGTACCAAATGCAGTTATCATTGCCTTAATTTCTGCATTGGCATATATTTTATCTAATCTTGCCTTCTCTACATTCAAAATCTTACCACGAAGTGGAAGGATAGCCTGTGTTGCACGATCTCTTGCTGTCTTTGCACTACCACCAGCGGAATCTCCCTCTACGATAAAGATTTCACAATTCTTAGGGTCCTTATCTGAACAATCTGCAAGCTTACCAGGTAAGGCCATACCCTCTAAGGCTGTCTTTCTTCTGGTTAAATCTCTTGCCTTTCTTGCGGCCTCTCTTGCTCTTTGTGCTAAGATGGACTTCTCACAAATCTGCTTTGCAACAGCAGGATTCTGCTCTAAGAAGTATGTAAGCTGCTCACTTACGATACTATCAACAGCACCTCTCGCCTCTGAATTACCAAGCTTCTGTTTTGTCTGACCTTCAAACTGAGGGTCCTCAATCTTAATAGATACGATAGCGGTTAAACCTTCACGGATATCGTCACCACTTAAGTTTGCCTCATTTTCCTTCAAAAGCTTGAAGCTTCTAGCGTAATCATTAAATGTCTTTGTTAAAGCATTTCTAAAACCTACAAGATGTGTACCACCCTCAGGTGTATTGATATTATTAACAAAGCTGTATGCACTCTCCACAAAGGAGTCATTGTGCTGCATAGCAACCTCTACATATACATTATTCTTCTTACCCTCAAAGTACAAAACATTCTCATAAAGAGGTGTCTTACTCTTATTAAGGTAAGTTACAAACTCACTGATACCACCCTCGTAATGGAAGGTCTTCTCTATAGGACCATCCTCCGGTCTCAAATCACGAAGCACAATCTTAAGATTCTTTGTTAAGAATGCCATCTCACGTAATCTCTGCTTCAATACATCGTAATCATATACAGTATCTTCAAAGATGGTATCATCCGGTAAGAACGTAACCTTTGTACCCGTCTTCTCCATAGGACACTCACCAATCTCCTTCAATGGATAGCAAACATGCCCTCTCTCATATCTTTGCTTATATATCTTTCCACCCTGACAAATCTCAACCTCAAGCCAGTTAGAAAGCGCATTTACAACAGACGCACCTACACCGTGAAGTCCGCCGGATACCTTATATCCTCCACCACCGAACTTTCCACCTGCATGAAGAATTGTAAAAACAACCTCAACTGCCGGAATACCTGCCTTCTTGTTGATACCAACCGGAATACCTCGTCCATTATCAATAACCGTTATGGAATTATCAGGATTAATTGTTACATCAATTGTATCGCAATAGCCTCCCAATGCTTCGTCAACCGCATTATCTACAATCTCATATACCAGATGATGCAATCCTCTCGAAGAAGTACTACCAATATACATACCGGGTCTCTTTCTAACTGCTTCAAGACCCTCCAGTATTTGGATTTGATCTGCTCCGTATTCAGTACTCATATGATTCCTCCATTAATTTTCACATGTTACAGTTGCATTTGAAACCTTAAATATCTTATTGATTTCAAATCTGTTATTTACAAACTCCTCCAACCCGGTACAGGTAATAATCGTCTGAATATCTCCTATACTGTTCAAAAGATAATTTTGTCTGTTACTATCAAGCTCCGATAACACATCGTCCAATAATAATAACGGTGTGTCCTTCGTAATCTTCTTCACCAACTCTATCTCTGACAACTTCAAAGAAAGGGCTGCTGTTCTCTGCTGTCCCTGCGAACCAAACTTTCTAATATCGATATCACCAACCATAAAGCTAAAATCATCTCTATGTGGTCCCGTACTGGTCATCTTAAGACGAATGTCCCTCTCCTGACCACGACTTAGCTCACGCTCATAGTCCTCAATCCGGCAATCCGGCTCATATCGAATCACCAGCTCTTCCTTGCCACCCGATAATTTCTTATGTATGTCATAGATAATCTCATTTAACTGCTTTACAAAGGTAGCTCTTCTTTCCATAATCTTGCTTCCATAAGACACCAGCTGGGAATCCCAGATAGATAAGGTATCCTTAAGCCCCGGATTAAAGTATAGCTCCTTTAACAGCTTATTTCTCTGATTCACAATCTTGTTATAATTATTCAAATTATACAGATAAAAGCTATCCAGCTGACAAAGCTCCATGTCCACAAATCTTCTGCGCTCTGCCGGACCATTCTTAATAATGGATAAATCCTCAGGCGAAAAAAATACAATATTCAACATGCCTAACAGCTCTGCAGCCTTCTTAATCTTCTGTCCGTTAATGGCAATTCCCTTAGATTTACTCTTTCTAAGGTGCATATCCACACGATTCTCCAGCTCATCCTTAATGACATAGGTTCTGATATGTGCTTCCTCTGCATTGAAATTCACAATATCCTTGTCCTTACTGCCCTTATGTGACTTCGTAGTCGCTGACAGATAGATTGCCTCTAATATATTCGTCTTTCCCTGTGCGTTATCACCGTATAAAATATTGGTTCCGGCATCAAAGGTCATTGCTAAAGACTCATAATTTCTAAAATTTTCAAGTTCAAGCGATTTTATCAGCATCCTGCTTCCTGCCTTTCAAAACTATCTGGCTATGGGCACTTAATCTGAATCGTCTGTCCCTCAAAGGTAACGATATCTCCATCTACAAGCTTTTTACCACGCTGTGTCTCTGTCACTCCATTTACCTGTACAAGACCATCCTGCACTGCAAACTTTGCCTCTACACCGGACTCTACCAAGCCGGCTGCCTTCAACGCCTGGCCAAGCTTAATAAAATCATCTTTCAAAAATAAGAATTCCATAACTAATAATTGCCTTTCAAACTACAACTTAAACAATATTATCTCAATTTATACGCTCATCGTAAAGCGCATCATATTAACCAACAGAACTAAATGTAACCGGAAGAATCAGATAGTTGTAACTTCCCTGTTCATCCTTAATATAGCAAGGAGCCTTAGGATTCAACAGCTTAATATCAATCTCTTCATCATCAATTACCTTCAATGCATCGATTAAGAACTTTGGATCAAATCCAATCATCAGATCCTTTCCACTCTTAACGATATCAATCTCCTCGTCAAGACTACCAATAATGGAATTCATCTTAAGCTCCATGACATCATCCTGAATATTCATAATAATAGGCTTCTTATCACCTTCCTTAACAAGAAGTGTAGAACGGTCAATACAGCCTAATAACTCCTTCTTGTTAATCTTAACTCTTGTTTCATAATCAGCAGAAAGAATATTATCAATCTTCAAATACTCTCCCTCAATTAAACGGGATACAACAGTTGTATTATCAAACTCAAATAAAATATGCTTGCTGGTAAAGAAAATATTAACATCCTTATCAGTATCACCTGATAAAATCTTACTGATTTCGTTTAATGTCTTACCCGGTACAATTACCTTCTTGTTAGAATAAGAATTTTTCAGATTTACCTTTCTGAGAGAAATTCTTAATCCATCTGAAGAAACAACCTTTAATACATCATCCTGAATTTCAAATAATTCACCTGTCAAAATCTTATTATTGAAGTTATCAGCAATAGAGAAAATAGTCTGTCTGATAATTTCCTTCAACGTAAACTGAGAAATACAAATAGAATCATTTCTCTCAATCTGCGGTAAATAAGAGAAATCCTCTCCTGATTTACCTACAATGCTAAACTTAGCCTTCTCGCAAGTAATATTTGCTTTAAAGCTGGCATCTGTTTCAATCGTAACTTCATTGTCAGGAACCTTTCTTACAATATCTAAGAAAATCTTTGCATCTAAAGCAATAATTCCCTTCTCTACAATCTCGCCTTCAATAATTGTTTCTATACCTAACTCCATATCATTTGCAGTTAAGGTAATTTGTCCTTTTGTTGCATCTATTAAGATACATTCCAAAATAGACATCGTTGTTTTACTTGGTACAGCCTTGGAAACGGTATTAACACCGTTTAGTAAATTTGTTTTTGAACATATCAATTTCATGTGCATAACTCCCTTCGGTGTAAAATGAATAATGCGAAAGCATCAAAAACATAAATATATAAATAATATATTCTTAATATTCATAGTAATAGGCGTGGAAATGTGAATAACCACTTCAACCCATTGATTTTAAAGGAACTGTGAAAATCAGAACTTGTGAAAACATCCTAGAAAAATTCTAAAGTTATTCAAATCAATTCACAATGCCTTATGTGATGTAGGAGATGAACTTAAGAAGTAAAATGAAGTTATCCCAAAGTCATCAACATAGGTACCCACATGTTATCAACAGAAAAAATCAAAAGTTATCCACATATTATGATGGGGATATTTTCTTTTTGATGATTTCTATTTTATTGGCAAGCTCTTCATTGGTCTTAATATCCTTTTCAATCTTCTTATTACCATGCATGATGGTAGTGTGGTCTTTCTTGTTCAGCATCTTAGCGATAGCTTGGAAGGAAGTACCTGTCATATTATAAGTAAGATACATGAAAATTTGTCTTGGAAGAACATACTCGGAATTACGCTTCTTAGAGGTTAAGTCTTCCTTAGAAATATTAAAGTGCTCAGCAACAACATCCAGAATCAAAGAAGGTGTCACTTCACGAATCTGATCCGGATAAATAACATCCTTTAATGCATCTTCTGCAAGTGCAAGTGTGAGTTCCTTCTTATTTAAGCGTGCATTGGCAATTACCTTATTTAATGCACCTTCAAGCTCACGGATATTAGACTTAATATTGGTAGCAATATATTGAATAATTTCATCATCTACAGGACGGTCATAGGTTTCGGCATTCTTACGAAGAATTGCCATTCGTGTTTCGTAGTCAGGTGCCTGAATATCAGCAATCAATCCCCATTCGAAACGTGAACGGAAACGTTCTTCCAAGGTCTCCATTTCCTTAGGCGGCTTATCTGATGAAAGAATAATCTGCTTACCAGCAGAATGAAGCACGTTAAAGGTGTGGAAAAATTCTTCCTGTGTAGATTCTTTTCCTATAATAAACTGTACGTCATCGACTAAGAGGACATCAACAGTTCTGTATTTATCACGAAGCTTTGTCATTGCAGCTGCATTACCGCTACGAATAGACTCAATTACTTCGTTTGTAAACTGCTCAGAGGTAACATATAAAACCTTAGTATTTGGATTCTGTTCTAATACAAAGTGACCAATCGAATGCATAAGGTGAGTCTTACCAAGTCCGGCTCCTCCATATAAATAGAGAGGATTGTATGCCTCGCCTGGAGATTCAGCAACTGCCAAAGCGGCAGAATGTGCAAACTTATTATTGCTTCCTACGACAAAAGTATCGAATTTGTACTTGCTGTTCAGATTAGCATTTTCATAATTAATATTAGAAATTCGGTTAGGAACAGGAGAGGACTCAGAACCATTGTCAGCCATAGCATCAGCAGAGTTCTCTGCAATAAAACTGACATCATATTGATGATTCATAAGCTCTGTAATCGTAACCTGAAAAATACTTCTGTACTTTGTCGTTATGTATTTAATCATATGAGACTGGTTGGCTGGAATGAGAATGGTTACAACATCATCCTTTACCTGAAAGAACTTCAATGGTTCAATCCAGGTTTTATAAGAAATGTCTGTTAAATCATACTCGCGTCTTACTATCTCCTTAATCTCATCCCAGTTTTCTCTGATTTCGTTCATGCTATACCTCTGAATTTAAAATAATCTATAATGTTCCAGTCTTATTGTAAACCATATGTGAAAAAATATCAAATAATAAAACTAAATAATTAAAACAATTATTTACACCAAATGTGAATAAAGTGGATGAGAAATACACACATATATATCATATAGTGTTTAAATTGTGGATAAGTTATCCACATAGATGTGTAAAAAACATGAATAACTATTCTGAGGCATGATGAATCCATAGGCATGAGGATAACTATATCAACAAATTCCACAAGCATAAAGTGGACAAATTTAAGTGGTGTTAAGAATTATTCTGAAGGGTTTTTAACGAGTTATCCACAAGATATAAACATTTTGTGGATAAATGTTACTCCATGTGGATTTTTATCAAAATTGTGTGGAAAAGCTGTTGATAGATGCCTGTGAAGGTGAAATACTTTCGCAGTACATGACTGGATTATCCACAACGAATCCACTAATTTTATGTCAATTTCTTTATTTTTTCCCAAATGTAATAAAGAAAAATCAATGTTTTTCCCTTGACTTGCAATTCGTTATCTTATATAATCTTTATGATATTTTCTAATACAAGGTATCAGTCTGCCTATATAGGCTGTTACCAGTTACATCATAGTGTAAATTACGTTACCGGTATCTTATAGATAGGTATATGAGAAGGAGGTGTTTCTCACATGAAAATGACATTTCAGCCAAAGAAGAGACAGAGATCTAAGGTTCACGGATTCAGAGCAAGAATGAGTACTCCAGGCGGAAGAAAAGTTTTAGCTGCTAGAAGAGCAAAAGGAAGAAAGAGATTATCAGCATAGGCCGCAATTTTGTGGCCTTTTTTCTCTTTGTTTTAAACAGAGATTCATTATGAAAGGCTTTGTATGAGATTTTCGGAATCATTAAAGAGCAACAGAGATTTTAAGAATGTGTACAGTCGCGGCAAATCATTTGCCAATAAATATTTAGTGATGTATGTATTAGAGAATGGAACAGATAGGAATAGACTTGGAATTTCTGTTAGCAAGAAAGTTGGAAACAGTGTCGTAAGACACAGAGTAACAAGATTAATAAGGGAAAGTTATCGACTACATGAGAATATATTTAATAGTGGTTTAGATATAGTAGTCGTCGCAAGGGTAAGTGCGAAGGATACAGGGTATGCAGAGATTGAAAGTGCATTACTTCATGTATCGAAGCTTCACAAGATATTGAAGATATTCTTTTATTAATAGGTAGAATATTAATAATAAGGATGTGTTTTGGTTTGCAGGATATGTATATATCCGGGAGGTAAGTATGAAATATATTATGATTCGTTTGATTCGTTTCTATAGAAAGTATTTATCGCCAATGAAGAGCACAAAGTGTCCATATTATCCGACCTGTTCTGAGTATGGTTTGCAGGCAGTGGAGAAGTATGGAGCTGTCAAGGGCGGCGCTTTGGCTTTATGGAGAATTCTTCGATGCAATCCTTTTTCCAAGGGAGGATATGATCCCGTTCCGTAGATTTATATGGATATGGGACAGGTTTGTTTGGACGCACATTATTTGGGACCCGCAAGAGGAGGACAAACAGTGGATTACACTTTATTAACCCAGAATTCTACTCCGATATTTTCTATCATAGTTAAGCTTCTTGGCGCAATTATGAATATAATCTTTGAATTCCTTAATTTAATTGGAATACCAAATATCGGTTTATCTATTTTATTATTTACTATTGTTGTTTACTTATTATTAATGCCGTTGACTATTAAGCAGCAGAAGTTCTCTAAGCTTTCTGCAAAGATGAATCCTGAGCTTCAGGCGATTCGCGACAGATATAACGGTAAGAATGACCAGCAGTCGATGATGGAGATGAACTATGCAACTAAGGCAGTATATGCTAAGTACGGCGTTTCTCCTTCAGGTAGCTGTGTGCAGTTATTGATTCAGATGCCTATTTTATTTGCATTGTATCGTGTTATTTATCAGATTCCTGCTTATGTTTCAAGAGTAAGAGAAGCATTCAGTGTTTTGGCTGAGGAGATTCTCAATGCAGGTGGTCTTGAGAAGATGAAGGAGCTTGGCGCTAATACACAATATGCTAAGAACTTTGAGATTGCAGATAATACTAAGAATGCTGTAATTGATGTTTTGTATTCTACATCGACACAGGATATGGCAGCACTTAGTGAGCAGTTTGGACTTGCTGATTTAACAGTAAATGGAGAAAGAATTTTAAGTTCAGCTACTGAGATGGGATTGATTGATACTTATAATAATTTCCTAGGTCTTAATATTGCTAACTCTCCAATGGTTACAATGACAACAGCTTTTGCGGAGAACAATTATTTATTAGTACTTGGAGCTGTTTTGGTTCCGGTATTAGCTTGGTTGACACAGTGGTTGAACTATAAGCTTATGCCACAGGCTAATAATCAGGATGACAGTAATAAGAAGAAAGCACCTCAGAATGATACTGCAGAGGCTATGCAGCAGTCTATGAAGACTATGAATACAATCATGCCTGTTATGTCAGCATTTTTCTGTTTATCAATGCCTGCAGGTATGGGTATTTACTGGATTATTGGTGCTGTTGTAAGAAGTGTACAGCAGGTACTGATTAACAGACATATTGATAAGATGGATATTGATGCAGTTATTGCTAAGAATGAAGAAAAGTATAAAGAGACCTTAAAGAAGCAGGGTATTAATGCTGAGAAGTTGAATCAGTATGCAAAGATGAATACCCGTAATGTGAATACTGCTCCTAAGAAGCCGTCAATGACAGCTGAAGAGAGAGAAGCAGCAATGAGAAAGTCAACGGAGTACTATAATCAGAATGCAAAGCCGGGCAGTCTTGCTGCTAAGGCTAATATGGTAAAGCAATATAACGAGAAGAATAACAAATAGGGGGCCAGTGTTATGGAGTATATGGAGTTTTCCGCAAAGACAGTGAATGATGCAATTACTGAGGCTTGTAAGCACTTTACAGTTACAAGTGACAAGCTTGATTATGTAGTAGTAGAAGAAGGTTCTACAGGATTTTTAGGCTTCAATGCTAAGCCTGCTATTATTAAGGCTAGAGTTGTTGAAGAGGAGTTATCAGTAGAAGACCAGGCAAAGAATTTCTTACAGGATGTATTCCAGGCTATGAATATGACTGTAGTAATCGATGCTAAGTATGACGAGGCACAGAATACTTTAGAGGTAGAGTTAAGTGGAGATGAGATGGGTGTTCTTATCGGTAAGAGAGGACAGACATTAGATTCTTTACAGTACTTAATTTCACTTGTTGTTAATAAGGGAACAAATGAGTACATACGTGTTAAGGTTGATACAGAGAACTATAGACAGAGACGTAAGGATACATTAGAGAACCTTGCTAAGAATATTTCTTATAAGGTTAAGAGAACTAAGAGAGCTGTTTCTCTTGAGCCAATGAATCCATATGAGAGAAGAATTATTCACTCTGCTTTGCAGAATGACAGATATGTTACAACACACAGCGAAGGTGAAGAGCCATTCAGACGTGTAGTAGTTACATTGAAGAGATAGTAAATAAATGGGGCATTTATCGGAAAATATCCGATAAATGCCTTTTTATAGGTAGGAGTGTCTATTGAAAATGTTTGTTAAATGATATACAATAAAACCGACTATGGGTACCGTTAAAAATTTTTACATGCAAACCTGGTTTGCATTGCAAATGTTGTGCCTTTGGCCCAAAGTTTGCGGGGTTTGAAAGGACGCTAAGTATATGATAAAAACAGATACAATTGCTGCGATTGCAACCGCAGTGAGTGATTCAGGAATTGGAATTATCCGATTAAGCGGTGATGAAGCGATAGAGATAGCGGATAAGGTATATCGCTCTAAAACAGGGAAAAAGAAATTAGCTGAAGTAGAAAGTCATACAATACATTATGGCTTTATTTATGATGCAGATGAGATGATAGATGAGGTAATGGTTGCTGTGATGAAGGCGCCAAATACCTATACGAGAGAGAATACAGTTGAGATTGATTGTCATGGTGGCATTTTGGTGATGAATCGGATACTGGAGGTAGTGTTAAAAAACGGTTGTCGTCTGGCCGAGCCGGGTGAATTTACAAAGAGAGCCTTTTTAAATGGACGAATTGATTTATCTAAGGCAGAGGCTGTTATGGATATTATTCATTCAAAGAATGAATTTGCATTAAAAAGTTCTATTAATCAATTAAAGGGAACTGTTTCTAATAAAGTGAAGGCTTTAAGAGAAGAACTGATTTATGAGATTGCATTTATCGAGTCGGCATTGGATGACCCGGAGCATATTAGTCTGGATGGTTATCATGATAAGTTAGAGGAGAAAACCAAACGTATTATAGTAGAGTTGGACAAGCTGATTCAGAGTGCGGATAATGGTAAGATGCTTAAAGACGGTATTAATACTGTTATTGTTGGTAAGCCAAATGCAGGTAAGTCTTCTTTATTAAACATATTGGTTGGTGAGGATAAAGCGATTGTAACCAGTGTGGCCGGAACCACCAGAGATGTATTAGAGGAATCAATTAAGCTACATGGTGTTGGTTTGAATATCATAGATACAGCCGGGATTCGTGATACAGAGGATGAGGTTGAGAAGATTGGTGTTGAAAAGGCTAGAAAATATGCCGGCAATGCGGATTTGATTATCTATGTAGTGGATTCGTCTAAGCCGTTAGATGAGAATGATGATGAGATTATTAAGCTGATAGCAGATAAGAAGAGAATTGTTTTGTTAAATAAAACAGATCTCGAACAGGCTGTTACACAGGAAGAAATAGAAGAGAAGTTTGCGCAGTGTGGTGTTGGACAAGGTGAATATACACTTTATAGAGTAATCAAGACTTCTACCAAGGAAAATACAGGTATTGAAGAGTTCGAGCATACAATTAAGGATATGTTTTTTGATGGTGAGATTGCAATTAATGATGAGATTTATATTACCAATCAAAGACATAAGGAGGCTTTGAAGGTTTATTGCAGAGCCAGGTTATGTAATGCTCACATTTTTGGATAACTTTTGCTTTGCGACAACGACAGCATTGATAGTTACAATGAAGGTTTCCACAGATGTGTTTGCGATTGCAGGCTGTAAAGTTTATACAAGACCTGCAGTTGTCTGTGAAATATGCATAAGGAATGAGTTCACGATGACGTTGTACTTCTTTGGAAATC
>JAZNMO010000184.1:0-15706 GCA_045579665.1 Lachnospiraceae bacterium
ACTCACCTCCACGTGTTCTGTAGTGTGTCAGTCTTATAAAGAGATAATATCAGAGGGATATAGAAATAGATAGCGAAAGAACCTATCGGGTTTCATAACCTCATCGGTGCCTTTCGCAGAAAGGCGGATTATAAATATGGAGGAATTATTTCTTAAGCTGTTGAACATGAGTATTTCGGCAGGATGGATGGTATTGGCGATTATATTCATAAGAGCTATCGGGAAGAAGCTCCCAAAGGCAATACGAGTTGTATTATGGGCATTGGTGGCAATTCGACTGGTAATTCCCGTTACATGGGAGAGCATTTTTAGTCTGATTCCAAGTGCTGAAACCATACCGCAGGATATCTTATATGCAACAGAACCGACGATTCACAGCGGAATCAGCTTTGTGAACAGCTATGTGAATCCGGTGATTTCAGAGAGTTTAGCACCGAATGTGGGAGATAGTGTGAATCCTTTGCAGGCAATCATTTTTGTTGCATCGGGAGTATGGGTGATAGGCGTATTAGTAATGCTATTTTATGCTATATACAGCTATCTGAGAATCCATAAACGGGTATCTGTATCAATACCTGTTGGAGAAAATATCTATATATGTGATGATATTGCAACACCGTTTATATTTGGAATTATGAAACCAAGAATCTGTATTCCGTCAGACTTGGAGCAGAAATTCAGCACTTATGTGATTGCGCATGAAAAGGCACATATCAGAAGACATGACCACTGGTGGAAACCATTGGGATTTCTGCTTTTGACACTATATTGGTTTCAACCGTTGCTTTGGGTGGCATATATTTTGTTTAGCAGAGATATCGAACTTGCCTGTGATGATATTGGATACATTCCATTAGCAGAAGGCTATTGCCTGTTGCGCTTGAATGAAGCACTATGGCTTGTGAAGATAAATCATGACGGAGTAGCAGGAATTGATTATATATGGAGTATTTACCGGATTGAAAGAGTAAATGCAACCAATGATAAAGAAATCCCTTATATAAAGTAAGTGGAAGTGTGCCGAATACAGAAGGAGGAAACAACATGGAAGATACGGAAATCATTGAATTATATTGGCAACGCTCACAGCAGGCAATTACGGAGACAGATGATAAATACGGCAGACAGCTGCATGCGCTGTCTCAGAAGATATTATACAATCAGGAGGATTCGGAGGAGTGTGTAAATGACACTTACCATGCAGCGTGGAATACAATACCTCCGAAAAGACCGGAGTTTTTCTTTGCTTATCTTGCAAAGATAGCAAGAAACTTCTGTTTTGGTAAGCTGGATTATCAGAAGGCAAAGAAAAGAGATGCGTTAGTTGTAGAGTTAAGTACGGAGCTGGAAAACTGTATCTCTGCACCTGATGATTATACTCGCAAATTGGAGAGTGAGGAAATCGGAAGGATTATCAGCGAATTTCTACATACACAGACAGAGCAGATGCGTAAGGTATTCGTCAGAAGATACTGGTATATGGATTCCATCACGGATATAGCAAAGGCCTATAATATGAGCGACAGCAAGGTGAAATCCATCCTGTTTCGTATGCGTGGTAAGCTGCGCGAGCATTTGGAAGAGGAGGGTATTGCGTTATGAGAGGTGTTGATTTATTAAAGGATATCGGACATATCGATGATAGTCTGGTGCAGGAGGCTGCGTTGGAGACAGGAGCATCGAAGACAGCCAAAACCTATCAGTGGAATAAATGGACCAGATGGGGCAGTATAGCAGCAGGTTTTGCGGTACTTTGCATTGCAGCGATAGCTTTCAGGCAGAACTTTAGGTCCTATGATACGACAGAAAGTGCATGTATGACAGATTCGGCAAAATCATCATCACATATTTATATGGTTCAGGATGCGGTAACAGAGGAAGCAGCAGAGATGTATGCGGAGGACAATGCAGCTGCGGCAGAGGATACAGCAGTAATGCCGGAGGCGGAAAAGTCGAATACAACATCACAACAGTCTGCGATATATGAGGATGCTAAAGTGGAAAAACAGGAGGTTCACCTTGTTAAGGACTATTCGATGGAAATGGGAGTGAACGGTGAAGAGGCTAAGATGGAGGTAGAGGTTTGCTATGCTGCACCGGACAAGGGAGAATATTTTTATTTCCATGAATTAGAAGAGGCAATGAAAGCATATGCAGGCCAGGCAGTTGAGTACTATGTAGCAATTGATGTTTTTGGTGAATGCACAAATGCTCAGGGTGAGACTGTGTATGAGGTGCTTACATACAGCGAGGCAGACTCTGATGAACAAACTTCTCAGATGATTAAAGAATACGAACGTTTACTTGCAGAGGGATATAGAGTTATAATAGAAGAAAATGAACTTCGAGGATATTTTACGGAGGACGAGTTAAATGCCTTTGCGGTAAATTCGGAATATGGTTACGCCTTCCGATTTACTGAGAAGGATTAAGTGATAGATTTGGGAGGATAAGAACTTGGAATTAAGGCTTGAAGAGGGGAAACAAATTACTTTATCAGAGGATAAGCTGAAGTATCTGCGATTACTATCGGAGCAGTATCCATCTGTGCCGTCGGTGTGTAGAGAGATTATTAACCTGCAGGCAATTTTGAATCTGCCTAAGGGTACGGAGCATTTTATGAGCGATTTGCACGGAGAGTATGAGGCGTTTTATCATCTTTTGAATAATGCGGCAGGTGTTATTAAAGAGAAGGTGGATATGATATTCGGTAAGCGTCTGTCAGCAAGAGAACGACAGGAAATCTGTACACTGGTGTATTATCCGGTGGAAAAGCTCAAGAGACTTAGAGACGAGCAGGTACTCACATCGTATTGGTATAAGCTTACTCTTAAGAATCTGATGGAGCTTGCAAAGCTTTTATCTTCCAAATATACACGTTCTAAGGTTCGTAAGGCATTGCCTGCGGATTTTAGTTATATTATTGATGAGTTATTGCATGCACAGCCGGATGAGGACAACAATCAACATGTTTATCATGAGAAAATCATTGACACGATTATAGAGATTAATAGTGCAGATGCATTTATTGTGGCGATTTCTAAGCTGGTAAAGCGTCTTGCAGTAGACCATTTGCATATTGTTGGAGATATCTATGACAGGGGAAGCAGTGCTGACCATATCTTAGACCTCTTAATGCAGTATCATTCTGTGGATATTGAGTGGGGAAATCATGATATCCTGTGGATGGGAGCGGCAAGTGGCAGTGAAGCATGTATTGCCAATGTATTGCGTAATAATATTAAGTATGACAATATCGAAATACTGGAGAATTCCTATGCGATTAGTTTACGCTCGCTGACCATCTTTGCGGAGAAGACTTATCCGAAGCTGGCGCCGATGGAAGCGGCTCTGAAGGCGATTTCAGTAGTTTTATTTAAGCTGGAGGGGCAGATTATCCTGCGTCATCCTGAGTATGGAATGAGCGACAGACTGCTTTTGGATAAGATTGATACGAAGAAGGGAACTGTGAGAATCGGGCAGAAGGAATATGTTTTAAATGATACGGATTTTCCGACTCTGGCAGAGGGAGAGTGTTATCGTCTGACAAGGGAAGAGCAGCAGGTCATGGACGATTTAAAAGCGGCATTTCGTAACAGTCATATGCTCAGACGTCATATTGAGTTCTTATATGAAAAGGGTAATATTTACCGTTGTTATAATGGTAATCTTCTTTATCATGGTTGTATTCCTATGGATGAGAATGGTGAGTTTGACGGTATGAAGGTAGGCAATACTGCATATAAAGGAAAGGCATACATGGATTATGCTTCTAAGGTGGCAAGAAGAGCTTATTTTGGAAGCAATGATTTGTATGACCTTGATTTTATGTGGTATCTGTGGTGTGGAAGTAAATCTCCTCTTGCAGGAAGGAATATGAAGACCTTCGAGCGAACCTTTATTGATGATGAGTCGGCATGGGAGGAAGAGAAGAATCCGTATTACCGTTTTTATCAGGAAGAAGAGTACTGTATTAAGATACTAAAGGAGTTTGGATTAGAGACACCAACCTCACATATTATTAATGGACATACGCCGATTAAGGTGGCAGCAGGGGAGTCACCACTGAAGGCAAATAAAAGATTGATTGTTATTGACGGCGGTTTTTGTAAGGCATATCAGAAGACAACGGGAATTGCGGGGTACACCTTGATTTATAATTCTCACGGAATGCGCTTAAAGGCACATCAACCCTTTGAGAGCATAGAGAAGGTGTTAGAAGAGAATAAGGATATCGAGTCCACATCGGATTTCTTTGAGACAGAGCCGGTTCGTGTTATGGTTAAGGACACGGACAACGGAGCAAAGATTAAAGAGACGATTCGTGATTTGGAAATGCTGCTTGCAGCGTATAGACAGGGACTTATTGTGAAATAATAATAGTATCTGTTTTATCGGGTGCGGGAAGGTAAGGTGTAAAATGGGATTATTTGATATTCTGGGTCCTGTTATGGTAGGACCATCAAGCTCTCATACAGCGGGAGCAGTGAAAATTGGCTATGTATCAAAGCGTCTGATGGGGGAAGAGATTGTAGAAGCTAAGATACTGTTATATGGTTCCTTTTTGGCAACCGGAAAGGGACATGGAACGCAGCTTGCCCTTGTGGCAGGCTTGCTTGGCATGAAGCCGGATGATGAAAAAATACCTCACAGTCTGGAGATTGCCAAAGAAAAAGGGATAAAGCTTAGTTTTGGGGAAGCCGTTTTAAAGGAGGCGCATCCCAATTCTACTCAGCTTTTCCTGATAGGAAAAAGCGGAAGACAATTGGAGATTGTGGGAGAATCCCTTGGTGGTTCGATTATTAATATTGCCCAGATAGATGGCCTGTCGGCTAATTTTTCGGGAGATTATGCGACCTTGATTGTACATAATCACGACCAGCCCGGACATCTTGCAGAGGTAACAAGTATGCTGGCGCATAAGTCAGTGAATATTGCAAAGATGCAGCTGTATCGTTCAAACAGAGGTGGTAATGCGGTTATGGTACTGGAATGTGACCAAGAGATTCCGAGGGAAGCGATTAAGTGGCTGGCCCATTTAGAGGGAATCGAAAAGGTAACCTATCTGAGCTTGGAGGAATCATAATGGGATATAAATATTTACATGAGATTGTATCATTGGCTGAGAAGAATAATAAGCCATTTTGGAAGATTATTATAGAAGATGACTGTACGGAAAGAAACGTCAGTGAGACAGAATCCTTTGAAACCATGCGTGAAATGCTTCGTGCGATGCAGGAGGCAGATGCGCATTATGACCCAACGCTGCATTCAGTAAGCGGACTGGTAGGAGGAGATGGTGCCAAGTTGGAGCAATTTCGCTTAGAGGGAAAGAGTCTCTTTGGGGATTTGATTTCCCAGATTATGGAAAAGGCAGTAAAGATGAGTGAGTCCAATGCCTGCATGAAGCGAATAGTAGCGGCGCCGACAGCAGGCTCCTGTGGTGTATTGCCGGCGGTGTTGCTTTCTTATGAGGAACAGAAGCAGCTTCCGGAGGATGAGCTGGTTAAGGCTTTATTTGTGGCAGCAGGAATCGGAAGTGTGTTGGCAGAAAGTGCCAGCATTTCAGGTGCTGAGGGTGGCTGTCAGGCAGAGATAGGCAGCGCCAGTGCTATGGCAGCAGGTGCGGTGGTTTATCTGGAGGGTGGCAATAATGAGCAGATTGTGCATGCAGCAGCTCTTGCACTGAAGAATATGCTAGGACTTACCTGTGACCCGGTAGCGGGACTAGTAGAGGTACCATGTGTAAAGCGTAACGTGTCGGGAGCGGTGAATGCTATTGTGTGTGCGCAGATGGCCTTAGCACATATTAAAAGTGCCATTCCGCCGGACGAGGTGATTGATTCCATGCGTCGAATAGGAAAACAGATTCCGGCATGTCTTCGTGAAACAGGAGGAGAAGGGTTGGCGATTACGCCAACAGCACAGCGAATTGTGAAGGAATTGAGCCGCCATCCGAATGGCGTGATATCTTGATATTGTGATATCATAAAGATAGGCAGTCAGACATTTGGCTGCCTATTCGTGTATAAGTAGGAAACTTTGTTCCTATATATAAAAGATGATTTAGAGAAAGTTTATAAATTATTAATAGTTCCTTTTGTTTATTTCACAAAGAAAATATTGATTTATAATTGCGCAATCTCTATAATAAAGATGAGTTATTAGCTTATTTACAGCAGATAAATAATAGATTGATTATGTGCTTATAACGATAGATATAGAAAGGTATGGCTTTTAGAATGGATAATAACCAGTTAAACAATTATGATAATGGCTCTAACCGTAATCAGGGCGGACAGGGGAATGGTAATAACGGAGGTAATGGTAACAATCAGAATCCAAAGAAGAATAATCTTCTGCCGATGTTGATTGCGGCTTTGCTATCGTTACTTTTAATCAGCTTTTTCATGCAGCTGATATCTGGAGCAACCAATCAGGAGATAACTTACAATGAATTTATCACTATGATTGAGCAAGGCAAGGTAGAGAGCGTAGAGATAGAAAGCTCTCAGATTGTGATATATCCTAAGGTTGAGAATGCATATGCAATGTTTTATACCCGGCCGACAGTGACCTATTATACAGGTAAGATTGAGAATGATGATACACTTGCCCAGAGACTGTTAGAGGCAGGTATAGAAGTAAATGGTACAGTTCCTGATAGTTCAGGATTGATATTGACGATTCTTTCATGGATATTACCAGTGTTATTGATGTGGGGACTTTTAAGTCTGCTGTTCCGTAAAATGGGCGGTGGTGGCGGTGCCTTCAATATGGGCAAGTCCAATGCAAAGGTATATGTACAGAAGGAAACAGGTATTACCTTTAAGGACGTAGCCGGTGAGGATGAAGCAAAGGAGTCCTTGCAGGAGGTAGTAGACTTCCTGCATAATCCGGGCAAATATGCCAAGATTGGTGCGAAGCTTCCAAAGGGAGCCTTGTTAGTAGGACCTCCGGGTACAGGTAAGACATTACTTGCCAAGGCGGTAGCAGGAGAGGCACATGTTCCATTTTTCTCACTTGCCGGTTCTGATTTTATTGAGTTATATGTTGGTGTGGGTGCTTCCAGAGTAAGAGATTTATTTAAAGAAGCAGAGAAGAATGCACCTTGTATTATCTTTATCGATGAGATTGATGCGATTGGTAGAAGTCGTGATTCCAAGTATGGCGGCGGTAATGAAGAACGTGAACAGACTTTGAATCAGCTGCTTTCCGAGATGGATGGTTTTGATGGCAAGAAGGGTATTATAATTTTGGCAGCTACCAATAGACCTGAGATTCTGGATAAGGCGCTTCTTCGTCCGGGACGATTTGACAGAAGAATTATTGTAGATAAGCCTGATTTAAAGGGACGAGTGAATATTCTTAAGGTTCATGCTAAGGATGTTTTAATGGACGAGACAGTAGATTTAGAAGAGATTGCACTGGCAACCAGTGGTGCAGTTGGTTCTGACCTTGCCAATATGATTAATGAGGCTGCGATTAATGCAGTTAAGGAAGGCAGAGAGTTTGTAAGTCAGAAGGATTTATTTACTGCTGTTGAGGTAGTTCTTGTTGGTAAGGAGAAGAAGGACCGTATCATGAGTAAGAAGGAGAGAGAGATTGTTTCTTATCATGAGGTAGGTCATGCATTGGTAAGTGCATTACAGAAGAATTCAGAGCCCGTGCAGAAGATTACGATTGTGCCTAGAACCATGGGTGCATTAGGATATGTTATGCATGTGCCTGAGGACGAGAAGTATTTGAATACCCAGGCTGAGTTACATGATATGATTGTAGGTCTGCTTGGTGGCCGTGCGGCAGAAGAGATTGTCTTTGATACCGTTACAACTGGTGCTTCTAATGATATTGAGAAGGCAACAAGTATTGCTCGTTCTATGGTAACACGCTATGGTATGAGCAAGAAGTTTGGTCTGATTGGACTTGAAACAGTAGAGAGCCGTTATCTTGATGGTAGAAGTGCTCTGAACTGTGCAGAGAATACCGCAGCAGAGATTGATGGAGAGGTTATGAAGATATTGAAGGAGGCTTATGAAGAGGCGCTTTCAATGCTTCGTGAGAATCGTGAGATTTTAGATAAGATTGCGGCATATCTGATTGAGAAGGAAACCATTACAGGCAAGGAATTCATGAAGATTTATCGTGAAGCAAAGGGGCTTCCGGAGGAGGAAGACAAGAAGAAGGATGCGTCAACCCCTGAGGAGAAGGAAGCACAGGCTTGGCAGTCGGTTGTTGAGAATGCGCCGCTTTCAGAGGAGCTGACACAGCAGGAGTCTGTTGTAGAGGTTAAGGCAGAGGAACCGGCAGTACAGGAGATGCCTGTAGAGCCTGTAAAGCAGGATGAAAAGGCACTGATTCTTCAGGAGGCACCTCAGGACCCGAAGAATCTTGCTAACCAGCCTAAGAAAGAGGTTTCCCGCTTTGGTCAGGCATGGGAGAAGAATAACGATTCTAATCACAAAGAGTAACGAATAGTGCAAGCATTAAGCTTGCACTTTTTTCGATAATGAAAGGTACAGGATGAGTCAGGAGTTTAATGTGAAAGAGGAGCTTAGTAAGCTTCCAAAGAAGCCGGGCGTGTATATTATGCGTGATAAGGATGACACAATTTTATATGTTGGTAAGGCGATTAATCTTTATAACCGTGTACGCTCTTATTTTAAGGAAAATATCGGAAGAGGACCACAGATTGATAAGATGGTTACTTTGATTGCCAGGTTCGAGTATATTGTAACGGACTCGGAGCTGGAGGCATTGGTGCTTGAGAATAATCTGATTAAGGAAAACCGCCCAAAGTACAATACCATGCTGAAGGATGATAAAACATATCCTTATATTAAAGTAACAGTAGGTGAGGAATATCCAAGAGTGATGCTTGTCAGACAGATGAAGAAAGATAAGTCCAAGTATTTTGGTCCATATACCAATGGTGGAGTAAAGGATACTATTGATTTGATTAATAAGCTGTATCAGCTTAGAACCTGTAACCGTAGACTGCCTAAGGATATAGGGAAAGAAAGACCGTGTTTAAACTACCATATCGGACAGTGTTGTGCACCTTGTCAGGGGTATGTCAGTCAGGAGGAGTATGCAAGGCAGATAGAACAGGCATTGGAGTTTCTAAATGGTAAGCATCAGCAGGTTATCAAGGAATTAAAGGAAAAGATGCAGGCAGCTTCTGAGAAAATGGAATTTGAAGAAGCAATGAAGTATCGGGATTTGATAGAGAATGTAAAGAAGATTAGTGAAACTCAGAAAATGAGCGATAATGTAGGCGAAGATAAGGATATTATTGCGCTGGCGATGGATGGTAATGAAGCAGTAGTGCAGGTATTTTTCCTAAGAAACGGTAAGCTGATTGGAAGAGAGCATTTCTATATGACACAGCTGGACGATACGCTTTCAAGTAAGATTTTATCCAGCTTTGTGAAGCAGTTTTATGCCGGAACGCCATTTATTCCAAGAGAAATCATGCTCCAGGAAGAGATAGAGGACATGGAGCTGGTTGAAAAGTGGCTGAGTGGTAAGAGAGGTGCGAGGGCATATTTAAGAGTACCGTTAAAGGGTTCAAAAGAGAAGCTTGTGGAGCTTGCAGCAAAGAATGCAGCTTTGGTACTTAGTCAGGATAGAGAACGAATCCGAAGAGAAGAAGGAAGAACCATAGGAGCTGTGAAAGAGATTGAGGATATCTTAGGTTTGTCCGAACTTTCCCGTATGGAGGCATTTGATATCTCTAATATCAGCGGCTTTGCCAATGTAGGTTCCATGGTGGTCTATGAGAAGGGTAAGCCAAAGCGAAGTGATTATCGAAAGTTTAAGATGAAGACCGTAGCAGGACCAGATGATTATGCATGTATGAGAGAAGTGCTTACCAGAAGATTTCAGCACGGTTTAGAGGAGAGGCTTGAGCTTAGGGGCAGCGAGATGGATGAGAGCTTTGGAAGTTTTACGAAGTTTCCGGATTTATTACTTATGGATGGTGGCCGTGGTCAGGTGAATATTGCAGAGCAGGTGCTTTCTGAGCTCGGAATTAATATTCCGGTATGCGGTATGGTAAAGGATGATAACCATCGTACCAGAGGTCTGTATTTCCAAAATGTGGAGCTGCCAATAGACAGGAATTCAGAGGGCTTTAAGTTGATTACCCGCATTCAGGATGAGGCGCATAGATTTGCTATCACATATCACCGTTCACTGAGAACGAAAGCGCAGGTACATTCCGTATTGGACGAGATTCCGGGAGTAGGTCCTACCAGACGTAAGGCATTAATGAAGCATTTTGCCTCAATAGAAGAGTTAAAACATGCAGATGCCAATGAGTTAGCGAAGGTACCGGGGATTCCGATGCATATTGCAGAGGAAATCTATCTTTTTTTTCGTAAGAAAGAAACTGAGTAAATCCTTTGCACATTCTTTATTTTATGCTATCATATAGGCAGATAAGTGTGAAAATAAATTTTCACACGCAAACGTAGTTTGCGTTGCAAATATTGTGCCTGCGCAAGATGCTAAAGCATCTGAAAGTTTGCAGATGACGGAAAGGTATGTATATTATGGTACAGGGGAAAGGAAGAAGCTATGCCGAGTGTAAGTATTGAATCAGTAATTGAGAAGATGAACCTACAGAATTTGACGCCGGATGTGGAGATTGTGGGTAAGAAGATTACGCAGCCGGATATCAACAGACCTGCTTTGCAGCTTGCAGGTTATTATGAGCATTATGACGAGATGCGTCTGCAGATTATCGGTTTCGTGGAGTATTCTTATATGCAGAATATGGATGATGCGAGAAAGAGAGAGGTATATCCTCAGGTATTATCGCCTAAGACACCATGTATCGTATTTTGTCGAGGCTTGGAGCCGGATGAGATTTTTTTGGAGACAGCGAAGCAGAATAGTGTCCCTGTTCTTATGACTGAGCGTTCTACATCGGTATTCATGTCTGAGATTATCAGATGGCTGAATGTAAAGCTTGCACCATGTATTTCTGTTCATGGTGTATTGATTGATGTATATGGTGAAGGTGTATTAATTACAGGTGAAAGTGGTATCGGTAAGAGTGAGGCTGCATTAGAGCTGATTAAGAGAGGCCATCGTCTTGTTTCGGATGATGTGGTAGAGATTCGCAAGGTAAGTGATGAGACATTAGTTGGTTCAGCACCGGATATTACAAAGCATTTTATCGAGCTTCGTGGTATTGGTATTATTGATGTTAAGAGTTTGTACGGTGTTTCCAGTGTATTGGATACAGCCAATATTAATCTTGTTATCCGTCTTGAGGATTGGGATAAGGAGAAGAAATATGACAGATTAGGTCTTGAAGAGAGCTATACCGAATATCTTGGTAATAAGGTGGTATGTCATAATATTCCGATTAGACCGGGTCGTAGCTTGGCGATTATTTGTGAGTGTGCAGCAGTTAATCATCGTCAGAAGAAGATGGGCTATAATGCGGCTCAGGAGTTATATCAGCGTGTACAGAATTCGCTTTCCAGAAAGCGCGAGGATGACGAGGAATAAATTAGATAGTTATAAGTGTAAACGAACCGGAGGGAAATACTTTCTTCCGGTTTGTGATGGTTAATAATAAAGGAGAAAATATATGAGTCAGTATTGTTTTGGTGTAGATGTTGGAGGAACAACGGTAAAGTTAGGACTTTTCAGTCCTGATGGAACTATCTTGGATAAGTGGGAGATTCCTACCAGAACACAGGAGAATGGTAAGGAAATTTTACCTGATGTAGCAGCTTCTGTAGAGGCAAAGCTTACAGAGAAAGGCATTGCGAAGAGTGATGTAATAGGTGTAGGTATCGGTGTACCGGGACCTGTTGATGGTAATGGTGTAGTAAGAAAGGCAGTGAATCTTGGCTGGGGTATTTTAGATGCCAAGGCAGAGCTTGAGAAGCTTTTAAGCTTACCTGTAGAGGCAGGTAATGATGCGAACGTAGCGGCACTCGGAGAGATGTGGTGTGGCGGCGGTAAGGGCTATCAGAATTTAGTACTTGCAACGCTTGGAACAGGCGTTGGCGGCGGTATTATTGTAGACGGTAAGATTGTAACAGGTGCGACAGGTGCAGGTGGAGAGATTGGTCATATCTGTATGAATGCGAATGAAGAGGCGGTATGTGGCTGTGGTAAGAAAGGCTGTCTTGAGCAGTATGCATCAGCAACAGGTATTGTAAGACTTGCAAACAGAAAGCTTGCGGCAGTTGCAGATGATAGTGTTCTTCGCAGTGGAGAGGTGTCGGCTAAGACTGTATTTGATGCAGTAAAGGCAGGAGATAAGGTGGCTTGCGAGATAGCAGAGGAGTTCGGTGAGTACTTAGGTAAGGGACTTGCCATGATTGCAGCGGTAGTGAATCCGGAAGCATTTGTTATCGGTGGTGGTGTATCTAAGGCAGGGGATATTCTGTGTAAATACATTTCCAAATATTATCAGCAATATGCGTTCCATGGCTGTGCAGATGCAGTGTTTAAGCTTGCAACCTTAGGAAATGATGCAGGAATCTGTGGCGCTGCAAAGCTGGTATTAAAATAATCTGTAGAAATAGGAGTTAACGTGAATAAAGCATTGATTTCAAAAATTAATCAATACATTCCGATGAACCGTATTCTGGAGCAGGAGCCGATGAGGCTTCATACAACTTTCCGTGTGGGAGGAGCAGCAAGGCTGTTTTTGAAGCTGGAAAGTGAAAAGGAGCTTCAAGACATTGTGACGTTAATGAAGACAGAGGGAGAAGATTACTATCTGATAGGAAATGGTAGTAATCTTCTTATTAGCGATAAGGGATACGATGGAGTTATGATACAGCTTTCCAAGGGCTTTTCGGAGGTGAGGGTCGATGGAAATCGTTTGCACTGTGAGGCAGGTGCTACACTTTCTGCAATTGCGAGAGTGGCATTAGAGCATTCTTTGGCAGGCTTCGAGTTTGCGGCAGGAATCCCGGGAAGTCTGGGTGGTGCTATCGTCATGAATGCAGGTGCTTATGGCGGAGAGATGAAGCAGGTAGTAGAATGCGTACGCCTAATGGACGCAGAAGGTCATATTGTAGAGAAGAGCGGTGAAGAGATGCATTTTGGCTATCGTCACAGTTTGGTTAAGGAAGTACCTTATATTGTGCTGGGAGCGACCATACGCTTGGAGAATGGCAGTCAAAGTCAGATTAAGGAGCAGATGGAGCAGCTGGCGGCACAAAGAAGAGAAAAGCAGCCTTTGGAGTACCCGAGTGCAGGCTCTACCTTTAAGAGACCGGAGGGATATTTTGCTGGTAAACTGATTCAGGATGCAGGACTTAGAGGCTTTCAGATCGGCGGAGCACAGGTATCAGAGAAGCATTGTGGTTTTGTAATTAATAAAGAACAGGCGACAGCGGCGGATATTTATCAGCTGATTCAAGAGGTTCGTGCAAGAGTGTCAGCTGAATTTGGAGTGACTCTTGAGACAGAAGTGATTTGTTTAGGAGAGTTTTCGTAGTTTTCATACACGAGAAAGGGATGTTTGTAT
Source organism: Lachnospiraceae bacterium (assembly GCA_045579665.1). Lineage (GTDB taxonomy): Bacteria > Bacillota > Clostridia > Lachnospirales > Lachnospiraceae > COE1. The sequence continues at coordinate 13,508 of JAZNMO010000184.1, forward strand.
GAGATTTGTCATAGTGACCGGTATGAGTGGTGGCGGTAAGAGTATAACCATGAAGATGTTAGAGGATGCAGGATATTATTGTGCAGATAATATGCCTGTTGCTTTGATTGAAAAGTTTATGGAACTGTTATCCATGCCAAGCTGTGAGATAGAGAAGGTTGCTCTTGGACTGGACGTTAGAGCAGACCAGTCCTTTGATGATGTGAATAGTCTGATTGAGAGATTGCGTACAAATGGATATCCGTTTGAGGTATTATTCCTGCAGGCATCAGATGAAGTGCTTTTAAAGCGATATAAGGAAACCCGCCGTCTGCATCCGCTTTCGTCGGATGGAGACCTGATGCGTGGTATTCAGCAGGAGCGAAAGGTACTAAGTAGTATTAAAACAGAAGCAGATTATATTATTGATACAACCAATCTTTTGACAAGAGAGCTTAAGGAGGAGTTAGACCGTATCTTTGTGAAGGATGAGAAGTATAACAATCTGATGGTAAATATTGTATCCTTTGGTTTTAAGCATGGTATTCCACAGGATGCAGATTTGGTATTTGATGTCAGATTTTTGCCGAATCCATTCTATATTGATGAGTTAAAGCAAAAGACAGGTCTTGACAAAGAGGTTCAAGACTATGTGATGGCTTATGATGAAGCTAAGGAATTTATGGAGAAGCTTGAGGATATGGTGCGCTTTCTCATTCCGCAGTATGTGAAGGAAGGTAAGTACCAGCTGGTTGTTGCGATTGGCTGTACAGGAGGACAGCATCGAAGTGTAACTCTTGCAGGAGAGCTTTATAACCGTTTATATAATAATGGTGAGTATGGTGTTACATTACGCCATCGAGAGATTAAGTCGTGATTTAAAAGGAAGGCAAAGGGATAGACAGTTGTCATTTTCAGCAGAGGTGAAGGAAGAATTAGTAAAGCAGATGCCTGTAGCAAAGCACTGTCAGATAGCTGAGCTGGCGGCAATTTTACAGTATGCAATGGCAGTACATAAGGATGAAAAGGGGCATTTTTACATTGAAATGCATGAGGAATCTCTTTTTCCGACAAGAAAATGCTTTACAATATTGAAGAAAACATTTAATATAGGCAGTGTGGCTGAAACTCTTACAGAGCTGTTGACAGATGGCGAAGTAGTGAATAAGATAGTAATGTCCATCAAGTATCAGGACGGCAGTCATACGGTGAGTCCGTTAGTTGTAAAGAGTGCCTGCTGTAAGAGAGCATTTTTAAGAGGTGCATTTTTAAGCATTGGTTCCATGAGTAATCCTGAGAAGGGATATCATTTGGAGTTTGTATGTGAGAATTTGGAGCAGGCAGTTCAGATACAGGATATGTTACATACATTTGATATAGAGGCTAAGATAGTACAGCGTAAGCGTTATCAGGTGGTCTATATCAAGGAGAGTGAAGGCATTGTGGAGCTTTTGAATGTTATGGGAGCTCATGTAGCACTGATGAATTTGGAGAATCTGCGTATCCTAAAGGATATGCGTAACTCCATTAACAGAAGAGTTAATTGCGAGGCTGCAAACATTACCAAGACTGTAAATGCAGCAACGAAGCAAATAGAGGATATTGAGTATATCAGAGATCATTATGGGTTTGATAACTTGTCTGATAATCTGCGAGAGATTGCGGTGGTCAGATTGGAATATCCTGAAGCAACACTTAAAGAGCTTGGGGAGTGCCTGGAGCCTAAGGTAGGTAAGTCGGGTGTGAACCATCGCCTGCGTAAGCTGAGTGAATTAGCAGACAGATTACGCGGCTAAAGAGGAGGAAAAACTATGATTCAAAAATCTATGACAATCCATTTAGATAATGGATTAGAGGCAAGACCGGTAGCTGTATTTGTACAGGTAGCCAGCCAATACGAGAGTTCAGTTTTCGTAGAGGTAGAGGATAAGAAGGTCAACGCGAAGAGCATTATGGGTATGATGAGCCTTGGACTTGATAATGGTGAAGAGCTCACAGTGGTTGCAGACGGCTCTGATGAGGCAGATGCTATCGCACATATCGAGAGATTTTTAAACGGACAGGATGAATAAGACATATAAAAAGGGGCTGTGAAAAAAGCACTCAGCGCAAAAGCAGTCCCTAGCTAATAATCGAGATAGATATCTTGGATGTCCAAGATACCTATCTCTTTTTTTGAAAGGTGCCTTTTTAGTTTAGATGTAAGATACTGAAACATTA
>JAZNMO010000185.1:0-5346 GCA_045579665.1 Lachnospiraceae bacterium
CAAATGTATACAAACGCTACTTTCTGCTTTGATTGCAAAAAAAACGAAAATACAATCAATGCCAAAATAACAATTCCGATTACCAAAGTAAAAATTTCCATAGCCACCTCACATTATATCACAACAAATCATACCACAAAAAAAATTATTAAAAAAATGGCAAGTGTACTCATCTTAAATATCATAAATTTTCATTGTAAAACCCTCCTCAACAATTAACCTCTTCCGTATATAAAATTATATGTAAATCCTGATACTCCCGCAAGCATCTTACATTTTAAATAAATATTTCAGTTCCTCAAGTGTGCCGGCTCTCCTGCGAGGATGCAATATCATTCGCACCAGCCTAAAGAGCCATCCCACCGGAAGAAGCCACTTATGTCTGTAAAAAAACGGATAATATACCCGATAAACTGACATATCCGGAAATAACCTGTCCAAAACAAAGCTAAATTTACCTGTCTTTCCGGTCCTTTTCTGAAACTTCTTAATTCGGTTTTCCATTCCACGTTTCTTTGTACCATACACGCCGGATGTTAAATAATATTCTAACATTTCTGCTTCTTCTGCTGTCAGGCTCTTCTTCAGGCTTTCTTCATCGTAGAATTTCGCCTCTCCTTCAAATACTCTTTTACACAATTCCCTGCCAAGTTTCTCAAACTCAGCTATGCCAAGTATTTCGCACTGCTTTTCAATATAATTAAAGTCCAGACTATTCCGTTTCGCCTGTAGATAAAAGTGTACATCAACCAGGGAACGAAGTCCGGTTCCACCACCGGAATAATGCTTATACTCATGTGATATGATATACACATAAAAATCTTCATCACTGAAATGATAGCCGTATGCATTCCCTTCATCCTTAAGCAGCCTGTCCTTCACATTACTGTAATACTCTACCCAGTCAGATTCCTGACCTTCTCCATACAGTTTTCTATGCATCTCAAAATTATAGACAGGCTCCTTCTCATACACATCATGATTGCCTACACCATAATAGGTATCTGTGTATCCTCTTTCCCGGAAGATTTCTCGAACCTTCCCGGCAAACTTCGCATCAAACAGTATGTCATTATCAGACATCTGACGCATGCCTACCTTTGGATAATAATCCTTAAGTATCACGCCCTTTAATGGCATATACCAGATACCCAGTTTTTCAAACTCTTCTAAGACAGCCGTTCTTTCCACATCAAACAGCACATTTTTGCGAACTGCCTTTGACAATGCCTGCTCCCATTCCTTGGGAAGCTTTGCTCCACTTTCCTTCAGTGTCATTCCTACCAAAACATTCAAAAAATGTGCCCTGCTGGCTTTATAAAGTTTTTCCCAATCTATTGTATCTACACAGCTTTGCTGTGGTTTCACCTGCTGTATACCGCATGTAACAAGATACAACATATCATACAATGTTTTTCTCATAATATATCCTAATCTCAGATTCCATGCTTATTCTGCACTGACAACTCCATCCGCAACATGAAATACCTTGTTGCAGATATCTAATGCTGCTTTTCTATGTGTCACAAGAATAACTGTCTTATCTGTTAATTGCTTTATTTTCTCCAGTAATCGTTTCTCTGTATTTTCGTCCAATGCACTGGTTGCTTCATCCAATATCAGAATGGGGGCATCTGCATATAAAGCTCTTGCTATCGCGATACGCTGCATCTGTCCCTCTGAGAGTCCGGCTCCCCTTTCCCCAAGAACTGTTTCCGGTCCTTTCGCAAGCTCCCATACAAATTCTGCACAGGCTAATCGAAGCGCTTCTTCTACAGACATACCATCTTCTCTGTCTGCACTGTGAAATGTTACTGCTTCCGTTATCGTACCGTTCATCAGACAGTTCCCCTGTGGCACATAGGCAAATAACCGTTTCCACTTTTTTATCGGGAAGCGTTCCCCCTGATTGGTGCATACAGTTACCTCCCCATTTACAGGCTCAAATACAGACATAAGAAGCTTTAAAAGTGTAGATTTTCCTCCACCGGAATTACCCATGATTGCAATGAAATCACCTTTCTCTATGGTGATACTTGCATTCTTCAATACCTCTCTGTCTTCATTTGAGTCGCCATAGGTAAAAAACACCTTTTCAAACTCTATCGTTTCAAACTGTTCCTGATACATCTTCTTTGCTTCCGCAACGGACTTACACTCTTCCGAGTCTGTATCCTCTAACTTTTCCACTTCCATCAAACGCTCCGCACTGGCAAGACAGGCAAAATATCTTGGTACAAAACCACTGATATTCATAAGAGGAGTCTGGAGCTGTCCAATTAACTGTATAATCGCAGATAACGTACCATATGTAACCGTACCCTTCAATATTCCATACCCGCAAAATCCAATACCAACAAAATAGAGCGCATTCATTGCAGCACTAAAGCCACTGTTGCAGATATTTGACAGAATCCCTTTGTTCATTCTAGCCTTACGATAATCGGAAAGTCTATTTTTTGTACCATCTGTCGCAAGTTTCTCTGCCCCAAACACACGAAGTATCAGCATACTGCTGATACGCTCCTGCATATATACTCTGACTTCTCCTTCTTTTTCCTGTACTGTTTTGTGGAGCTTCTTTAATCTTCGCCGAAGCATAAATGTTATAATCAGAAATAGTATACCACATGGAATCAGAACTACAGCCAGCATTGGCATTAATACAACCATAAGCACAAGAACACCAATAAGCTTAACAAACAGTCCACAGACTCCCGGCACAATCTCTACCATACCATTTGCACAAACTGTTGTATCTGAAGTAAGTCTGTTCATCCAGTCTTCAGAATGATAAGCAGTTACTCCGGCATAATCTTTCTTCATCAGGTTGTCAAACAGCCTTTGCTTTAGTGCATTTTCCATACCACTTCGAGCCAGTTCCTCAAGATGCCTCAATAGCATTCTTAATGCAAGCTGTAATAAAATAAGCAAACCAAATGAAATCAAGTATATAAAAAAGCCGTGGTTTTCTCCATTCACGGCATGATCTATCATTTTCTTCATAATGAGAGCATAACAAACAGCCACTCCGTTAATTACAATCTGGAGTAGCACAAGAACCCATATTAAGCTTTTATACTTTTTCACAGCCATGTTCAGCCATGCAATGGTTTCTTTATCTCTCATTTTACTTCTCGTTTCTCTTTCTAAACCTACTTAATGCCATTATTTTAGCCTTCATCCACATTTTTCTGACAGGATATAGAAAATACCATACCCTTGCGTATATACAATACCCTTTATGTGTTACCGGATATTCCTTACCTTTTCTCACAAAGGAAGTCATCACGCCGATAATATCCTCATCCTTAATACCATACTCCTTGTTAATACAGTTGTCACCAAGAATTACATAGGAATCCTCTCGGACCTCCACCACACGGTGCAATACATAAGATGCAGGAGGTCTTTTGTATAAAACAACATCAAACCTCTTGCATCTTCCCTGTTTCTTAGAGATGGTAAACAAATCTCTTCCCTGACAAAGCAAAGGAAGCATACTGATACCAACATTGGTATATGTAAAAGAACCTTTCCTATTAAGTTCTTCTTCATAACTTGTCTTAATCATCAATCGCACCTATTTCCTGCAATTTTGCCAAAATCATATCCACATCTTTTGTAATCGTTTCTTCACAAGCATCATACTTATCAAGCATTTTATGTACAATTTCTTCTTTGGTAACATTCTCCTTAAGACACTCTACGATAAATCCGGCTGTCTTATTACTTCTCACCAGACCGTTAAACGCTGTGTTTCCTGCTGTTACCGTAATATGTTCCCCATTACTCTCATGGGTGATAAAGCCTTTTCGCAATTTCATTTTATTCAATACCTCCATTCAACCCTTCATAAGAAACTCTCGGAGCATCCGAAGACATGTTACAGCCAAGTTTATAAAAACTCACATTTGCCATAAGTCTGTCAATCAGCTTCATAGTCTTTTGCATCCCTTCTTCTGACGCCGGGCGGTGCACCTGTTGCAGAAGCATTGGATATATCTCATATGGATTTACCTTTATCATATGGTTCTCCTCTGCCCTTGTCACAACACAAACAGCTTTTAATGGTACAGATATATTGTTCCCTATCCCATGTTTCCCCATCCAAGGGGTTCCATGAATAGCCACTCCACTCTCCGATATGGTAAGTAAGGGCTTATCATCGTTTATCATAACCGCCCGATTACCCAAATACTCACACAACAATCTTGTATGTGTAGACTTTCCTGTACCACTTTTTGCAGTAAATAAATACCCCTGACCATCGATAGCAATCGCTGAACCATGATATAGCAAGATATCAGAATCAATAAGTTTCTCCGTTATCTTACGATATACTGCAAGTGTCTCCAAATACTCATCTGCAAACTGACGGACAGGGATACCTGCCAGTTCATCTTCTCTGGCAGACTTCTCTCTTTCATATCTGATATCGGACAAATCAGTACTAATCCAAAAGTCTTCCGGTTCCTCTGTAATATAGTCCTTACAAAACTCCCTGATATAAGAGAACTGAGGCTTGATACCAATCACCTTGTCTGCCATACAGATGCGAAAATACATTAAACTATTGTCCACCATAACACATCCTTATCTAAAACGGAACAAACGGAAGTTCATTCGGATTATCACCATCTGTTGGCTCCTCTGTCGGATTTTCAGGTGCCTCTGTAGGTGCTTCTGTTGGTTCTTCGCGATTATTTGGTTTATCACCTTCTCCACCATCCGGCTTCTGCGTTGTCTGCTCCGGCTGGTCGTTTCCCGGTTTGTTTGTCGTTTCACTTGATTCTTCACCATTAACAGGCTTATCATCTTCCAAACTCAATTCCGGTGTATCCGGCGTTTTCACATCATCAGAACCACTTTCCATAATAGAAGGAACCGCTTGGGTACTAATCTCACCTGCATTATTGTTTTTATCAGATTTACCGAATACAAACACACATCCTATAACTATTAATATAACGGCTGCCAGTGAACAGCCAATAATAATTGCTTTCTTCTTCATAAATTTCCTCTTTCTAAAACTTTAGGCACCGCTCATGCGATGCCCAAAGTTTCTGTAATATCAGCCCCAGAACTATAAGCCTATTTCAGGCAAATCGTTACCAAATAAAGTAACACTTGCTGTAATAATGTCCTCTGTTTCGAACTCTACTACTTCCATTTCCGGTGTTTCATACACTTCTTTCATCTTTTCACTCCTCCTTTATCTAGTCTTCGAATTTCTTATTTGCTCTAATATTAAATATTCTCAAAGCAGCTGTTACATCCTTTAACTTCTGATCCATTTCACTATCTGCTACAGCGCATGCGTATGACATAGCACTGTATAAAATG
>JAZNMO010000186.1:0-16570 GCA_045579665.1 Lachnospiraceae bacterium
CTTTTATTTAGAACAAATTAACTAAAACTGTTTAGTTTTTAGGTACCACAGCAGAAAAAGTTGTTCCTGTACCTAAAATCCAATTTATCTGATGCATCAAGCTTTGGACTGCTCCACTAAATTCCAATTCTACTAATAACCAATCAATCTACTTCTTATAAAACACCAACGTTAATCTATCGTTTATCTTTTCTATTTTCTCAGTCCTTTGATACCCCATCTTTTCATACAAGTAACAGTTACCTGCTTCTTCAAGAATGGTATCAAGCTCCCAGTTCTCACTTCCATGAATTCTTTCTGCTTCTTCAATTGCCTCTTGAGCAATGCCTTGATTTCTATATTGTTCCATGATAAAGATTGGCGAAATACGCTTTGCTTTTCCTTCTTCCTTTTCATCTACAATACGTATCGCGCCAACAATATTTTCATTCCATTCAATTAAATAGTAATAAGTAAAGAGCTGGTGCAATCTACCTATTACCTTTTCAATTGGCTCGGTCGCCGGACTCGTTTTCGTATCCTGATACTTTGCATATAAACCGGAAAAAGCCTCCACCTGCATCTTCCATATAAGCTCAGCCTTTTCTACTCCAACTCTGACTAATTTTGTGCTCATAACGTCTCCTTCTTAAGCGACTTCTTCAAAACCCCAAATTATCTTTCTGTCAGAATATCTTCCAAACAAAAAATATACTTAAATTGAATCAAATTACCGGAATCCGCCTCCTGGCCTTCTAATTCTTCTTTTAATGTATTATCTTTATCAATTACAAAATAAATACAACGACAACCATATTCAACAGCCTTAGGCATAAAGTAATCAGCAACCCACTTAGTATCTTCAGGTATATTTTCAAATCCGTTTCTTGTATCTGCAACATAATCACATTTGTATTGAAGAATCACATCCAATGCATACTCTAAAGGCTTTCTATAATCATCCATACAACAAAAACTTTTCCATTTTACAAATACTACATTGTGGTCTTCGTTGTGTTTTACATCACAATATTCCGACAAATACATTTGTTACCTGTAACCTATACCACTCTCTACTGTCTGCTTTTTCTTATTTCATCTAATCGTTTAAGCATCTCCTGAACCTCCGCTTCCTGTGCCGCCTTTTCTTCAGGCGTAGGTTCATAGATTCCTATCTCCTTCAAATTATCAATTAGATGTTCGGTTACCCAATCATCCAAAAACTTTTCAAATGCCTTTTCTTCCAGTCCAAATGCATGGTCAAACTCATAGAAATTTCCTACTTTATCAATTAAAAGCATAGAACCATCGCCTATATACTCACCCACCACATAGTAATCTTCATATTCTGGAAATGAACATTTCTCTACCTTATGAAGCGGAAATATCTCAGCAGTTGAACTCATTTCAAAACCATTTGTGAGTAATAACCACTCTTTATATGCCACAGGCAAAGTAACCTCATTCGCCTCTTCCCATTTTTCTACGTCTTCCTTCAAAGCCGGTGGACAAATTGTATAAAAATCATAATCCGCCTCCTCTATCATCTCACAGTATTTCGAAATCTTTTGAAATCTTTCGTTCATTAAGTTACTCTCCTTCTCGTAATTAAATTCTAGTATTCCCTTGCACCACTGTGCTCTTTATTTTCCAATAATGGCATTATCATATACATCCATATCATATCCCAACAGTTGGACAATCCTTAGCTCATCTACAGCATCAAAATAAGCATTATGTGTTTCTTCGTATCGCCTGTCATCACTAAGCAATCTTAAAATAGGCTCAACACCATAGCCTCTCTTCAACCTTCCTGTGCCAAAACATTCAGCATCTGCCGGTATCTTGGAATTGTATTGACGATATGCAGCCAATCGCATGATATCACACCAAGTATATGCTCTTAATTCAGGCAGATGATTCCTGTCAAAGGATGCATTGTAAGCCAAAAGTCTACCTACCTTATGTTCCTTAAGCCACTCATCTATCATTGTTAGCACGTTTGCTCTGGTATCTGTTACGGTTTCTTTTATGCCAGGCATACGCAAAGCCCCCGAATACATTCCACCATGCTTATACTCAGGGTCAATTAGAAAATACTTGGCATCTATCTCTTTCTTTGTATCTGCATCTGCGATGACAATTCCAATAGACATCACTTCATCGCCCCATGTTGTTTCTGTATCAATCACTGCAAAATTATTCGTATCTTTCATATTACCTCGTATCTTTCGTCTCTTTCTCTCTACCCCATCATTTCAATGGTCACACGATTCCATCTGTACCTTTCCAAGTCTACCTTATTTCCATCTACCTTGACACCCTCACCTTCAAGAAGTGCAATCTGACGATTTTCACCACCAAAGGCAAATGCCTTCGAAACCTCGCCCAAGCGATTCACTACTCTATGACAAGGAATATTCTTAGGGTCAGGATTCACATGAAGTGCGTAACCTACTACCCTTGACCATCTCCTATTCCCTGCAAGTGCAGCCACTTGTCCATATGTTGCTACCTTGCCTTTGGGAATCTGTTTAACCACATCATATATTAATTCAAATGAAGACTTTTCCATATCTCCTCACTACTCTTTACTTTCCTTTTTCTCGCTATTCTTTAGGTACATCTTTCTAATCAAATAAACTGCCAATAGCAAAATAGCTATATCTACAACAAAGAGCATAATCGCACTTGGTAAGTCACCACTCTGCCATGCATTCATTCCAATCATAGTAACAACACCTATCAATGCCCCATATATAACGATTACAAACAAAATAAAGAAAATACGTTTCAACAATGGAAGCTTGTGAGTTGTGCCTATCTCAATTGTTCCATCAATTAATAATTCTAATATCAGCTCTACTATAAAATTCATCTCTATTTGCCTCTCTGTATTGGTTCTATCTACAATGATGCATTTACATCATACATCAACATAATCCATTTATTCCCTAATCTTCTTCAAAGTATCCTTCCTCGCCAACTGCAAATCCATCGTATCGTAGATAGCAATGGTTCCGCCATGTCTATTAATTGCCTCTTCAATCTTAGAGAAAAACTCCTTTCTCATCGATTCTTCAATCGCAATATGGTCAGAATATGTTCCAAGCAATGTAACATATTCTTTAGCAGAAAAAATCCTCTTCCGATAAAACAGGGCATAACGAATATCTGTAAACCCATATTTTGTGGCAATCATGGCTCTGCTTTTAGCCTGCTCTTTGGTATATTCTTTTAGTTCTTCCTGCTTTTTATTATGAAATTTATAATAATATAACCCGTAAATTTTATCTATTTCCGCGGCAAGCTCGGGATTCTCCTTATCACGATAGGGATGATTGGCAAAACGCGCAAATACACCACCTTGCTTTAGCATTGAGAAGACTTTTGTATATCCAACCTCTTCCGGCACCCAATGAAATGCGGATGCAGAATATATCAAATCATATGTATTATCCTCAAAAGTAGTATTTTCAAATTTATTTGTCACTACCGTAAAGTTCGGATAATCTTTAAATTTCTCTTTGCACAACTTCGAAAAACGCTCCCCATATTCAACAGCGGTAAGATTACATCCGGTTCTTACAACAGGTAATGTCGCTTGACCTCCTCCAATTCCAACTTCAACCACTTTACTCGACTGATTAATCGGAATATAGTCAAACAGCATTTCATATAGTTCATCATTATAACCAGGTCTCCACTTTTCATATGTTGATGCAACCGTATCAAATGTCCACTCTAATCCTTTTATACTTGACATATTGTTTACCTCTACTTTAAAATCTCAGAGAAAAACTTTCTAATACCATCATCTACCGACGTACTCACATCTTTTGTTTCCAAATCGTAGTAATACTTTCCACTACCAATATCTATCGACAACGAATCTAACGGAAAACCCTGAACACGTTTCGAATGCGGTTTGGCAACTAATGTAAACGGCTCTGTAGCAATTGACATATCCATGTTGGAATAATGGTGCTCCTCGTCCATGATAAAATAAATTGCATTTCTGTATCGACCTGTTATTTTTCCGCCATACCGCTGAGCCAGTGAAGAATAGTATTGAATCATTTCATCATCATTCAGCTCTTTGCCATTCACTCTACGCACATGAATCCCCGGCTGCTCTTCGTCTGTTAATTCATCAAAATACAAACCACTGTCACAAGAAAACACCGGCATATGAAGAGCCTCATAATAGGCTCTGGCTTTAATCTCTGCATTCTCCAACGGTGTTTTTCCGCATTCATCTATAACCGGAAGTTCGCACTCTAAATCATTTAAACCGATAAGCTCTATGCCCAACGGCTTCACCGCTTGATCCATCGCTTGTAATTTTGCCTTATTGGTTGTACCGTATAATATTTTCATTTGTGTTCCTTTCTACTGAACTTCTGTTGCTTTAAATCTCTTTGCAAGCTCGAAAGCTATACTTCTCTTTCAAAAACAATCTGATAGCATTCAGACGTGAAAACACCTGTTTTTTCATTGAATGGTGTTACAACTTGTTTCAATCTCCATCCCTGTTCAGCTTCGGCTATGATTACTCGCTTACACTCCTCGAAAGTATCTCCGGTTTTCACCTTAATTCCATTTTTCCTTGGAATCTCCACAAATTTGTATTCATATTTTCTCATTTCAATACCTCCATGAAATTGAACAACTAACACAGGTTGCTTTTACTATTTGCTGTTCCATTAATGTACGAACCATAAATTAAAACAAGACTAATATCATTGGCATATTCTGTTTTCACTTTATTAGTAATCCATTCAACTACTTTATCGTTTATCTCTTTTCGTTTATTCACAGTATTCCGCCATTTTCTATACATACTTAATTCTCTTCAAATTCATGCGTACTTTCAGTTCTAAGAAAAAACAGAAAATTATAAATGCTTTACATACACTCTTGAATCTTCTCCATTCATATCTTTCATCATTTCATAAAATTCATACCCGTACTTTTCATATAATCCGTTATGGTTCGTTGAAATATAAATATTTTTCATTCCTGCTTCTTCTGCCAATATCTCAGCACAACTCAACAACTTTCCAATGTAACGATTTCCTCTGTAATTTGGAAACGTATATACCCATCCAATCCATGGTGTTAATTCTGTTGGTTGAATATCATCTTTATCAGCAAACGTACAAAAAGAAACCAAATTTTCTCCGTCTACCAGTAAGAGTACCTTTGTGTTTTCACCAACATATGGTTTTAGTTTTTTATTTTTCAGTAGGTCATACAAAAACTGACCGGCCCCCCAATCACTTTCTTTGATTTTTGAAAGCCAATATTCTTTATTATCTGTGCTAAAATATTCGATTATTTTCATCGTACATCCTCTCAAATTCAAAACTTTTATTTCTTTCACTCAATCTATTCGTAAGACCGAAATTCTCGAGTGCTCGACTTTGCAGCTAACATAATACGTATATACGAATATTTAATTGCTGCGAAAGGTTTCCATTTGTCCACAAAGCATATTATAGAAACCAAATTTATCATAAAACGGCTTTAAACTTTCTTCAAAAACAACAGAAACCATATATATACGTTTTTCTTTCAGATACGCAATCATCTGATTCATCAATTCGGTGCCTACTCCTTTTCCCTGATAATCCGGATGAACCATCAGATCCTGAATGTAAGCATCCGTCACACCATTTGACACACAATCAATATATCCAATCAGTTCGTCTTTTTCATAAACGGTAATATGATAATAGGATATCATCAACGGATTCTCATACTCATTTTCCATTCCGTTCCAACCTACAGATTCACGCAAATCTGATAAGGCTTTTGCCGATACGATTTCGTTGTATTTATATATCATTTCGTATTCTCCCTTCTGCACAAATTAAAATTTGTCGATGTTAAAATATCGCCTTAAGATGTTTCTTTTCAACTCTCTGTAAGGCTTATTTTTTATCAGTCCAGCTATAGAATATATCGTCAGTATGAAGCTCAATTTCACACTCCATATGATATGGCTCTCTATCGAACCACACATATCCTTTGAACAATATATGCTGATAACTTCGATAAGTAGTTACGAATTCAAACTCAAATGAGCCTTTATTAACTGCTGTCAGAAAATTGTCAGACCAATCTTCGCGAATCACTTTTCCGGAAAGCTTTTTCCTATATATGAATACAGAAATACCATCTATTTCTTCATCCACGATATGACATCGCATTTCTGCTTTACCTGTTTGTTGTGGTTCTCCACTATTCAGAAGATAATATCCCTCCGGGAATTCAAAAGTCATAATATAATTTTCATATCGAATATGATTTGTTCTACAATCATGTAATCCAATTTTTTCATTCTCTTTTATCATATATTCAAACCTTTCCGCTCTCCATCAACTTCCAATTCTCTATTGCTCTCAATCTCTGCAAGACTAAATTTTTCTTATTTCAAACTGTTAATTTCCTTTTGTAAATTTGCCAGAAATCTGCCCGCATGAGCACCATCCATCTGCGTATGATGAAATTGAAAAGAAAGTGTTAGATAATACCTAAACCATTTCTTTTTATATCTACCCCAAATAATAAACGGATTATTAAAAATACCACTGTTCATACCCACAGCACCGTCAATTTCTGTATCTATAATTGCTGATGTACCTATTACCATACTATCGTTTGATAAGTCTCTATCCTGACAGTTTTCTGCAACCTGAAAAGTATATTTTAAATACTGCTTATTATATACGTCCAAATCTTCCACATATAAAATGTCACAAGAGCTGACTTCCCCATCTTTATTCTTCACAATCGTATTGACTGCAATCGTATCATATTGAATAAGTTTATCACCAACAGGAAGTATGTAAAACTCTTTTACACTCACAGCAGCCTTCCCTATGCAATAACCTAAAAGCATATTGAACTTCATATATTTTCTTTTACTCACTTTAATCAGATTTGTTACATCTAACGTCTTAAAAAAAGTTACCATTGGATTCGGGGCTTTCATCCAAAGCTCATATGCCATGGCCCTTGTTGTATCTTTTGGTTGAATTTCTTTTTTCATTGTAGCCTCCATCAAATTTCTTGTATTTCTCTAACATTTCATTAACAGTGGACTTACCCACATATGCAGTTCCATTAATAAAATATATGTCGTTGAATTTCGTGCTTTTATCTCCACAATTCCGGATTTATATATTTCCAACAATGAAATCTTGTTCTTCTTTTATCTCTCTAATCAAAGCCTCTTGAAATATTTCGCCAGGTTCTACCATTCCGCCCGGATATTCCCATCCTCTCCACGGACTTTTTATTAATAATATTTCTTCATTCTCATTACTTACCAAACCAGCCACAGAAACAAAATGTGTATAATTCATTTTATCTTTACCTCCACATATTAGAATTTATCGTATGGAATCTTTAGAACAATCATAACCATTCCATAATATCCACCTCAAATTTCAAATCTTCTATTGCTTTCAACTCTCTATAAAGCTGAAATTTCACAGTGTCTCTATAATGAACTGTTTATTTATTCTCAAAAAATTTAATAATCATATTCATCACTTTTTCGTCATGTTCCATATATAATTTTTTATCTATCGGCACAGTAGGATTTTCTGCCTGATACTTAAGTGCTGCATCTGTTAGGAAATAGTCATAATGCCCATTATGATTCTCCTCATCCATCAACACAAATGTACAATTCGGATTCACAATTTCATTTTGTCTCTCATAAACAGGACTGCATCCTCCATAAAAGATATCTTCCTCTGCACTAATAATCAAAACCGGTATTGTGACCGAATTAATTCCAGCTACAGCAGACAAATCCTTATCATTCCCATATTTTATATTAACAAATAATGTGTTAAACGGTTTGATAATAGGATAAAAAATACCCGTATATCTTTTTATTGAATATTGCCATTGTTCCTCAGGTGTATCGAATCCTGATGCCGCAATAACCTTCTCAATATTATGATTATACTGAAGCACTGCACTGACTGCATATGCACCCATACTATGACCAAACAAATAAATTGACATATTTTGAAACTTTTCATCCGTTTCTATATAGTCAAGAACCGCATCCAAATCATATACGCACTGACTATACCCACGCATACTGTCGCCACCACTTGAATAGCAACCTGTATAATCAAGGCATATAACTGAATAACCAGCATCGACAAAATAGCATATCTCGTACAACTTAATATCATTGGAATCCCTATGTCCGGGGGCAACAACAATTAATCCTTTACTATCTGTAGTCGGATAATAAAATGCCGAAATAGTATTTTCTTCTGACTGTACAAATATTTGTTTACGAGGATACTTTTCTACATCAATATCTTCATATAACAAGTAGAGTTCTGTATCATACTGGTCATAATCAGCCCTCGAAAAAACAATAGAATGAGCTATAAAAATGGCACATAATATCAACATTGATAAGGAGAGCACACAAATTACCATCAGATTAATAAATTTTAAAATCTTCTTACTTCTTTTAATAGATGTCATATGTTTACTCCTTACATTTCACTTGTAACACATTCAGATTTTCACTTATTTCTTCTATTTCATTCAAGCCTTCTGTATACCCATTTTCTGCATCCGGAAGTTGCTCATCCGATGTAGACGCTTGCCATTTTGCACGTTCCTTTGCTATCTCATGCAGAATCTGCGAAAACTCCTCAGACTTTGACTCCAACAATCCATGTGTTGTATTCATCATAATGTACATTTTTTTATATGGGGCATCTATTACATCGAAATAATCCTGCGCCAATTTATAATTAGTCTGATAGTCACGATCTCCATTAATATTGTAATATGGTATTTTATACGAGGTCTTATCTGCTAAGGAAAACTTCTCAAACTCATCTGACATCAAAAAGTCCATATATACGCTATAATCAGAGAACAAAAAGTTTACCCAATCAGTCAAAGAGTAGTATGGATTAAAAATAACCGTCACTGCTAGATTATAGTCCATTCCGTCCACCATCATGTTATAGCCATACTTTTGCATCAGCAAGTTTCTAGAATAAAAGTGTTCCTCTGTAAAGCTATCAGGAGACAATTTCTCCAAAAGCTCAAGACCTTCCGAATCATTTCCTACCCAGCTTTTTGCTATTTCATAAAACGCAAGTTCATTTTGATACATATCTACCATCTGTCCTGTTCCGATATAGCAATCATAATACTCAGGATATAAAAGAGCTAAATTGCATCCCAAATAAGTCCCCAGGAATGTCCCAACAACGTCAGTTTTTCTTTACCGAGATAATTCAAAACATATTCTGTGACGGCTTTTCCATCATTCATCATAAGTCAATGCCACATCGTTCTGTTCCTTATCATAACTTTTGCCACAATTTCTTTGATCCCATGTCACCACAGTATAAACATCCTCAATATTTTCTGTACTACGTTCTTCATTTCTCTTCGTTCTCTCTTTATAAATAATTTCATAATATATATCGCCTTGCGATAAATCTCCTCAATCAAATGAATTTCGGTTCATCAAAGACTAACCCATTTTCCAACAGATGGTCTATAAACAACTTATAGTATTCGGGCAGCATTTCCTCAGTTTCATCATGTGCATGTAAAAGAAGAATATGCCTATTGTTCTCCGCAAATAGAGCTGCCCCGGATTTAGGATTTGAATCATGCATTTTTTCCCATACCGATTCCTTTGTAAAATCCGAATTTGGACGAATATTATATTCTGAAAAGTCAAATGTCCAGAAAGTATCTATATCTGTGTCCAAGTTGTTTTCCTTCCACCACTGATATGGAATATGCCTATCATAAACCTTATGAAAGCCTATCTCTTGAAAATACTTCTGTAATGCTTCCTTATTCTTTCCACCTTTATCTCCATATGGAAAACGAAACGGTCTGTATATGCGTTCCACGCCACTATCTTTATACAGTTTATCAAGAACCTTCTCGCATTTTTCAATTTCTTCCTTACATTCTTCTATCGTCAAAGAGGAAAAAGCCGGGTGAGAATAACTATGATTCCCCACAATCATTCCGTTTTTCAAAGCATACATAGCTTCTTCATAAAAACGCTCCACATTTTCTCCTGTCGCAAAAAGAACTGCTTTTATTCCCTTTTCTTTTAAATAATCTACAATAGCAGGTGTATTTTTCGATGAAATATCATCGATTGTCAAAAGTGCACTGTTCATCTATTATTCTCCTCTTATCTTAAACAACTCATATTTCATTCAATCTATACTTTGTTTCTCTATCATAGTCCAACTAAATTAGCTTTTTTGCCATTTAGTTGGACTAACTCGGCTCCAATTATCCTACTAAATCGACTTTTTTTGCTATTTAGTAGGATTACATGATAAAATCTAATTCCACGGCAATCCATCATCCTCCAGCATCTGCGCTGTGAGAAGCATACTCTCCACATCTTCGTTCAGTGCGTTCTCATCTGCTGCGCCTGCCATGAGAGATGCCCAATAAGCATCCTCCTCAGAGGTTGCGCCGGTTGATACCGAATCTGTTATAGCTTCTGATACTTCATAACCCGCCTGTTGTTCCTGCACCATCGCACTATCGTTCTGTTCAGCCAAAGCATCATCACTAGGTATCTCCACCTCACCGCCATCAAGCCAAGGTGTTGCACTCTGCTCCTGCTGTGCCGGTGTCTCACCCGGATTATCAAAATCAAAGCTGATGCGCTCGTCCTCATACTTTAAGCAAGTGTCAAATACATTACCCGCCTTTGAAGTAAAGCCAACCACCTTATTCCTTGTCTTACCTGTATCGAACAGCTCCTGCATAATCTCCTCTGAAATCGGCACCTGTGCTACCGTATGACCAATTCTAAAGCCACACTGGAAGTTACACTCGTAATACCACTGGCTCTTAAAGAGTTTCTTTTCCTTACATCTTGGACACATAAGGCTTGTCTCCTCCGGCTTTGCCCTTTCAGGGAAATCAAACACTATCTGTCCTTCCCCTGTAAGTTTGAGAGGTGCATCAAACTTTGTGCCAGTCTTGGATAAAAATCCTGTAATCACATCTGTCTTCTTAGTAGTCAAAAGCTGTTTTACCTGACTGTCATTGAGTTTCACTCCGCTAATCTTACCAATAGAGAATCGACAACTCTTGTTCTCATCATCCTTATTGTAATTAGAGCAACCATAACCAAACATGGTCTTTACAATATCGCCCTTACAAAGTGGACACTGTACATCTTTGAGTTTTGGCTGTTCCAAATCATCAAAATCAAACTTTAAGCCTGTTACTTTACCCTCTTCATTCTTACTCAAAACAATTCTTGCATCAAACTTCTTACCTGCTTTAGATTTAAAACCTCTAATAGTCGCCGTCCTTCCGTTCAGCAATAATTCCCTCACCTGTGCCTCCGGAATATCCTTTCCTGCCATCTTACCAATTGAAAAACGACAACTGTTCTCATCATCCTTATCATACTTTGCACAACCAAAGCCAAATGGTGTCGGTACAATATCACCACCACATAACGGACATACTACATCCTTTACCTTCTTAGACTCCACATGCTCAAAGTCAAACTTCACAATATGCTTTTCATTCTCATCCTTATCAAGCATCAGACAGGCATCAAACTTCTTACCACTCTTACCCTCAAACCCTCTAATTGTAGAGGTAATTCCATTTGTTAAGAGTTCCTTCACCTGTGCTGCCGCAATACTTTTATTCGCTATCTTTCCAATGGAAAAACGACAGCTCTCAGGATTCTGCGAATTATAATTTGCACAGCCAAAGCCAAACGGTGTCTTTACAATCTCACCGCCACAATCCGGGCAAACTACGTCCTTTATCTTCTGTGATTCCACATTATCAAAATCGAATTTAATGACATATTTGTCATGTTCTCCCTTTTCCAATAAAAGGCACGCATCAAATCGCTTGCCGCTCTTCCCCTTAAAACCTCGAATTGTCTCTGTCTTATGGTTGGTCAAAAGCTCCTTGACCTGAGTTAGATTCAGCTCCTTATCTGCAATCTTTCCAATATAGAATCGACAGCTCTCAGGATTAGAAGCATCATAGCCTGTGCAGCTATAATTCGTGCCTCTCGCCACAATCGCACTACCACAGTCAGGACACTGTACGCCCTCTATAATTTGTGGCTGATTCTGAGAGAAATCAAACATAAACTGTATCTTACCCTCTTCGTCCTTCTGCATCACAAGTGCCGCCTGGAACTTCTTCTTATTTTTGCCAACGAAGCCACTTAAAACCTCAGTGCGTCCCTGTGTCAGAAGCGCAACACACTCTTCCTCAGTCAAATCTCTATTCGCAACACTACCGATTACGAATCGGCAGCCTGTACCATCCTTCTGATAGTTAGAGCATCCATAGCCAAATGGTGTAGTAATAATATCGCCTCCACATACTGGACATACTGCACCAATCTTCTTACGTGCGCCAAGACCTCTTGCACCCTTCCCCGTAAACTGGCTAATCTGCGCGGCAATCGGCTGTGTCAAATCATGGTCACGAATCTGTATCGTTTCCCTACGAATAAAGTCCTCCAGCTTGGCACGATACTCCTTCATATCTACCGTTCCATTAGTAATACCATCCAATCCCTTCTCCCACGATGCTGTCATCTTGGGATTCAAAAGAGCCGGAACTGTCATCGCCACAACCTCATACACCATCTCGCCAAAGCTCTCCGGTGTAATAATTTGTGTCCTCTTATTCAAATTCAGATAACCGATACGAATGAGCTTCTTAATAATCTCCGCTCTGGTTGCACTGGTTCCAATACCCGAACCTTTAATCTGCGCTCTCAGCTCCTCATCCTCGATAAGCTGTCCTGCATTCTCCATAGCCAGAATCATAGAACCCGAGGTATAACGCTTAGGCGGCTTGGTCTGGCCTTCCTTCGTCTCAAAGCCATTCACACTAAGAACATCTCCCTGATTTAAGGTCTCCGCCAAAGCTAAAAGCTTCTTCGCATTATTCTTCTTATCTTTATTCGCAGCATTCTCTTCTGCACCTTCTTCTCCCTTATTCTCATCAGAGGCTGTATTCTCCTCATCATCCGCATCCTCTAAGGTCTTTCCCATAACCTCTAAGAAGCCAAGACTTTTCAACACCTTTGCTGATGTAAATAAGGACTCTTCGCCGATACCCACTGTCATTTTCAAGGTCTGATACTCAGCAGGCGGATAAAAAATGCTCAAAAATCTTCTGACAATCAAATCAAACACCTGACTCTGCAAAGGCGTTAATGAACCAAGCTCGGTCAGCTGTCCTGTCGGGATAATCGCATAGTGGTCTGTAACCTTACTGTCATCCGTATACTGAGTATTCGCAAGATTACCATAGGCGCGCTGCTGTAAAATCTTATCAGTAAAAGCCTGTGTTGGTGTGTAGCCCTTCAATTTGTTGAGATTCTTACCTATCTCCTTGGCTACCGCTGTTGTCAACACTCTGGCATCGGTTCTAGGATAGGTAGTCAGCTTCTTCTCATACAAGTCCTGCACCACCTGTAAGGTCTCATCCGGACTAATCTTAAAACGCTTTGAACACTCAGCCTGCAGCTCTGCAAGGTTAAAAAGTAATGGTGCTTTTCTCTTGGAAATGCCCTTTTCAATCGACTTTATTACTGCTTCCTTACCGCTTAAAGAATCAATCAAAGCAAGAGCGTCCTCTTTTGCCTTAAAACCATTCTCCTTATAAAGCTTGGGCGAATCAAAGTATTTGGAGCCTTCTACTGCCTTCCACTCAGCTTCAATATTCGCATCTGTAAAATCACCTACAACTCTATAGAAAAAAGTCTCCTTGAAATTACGAATCTCCCGCTCACGATTCACAACCATACCAAGCACACAGGTCATAACTCGTCCAATGGCAATTGCGGTATAACTGCTGGTAGCTGCTGCATCATTTAATAATTTTCCATACTTTACGGACATAACGCGGGAAAAATTGATACCCATGGCATAGTCCTCGATAGAACGCATAATACCGGAAAATCCCAGATTCGCATAAGCTGACATCGGCTTTGCCTCTGCCACACCTCGTCTGATTTCCTCCTCTGTCTGAGAGTCAATCCAAACACGGAGCTCCTCCATGCCCTCACGCACACCACCGTAATTACGAATATTCTCTTCGATGGTTTGTCCTTCCTTTCCGGAGTCTCCTGCCCAATAAACAGTATCAATATCTTCTCTGTGCAACAATCTATGTACCGTGTCATACTGCTGCTTTACATTCTCGATGACACCATATTTGTAGTTCTGCGGAAGGAATGGCAAATCCTCCAGCATCCATCTCTTATATTTACTATCATATTCCTCAGGATACACC
Organism: Lachnospiraceae bacterium; assembly: GCA_045579665.1. GTDB lineage: Bacteria > Bacillota > Clostridia > Lachnospirales > Lachnospiraceae > COE1. Next base: position 14,320 of record JAZNMO010000186.1, read on the forward strand.
ATCTCTACCAGATGTCCTACGCACCATGTAATCACGTACTCGTCATTCTCAATATAGCCGTTCTGTCTGCCTGATACCTGAAATACCTTGGCATAATCCTGTGCCACGGATGGTTTCTCCGTAATGATTAATTTCTTACCCAAATCTGTTCCCCCACTTGTCGTAATACTAATAGATAACCCAGGTTACCATAACTCATTACATTATACTTTATTTTTCTGGTTTTGTCTTAATATTTTTATGTTATAATATCCATATCATACACAAAGGATGTGAATTCCATGAGAAGAAATAAACGAGGTATTAAAATATATGAATCTATCAAAATACATAAATGTAAAAAGAATTGAATTTGTACTGACCTATAACTGCTCAGGAAAATGCAAACATTGCTCCGTTGCAGACCAACTTAACAGCGATACCACAAATCATCATGTCAGAATCAAAGAAGCAACCGAGACAATTCAATGGCTTGCCAAACATTACGAGGTTTCTTCTGTTATGACCTTTGGAGGTGAACCACTGTTATATCCTGAGGTTACTTGCGCAATTCATAGCACCGCTAGAGATTGTGGTATTGAAGCAAGACAGATTATAACAAACGGTTATTTCTCCAAGGATATATCAAGAATACAAGAAGTAGCCAATTTAATCAGCCATTCAGGTGTAAATAATCTCATACTTTCTGTTGATGCCTTTCATCAAGAAACTATACCTGCAGAATACGTTTATGCATTTGCCAAAGCCTTAAAGCAAACCCAATTAACTAATTTCCGCTTACAACCTGCGTGGGTAGTATGTAAAGACCATGAAAACACATATAACACACAGACTCAACATATACTTTCATCATTTGCTGATTTAGATATTTCTATTTCAAAGGGTAATAATATCACTCTATCCGGAAATGCCGCAAAGTATTTAACCGAATATTACGAATCACCTAAGCTAGATTTATCAAAAGCTTGTGGCACTGCGCCTTATACTCAACCACTCACAGATATTACTTGCTTATCTATCGTCCCAAATGGCGATGTTATGGTGTGTTCGTTTGTAATTGGCAACATCTATGAGGAAAGCATTGAAACTATTGTATCAAGATATAATCCTTACGATAACATCTATACGAAAGCACTCATAACAGGCGGCGGTTCTGCGTTAGTAGAACTGGCTTCTGCAAATGGAATCAATGTTGATAGTTCCAAGTGTTACTCCTTATGTGATTTGTGTCGTAAGATAGTTAAATCAACAAATTAGTATCTAAGCAATATTTTACCCCGTCAGTGATAAAACACGGCGGGGTATTACAATCTATCCAATATTATTTTAATCCTTCCAAGGTCTTCTCTTTCCAAGCCAGCCATTCTTCTCCCAATATTGCTTTTCAATTGGCGATGAATCAAAACCTGCAGAATGCATCATTCCCATCATCTTAAATATAAAACGTGTCTTTACACCTACCATTGGCTTCTTATCATTAGAAAGACGATTTGCCAGCTTAATTATATCCTTTTGAATCTTACCCTTTTTCTTATGGCTAACCATATCCCAATTCATGGCCTGAACTGCAATCCCATAGGATATGACATAAGGTACTCCCCAGTAAAAAAGTGCTGTTTCAACATCCTTAACCGCTGTCTTTGCTCCGGCTCCTGCCGAAGTGGATATTACAACTGCCTTCTTTGTAAACATACATCCTCTTGGCCTATGTGACATCCAATATGTAAAAGTCAAATCTAGAAAGGACTTCATAGGTGCTGAGGCACGCATACAATATGTTGGTGTTGTGAAAATTAATAAATCAGCTGCTTCTACCTTATCCATAATCACTTTCTTTTCTTCAAAGAAAGGACAATTCTCATCACCCTCTATGCACTTATAACAACCAAGACAAAAATGATTCAAATCTCTTGGCAGAAAAAACTCTGTGATTTCATTATCACCTTGTATCTGATCCGCAATCATTCTCCCAATATGATATGTACTTCCTTTGTGATTCTGTCCATGTATTAAAACAATCTTCATAATCTATTCCTCCTTGTTTTTTCGAAGAAAAAATGCCAACTCTGCTTGCAGAGTTTCCACTTTATGCAGGCAGAGGAATTTTCTCCTTACACATGATATATCCTGCTAAACTGTCTGATATGCTTTTACAAAAGCTTCAATGCCTCTTCTTCTCTCTCAGGCTGACGATCACATAGAGTCAGCAATACATACATTGGTGCATAAAACTGTAATGCCATCACGTCCG
>JAZNMO010000187.1:0-13146 GCA_045579665.1 Lachnospiraceae bacterium
TGAAACTGTTACAATTACATTAAGAACAGGACATTTAGATGGTGGTGTTTTCAAGTATTATGTACGTAATTTTGGTGCAATGAACTACACTGATTTATCTGCTTCGGGAGCAGTAGTCCGTGTTTACAAGGGGAACGATTTATTGCAAACTTATAGTGTTCCACAGAACCTTCTGGGTACGGACTGGTTTGTTTTTGACATAACAGAGGATGGTTTGGTTGCAGTGAATGAGATTAGATAATATCCATGAGTAAGGGGATAAGCAAGATATGAAGAAGAAACTAAAGTATGTAATTGTATTGCTAATCATAGCAATAATTTTGGTGTTATGTGGAAGTTATACGAAGTATGATGAATCTAAAATGCCATTAATTGTGTTTCAGTTCATGTTGATTGATGATTCTTTCAATTATCCTAATGCTGCATCTACATGGACAATAGATAACCAAGGAAATATATTTTATTTTAATGATAGTTATTATTTTCATCAAGAGGAGCAGGATGCATTGGCTGTAACGTATGAAGCATTGAAGCAACTTGAACATTCACGATATGTAGGGACTATAGACATAGATATTTTAAGAGAAAAATATAGTCTTTTATTAGATATCATTAGAGATGGTCATTACGAAAAAGATATTACAGGGCATGGAGAAGGTGAAGTATGTGATGTTACACTAGAAATGAAAGGAATTTATAGATGGAATGCTTATTCGTATGATAAAGATGGTGAGATAAAGCTTATCAAAGTGTATGAAGAAGGTGCTTTGCAGTATGTAAGTGAAGATAAAAGAATGCTTGATATAGCTGATTGGATAGACATGGTATTAGAAGAGGATAAAAAGAATAGTGTTGAGATATGTAAAGATTTGAAATACCGAGATGTTCTTGAAGAGAAAGAAAAATCGATGGAAGATTTACTTGAAAGATAGGTTGCCATGGACAGGAAACATTATCCTTACATTGTCAACTGAGTATTTAGATAGTGGATTGGTAGCAGTAAATGAGATTAGATAATATCCACGAGTAAGGGGGATAAGCAAGATATGAAGAAGAAACTAAAGTATGTAATTGTATTGTTGATTGTTGTTATCATTTTTGTGCTGTGTAGAAGTTATACAAAGTATGATGAATCACAGATGCCGCTGATTGTGTTTCAATTTTCATTAAATCACTCATCCTATAACTATCCTAGTTCTTCTTCAATGTGGACAATAGATAATCAAGGAGATATCTATTACTTTAATTCTGTTCGTAGCTTTGAACCAGAAGAAGGGGAAAGTATGGAATTGATTTATGAAGAATTAAAGAAGGATAAGTATACAAGATATGTAGGAAACATAGGTTTAGATGTTTTAAAGGAAAAATATGCATATTTTCATGAAATACTTAGAGATAATCATTATGAGAAGGATGTTAGTGGTTACGATAGGTATGCGTTTGATCATCCGGATGTTTATTTGGGCATGTGGAGTAGGGATGCGTATGCTGTAACAAAAAATGGAAATACAGAAATGATTATGTTACATGAAGAAGGAGATGTGTATTATACAAGCGAAGATGAGCGTATGAAAGAATTGGCAGATTGGCTTGATGAGATTTTGCAGGAGGATATCAAAGAGAATAAGCTGCGTTGTCAGCAATTAAAGTCGGAAGAAGACTATAAAAAGTGGTTGGAATATAAGAAACTCAATCAAACAGAATGATGGTGAGGCGGGCTACAAAAAACTCTCCGAAAAGTAAGAAGAATCCGACTCCATTTATAAGATGGCTGTCGGATTCTTTCTTTACAATGTATCAATTATTCAACTGTAACAGTATTCATCAAATATTCGTTAACGACTTCAACTAACTTAGACTGCATTAATGCACCCTGTCCGCCGTATGACTCAACCATACCGTCTACGTATTCCTGACTGCTTGTTGAAACCAGCTCTTCCATGTAAGCTGCTACGTCAAAGCTAAGACCTGCCTTCTCGTAGATTGCCTGATAGATAAGTGCTGACTTAACAGTATCCTTAGCACGAGCTGTAAGATCCTTCTCGTAGTCGGCTTCGTTCTCAATACCCTCCATGATATCCCATGGATTTGTATAAGACATGCCGTAGGCACCAAGCATCTGATTATAGTATGAAACTGTAGATTCATCGCCATACTTGGTTGTAGATTTTACGTTCTTCAAGTATGCGCTAGGATACTTATTCACTGTTGAATTCTCGAAAATATAATTCTTGATGTATTCCTGTAAATGCTGCTCGTAATAGAAGTTCTCAACATATGCAATGTATTCCTCTGTATTAGAAGCTACATCTGAAAGATACTCTGTAACGAACTCATCGTTAAACTCAGGAATTACATAAATTCCGTGAATTGTAACTGCAAAGCTTGCGTCCTTGCCTGCAAGGTCAGGATTGTTTGAGTACTCTTCAGGGAAAGTAACCTCAACAGTAACCTCCTCGCCCGGAGCATGACCAATTAGCTGCTGTTCAAAATCATCAATGAAAGAACCTGAACCGATTGTGAGGTCATAGCCGGCACCATTAGAGTTGCCGCCTTCGAACTCAACGCCGTCAATAGAACCAACATAATCAATATTAACAACATCACCATCTGCGATAGTAAGTGTTGTGTCGGTAGATAATTCCTCTGAGTCCTCAAGCATAGCCTGAATATCTGCATCTACCTCTTCCTGTGTAGCAGCAACCTCAGACATTGGAACTACAAGGCTCTCATAATCTGCAAGTGTAATAACAGAAGCGGCGTCTACATCTTTAATAAGACCATCGTCTGTTAGGCAAGCGCTGAAATCAGTGCTTGAAGTTGTTCTGGTTGCTGACTGATAAATACCAGCTACAATAGCGAAAATAAAAAATGCAACAATAGCTGCAGTAATAACACCAAAAATGATATTGGAAAGTAATCTCTGCTTCTTCTGCTGAGTTACTTCTTTATGGCGATTTTCTCTTTTCGCTTTACTCTTACTGAGTGTTTCGTTTCCTTGATTGTTTGCCATAATATAATACCTTACCTTTCCGGGTGAAACCCCTCACAATAAAGTAACATAAAAAGGGAAAAAAGAAAATACTCAGACAAAAATTCACAAAAGAAACATAATTTAGAGAGATTATCACAAAGAGAGTATAAGCTTACTTGACAATAATTGACTGACAATAATATAATATTAATGTAAATGTTATGAAAACTTTGTTGAGGAGAGCGTGATAAAATGGATGTACAGGATATTCCTATGTTGGCACCTGCCACAATTAAGGTAAGTAAAGAAGGAAAGTCGGCAATTTTTGATACACAGGTAGTACAAGTAACCGATAACAAATATATTTATACCATGCCGGTAAGATACGATGAGAAACTGGTTAATTTTAGTGGTAATGGTATGGCAAGGGAAATAAAGGTACAGGTGAATCCGGAGGATGTGTATGTTTGGAAAAATATATCCATTGCTAAATTTGTAGAGGACAAGAAAAATTACCTGCGTATTACCACAAGGACTCCGGGAACGAAGGTAGTTAAGAAAAATAAGAAATAAATGCCGAAAGAGAATGTATAAGAGCATTCTCTTTTTTGTGCGAAGAATTCACAAGGTGCTTATTCGCAATGTGATAGGGGCTATATTTTGTGGTCGATACACAATTGAATACAATTTGTGGAATTGTACAAAAAAAGACAAAATTTTGTAACAAAATTGTTGCATATTAAAATTTCATATGTTAAGATATGAGCATAAAGTTAGTAAAAGTAAGAGAGCGGCATCGATGGAAAGTTATTTAAAAAACACTTTAGGAATGAAAGCAGATATTAAAATCTGGAATAACAGTGAATCTTTGCCGGAAGAGCTTAGAGATGGACGAACATATTCTGTAATGGAAATATGCGGAGTGAAGTGCCTTGTCATATCTATTATGACAGACGATTTTCAATTATCTTCTTACTTAAAACAACAGAAGGCTTTAGAGCAGTATTGTGATTATCCGTTTGTCTTATGCTTTGACCGGATTAATTCTTACCAGAGAAAGTGTCTGATAGAGAATCTCCAGTCGTTTATTGTTCCTGAGAATCAGTTGTATATGCCGTTTTTGGGAATTGCATTACAGGAGCATTTTAAAGCATCGGCGATAGCCGGTAAGCAGTTGACGGCGATGGCACAATACATTCTTTTGTACTTTTTATATGATGAAGAGAGTGTTTATCATTCTAAGCTTGAGATATCTCAACAGCTTGAGATATCCTTGATGAATGTTACTCGAGGGGTGCAGGAGCTTGAAGAGTTGGAATTGCTTGTGACTAAGAAGAAGGGACGTAGTTCTATGGTTACTACTGCCCTGCCGAAGAAGGAGCTTTTTGAACGAGCTAAGCCATACTTGAGGAATCCGGTGCAGAAGAGATTGTTCGTCAAAGAAAATGAAATAGTGTTAGCATTACCGATAACCGGTCAGGAAGCACTTTGTGTGATGAATGGAAGAAGGGGACCGGATCACAAAGTGAGGGCTATGGAAAAGAGAGTTTTCCTAGATACTTCAGAGGTATTACAGGTTGTTGACCCGGCGTGGGATACGCAGGTGTCATATGTTGAGCTGGAGGTATGGAGATATGATCCGATGCGATTTACCGACGGCAGTATAGTGGATTCAATTTCATTGAAACTATCACTAGAGGGAGAAAGTGACAAGACAGTGGAAATGAACATAAATAAGCTTTTAAATTCATAAGTGGAGGACGTGACTTGCTTATGGAGCAATGCACCTTGAAAACAGAATACATTGCTATTTGTGCATTATTATGATTTGCAACGGGTGATTTGTGCATTTTTATGGGGTAAATTTGTGCAAAACACCAAAATTAACCTAAAATTACAAAAATATACAAAATTAGTTTGTAAAATTTCAGACAATAGTGTATTATTAGGTTAACAAATCAATCAGTTGTCATAAGGAAACTAAATATGTTAATAATTAACTAGAATTGCGTGACTTGAATTTATATTAGCATATTACAAAGGAAAAGGGTTTTGAAAGGGGAAAAAAATATGTTAGTAGCAAAAAAAGAGGTATCCAAAATTGATGTTTTAAACAAGAAACCACTGATTAGAAAGAACCAGTCAACAGGAGAGATGGTTGCGGGATTTTTAGATCCGGAGACAGGAGTATTTGAAGTAGCAATGGAAATTAGCGATGAGCGTGATATCGATGATTTCTTAGAAAAGTATGATTTGTCAGTAGTAATGATTTCAAAGATGTAAATAGTAATGTATTAGTGCAGAATAAAAGCTTATGAGTAAAAAACGGAGGTAAATGGGAATGCCTCCGTTTTTTGTTGTAGAAATTCAACACAGAATTAGCTTGAAAATAATATAAAAGTTGTTAGTAGTTAAAAAATAAGATATAATATAAAGTAGATTTGTGGACAAAAGATATTTATTTTTTAATTTTCTAAATATCTCAAGGAGGGAAATTCCTCTGCCTGCAAGAAGCGAAAACTCTGCAAGCAGAGTCGACATTTTTCTTCGAAAAAACAAGGAGGAATACCATGATTAGAATCGGTTTATTAACTAGTGGGGGAGATTGCCAGGCATTAAATGCGGCGATGAGAGGTGTCGCAAAGACACTGTTTAACGGAAAAGAAGACGTAGAGTTATACGGCTTTTTAGACGGCTATAAGGGATTAATATATGGTAATTATAAGATGCTTTCATTTTCGGATTTTTCAGGTATCCTTACAAAGGGAGGAACGATTCTTGGAAGCTCTAGATGTCCATTTAAGAATATGAGGGAGCCGGACGAGAATGGTTTGGATAAGGTAGAGGCGATGAAGCATAACTACTACAAGCTGAATTTGACCTGTCTTGTGATTCTTGGAGGAAATGGTACTCATAAGACAGCAAATCTTCTGAGAGAAGAAGGATTAAATGTTGTAACACTTCCCAAGACAATCGATAACGATTTGTGGGGAACTGATATGACCTTTGGTTTCCAGAGTGCGGTAGATATTGCGACACAGTGTATTGACCAGATTCATACCACTGCAGCATCTCATGGACGAGTATTTATTGTAGAAGTCATGGGACATAAGGTAGGATTTCTTACCTTGAATGCCGGTATGGCAGGTGGTGCGGATATTATCTTGATTCCGGAGATTCCTTATGATATTGATAAGGTAGTGGATGCTATCAAGAAGAGAAATGAAAGAGGCAGCAGATTTACCATTCTTGCGGTAGCAGAGGGTGCGATTTCCAAGGAGGCTGCAAAGCTTTCTAAAAAGGAATATAAGAAGTATGTTGAGGAATCCAAGTATCCAAGTGTTTCTTATGAAATTGCAGATGAGATATTTAAGAAGACCGGCATGGAGGTTCGAGTAACTGTGCCGGGACATACGCAAAGAGGCGGAAGCCCTGATGCATATGACAGAGTATTTGCCAGCAGACTGGGAGCTGAGGCAGGCAGATTGATTATGGAAGGCAAATATGGTTATATGGTTGGCTATGTGAACAGAGAAATTGTAAAAGTGCCATTGGAAGAAGTGGCAGGTAAGCTTAAGATGGTTGACCCGGATTCTTCTATTATTAAAGAGGCTAAGATGCTGGGAATTAGCTTTGGCGATTAATGAATAATTGATAGAATAAGAAAACTTATCGATGAAAGGTTGTATTGACTTCTTTTCATCGGTAAGTTATCTTTTTATTATGGTAACTATTCAGAGAATGTAAAAGAGGTAGTTCATGTCGTATACAGCATTATATAGGAAGTTCCGTCCAGACCATTTTGAGGAGGTAAAGGGACAGGAGCATATTGTTACAACACTTAGGAATCAAATAAAGGCAGAGCGTATCGGTCACGCATATCTTTTTACAGGAACCAGAGGAACCGGTAAGACTACGATTGCAAAGCTGTTTGCCAAGACAGTGAACTGTGAGAATCCAGTGGATGGAAGCCCATGCGGTCATTGCAGAAGCTGTCAGACCATTGCATCCGGTGCAAGCATGAATGTAATTGAGATAGATGCGGCATCGAATAATGGTGTGGATAATATCAGAGAGATTGTGGATGAGGTTTCTTATTCTCCGGTAGAGGGTAAGTACAAGGTTTATATTATTGACGAGGTGCATATGCTTTCCATAGGAGCCTTTAATGCTTTGTTAAAGACCTTGGAGGAGCCGCCGTCATACGTCATTTTTATTTTGGCGACAACAGAGGTGCATAAGATACCGATTACCATTTTATCCAGATGTCAAAGATATGATTTTAAAAGAATCAGTATTGATACGATAGCAGCCAGGCTACAGGAGCTTGCAGAGAGAGAACAGGTAGCGGTTGAAGAGAAGGCACTTCGCTATATTGCGAAGACAGCAGACGGCTCCATGCGAGATGCATTGAGTCTGTTGGACCAGTGTATCGCATTTCATTTTGGCGAGGAGCTGACCTATGATAAGGTACTGGATGTACTCGGTGCAGTAGATACCAGAGTATTCAGTGAGCTGCTGGAGATGATACAGTCACAGAATATTTCCGGTTGCATTTCCTTGTTGGAAGAGGTTGTAATACAGGGACGTGAGCTGACACAGTTTGTAACGGATATTGCATGGTATTTGCGTAATTTGTTATTGGTAAAGACCTCGGATGATGAGATAGAGGATGTCATTGATGTTTCTAGTGATAATCTGCAAAGACTCAAGCAGGAAGCGCAGAGTATGGATGCAGAGACAATTATGCGATATATTCGTATTTTCTCAGAGTTGTCAGGGCAGATAAAGTATGCGTCACAGAAGCGTATTCTGATAGAGATGACATTGATTAAGCTGTGTAAGCCTGCCATGGAAACAACACAGGATGCAATAGTGGAACGTGTCAGAGACTTGGAAGAAAAAATGGAAAAAGGGATTGTCCAAACAGTACCTGTTACGGTACAATCAACACAGGCCATAGTAAAAGAAAAACCACAGCTTCCTAAGGCGATACCTGAGGATGTAAAGGAGATTGTCAGCAGCTGGGCAAGCATTGTCGGACAGGCAACATCGCCGTTAAAGGTATATCTGAAGAATGCAAGGCTTAGTCTTGGCGGAGATAATAAGCTGATGATTGTTGTGGAGGATGGTTTGCCCTATGACTATCTGATGCAGGCAGAGAATCAGAAGCGTGTAGAGGATATGATATCCAATCTGATACAAAAGGAAGTCTCCGTTACCATTCAGAAGATGGATCAGGGCAAACGCTTTGAGGACAGTTATGTGGATTTAACCAAAGTAATCAATATGGAAATTGAAATAGAGGAGGAAGAATAAATGGCAAAAAGAGGTGGATTCCCAGGCGGTATGGGTATGCCGGGAAATATGAACAATTTAATGAAGCAGGCGCAGAGAATGCAGAGACAGATGGAGGAAGGCCAGAAGGAGCTTGAGACCAAGGAGTTTACTGCAAAGGCAGGCGGCGGTGCAGTAGAAGTAACTGTATCCGGTAAGAAGGAAGTAATTAAGGTACAGCTTTCAGAGGAAGTTGTAGATCCTGATGATATTGAAATGTTGCAGGATTTAATCGTAGCAGCTACGAATGAAGCTCTTAGAATGGCTGATGAAGCTAATAATGAATTAATGGGTAACTTAACAGGTGGACTTGGCGGAGGATTTCCTTTCTAATGGACTTGTATAGCGGACATATTAATCAATTAATTGAACAGTTCGCCAAGCTTCCGGGTGTAGGTAATAAGTCTGCACAGCGACTGGCATTGCATATCATCAATATGCCTAAAGAGCATGTACAAAGATTTGCTAAGATAATGCTGGATGCAAGAGAGAATATTCACTATTGCAAGACTTGTTATACATTGACGGATAATGAAGAGTGCCCAATATGTGCCAACGCGAAAAGAGACCATAAGACCATAATGGTGGTAGAAAATATCAGAGATTTAGCAGCATATGAGAAGACAGGCAAGTTTGAAGGGGTGTATCATGTGTTACATGGTGCAATATCACCAATGTTGGGAGTTGGTCCTGCAGACATTAAGCTCAAAGAGCTGGTAATGCGTCTTGAAGGAGATGTGGACGAGGTAATTATTGCGACAAATTCCAGTTTGGAAGGCGAAACAACGGCAATGTATATCTCTAAGCTTATTAAGCCTACAGGAGTAAGGGTTACCAGAATTGCGAGCGGTGTACCGGTGGGCGGCGACTTGGAGTGTATAGATGAAATGACGCTTTTGAGAGCGCTGGAAGGACGAACAGAACTATAGTTAGAAAGGGAGAAAGAAGATGTCAGTAACAAAGAAAAGCTTTGGAAAGAATGAAAACGGACAGGAAGTAACACTTTATACCATGAAGAATAAAAATGGTATGGTAGCAGAGGTAACAGATTACGGTGCAATTTTAGTGAATTTATTAGTGCCGGATAAAGCAGGTAATGTAGATGATATCGTATTAGGCTTCGACAAGGTAGATGGATACTTTGGAAATGGAAGCTTTTTCGGTGCTACCATTGGACCAAATGCCAATAGAATTGCAGATGCGTGTTTTTCTATCGATGGTGTACGCTATCAGTTAGCGGTTAATGATAATCAGAATAACTTACACAGTGATGAAAAGATTGGTTACCACAAGAGACTGTGGGCAGCAGAGTGTGGCGATAACAAGGTGATTTTCACATTGACAGACGAAGCAACTATGGGCTTCCCTGGAACAAAGCAGGTTGCAGTCACATATGAATTAACAGATGACAATGAAGTAAAGATTTCATATGACGTGGACAGTGATAAGAAAACTTTGATTAATATGACAAATCATACATATTTTAATCTTGTAAGTCACGACGCAGCTCCAATTCATGATCATCAGATGTGTATTCTTGCATCACACTATACACCTGTAGTAGCAGGAGCTATTCCTACAGGAGAGATTGCACCTGTAGAGGGTACAGTATTTGATTTTAGAAAGCCAATGGCAGTAGGCGACCATGTAGAGGATGATATTGAGCAGCTTAAGCTTGTAGAAGGTTATGACCATAACTGGGTAATCGATGATTTTGATGGAAAGATGAAGAAGGTTGCAGTAGTAACAGAGCCTGTAAAGGGTAGAACTATGGAGGTTTATACAGATTTACCAGGTATTCAGTTCTATGCAGGTAACTGCATTAAGCCTGAGACAGGTAAGGGTGGAGCTTCTTACGGCAAGAGAAGTGGTCTTTGTCTTGAGACACAGGCATTCCCTGATTCAGTAAATCGTGAGAATTTCCCTGATGTAATTTATGGACCTGACAGAAGATACGAAACAACAACCATTTATAAGTTTATATGGTAATCACAAGGACCGGCATTTTGTCGGTCCTTTTTCTACAAAAATTTTACACTATCTGTGCTAAGGTGTTCTTAAATCAATAAAGGGAGAAATGTGAAATGGAGAGGGAGATACAGGTTGTGGGGATGCCGCAAGGTGCAGAAATATTATACATAGAGGATTATGCGTATTCATTTATAAAGATAGCGCTTTCTGAAAAAAAGTGTAAGAGTATGGAGGTTATTCTCCTTGGTAGGGAAGAGGTAGAGAATCAAAAGCATTATTATTATGTATCAGGAATCATATTTGAGGAAAAGGAAAAGGAACATTTTAACGAAGATGCTGAAATAGGAAGAGCGATAATTACACTTTCATCAAGTGAATATCCGGAAATAGAAATAAAAACAGGAAAAAATCATGTGACAGAGTTTAAGGATTATTATATTTATTATGCAGATAATGATAATATGAAAAATTATTTGCTGTCTTTTGCAGTCTCTCCGTTGGAAAGAGAAGGTGCGCAAGCAATATATCGAACGGTAATAAATTCACCTCAACGGATTGAATCGGGAGGTGTGGGCGAAATATTAAAGTACATCCCGTTGGTATTTGTAATGGCATACATAATAATATCCATGAATCATTATCGTAAGCTGGAGTTTGTAAGTGAACAGGCAATTTACGTTATGAAAACAATATCGCAGCAAACAATATTGCAGGAAGATACCTTTTACACGCCTTGACAAAGGTGATATACTGTTCGTTAGGAATCAGTTTGGTGTTGCGTATTACATAGGGGGACGTATGGAGGAGAATAGAAGAAGCATGTCTGGAGAAAGAGGACGTGGAACCGAGGATATATCATATAAAGCGAAGCTGGGAAGGCATCAGGTTTTAAAGTTCTACAGAGCGTGTGTAATCATTATATTACTTGCCTTGACAGCAGTTTGCATCTTTTTTTATTGGAATAATAAAGAATATGTTGATTATGAGGTGCGCCAGCAATACGAATGGAATAAGTCGCAGGAGGCACAGTGTCTTAACTTGGATGGATACCTTTTGGTTTATAGTAAGGATGGCATGAGCTGTATTGATACTAAGGGCAATACTGTATGGAATCAGGGTTATGAGATGCAGGCACCTATTATTAAGACCTGTGGAAATGTAGTAGCTGCAGGCGATTATAACGGAAGAAGTATATATGTAGCCGGTACTGATGGCATTATAGGAACGATTAATACGACAATGCCGATACGTGATCTGACGGTTTCTGAAAATGGTGTGGTGGTAGCAGTGCTGGAGGATTCTGATGTTACCGCAATCTATCTTTATAATGCCAAGAAAGGAGAACCCTTTGCTGATTTTAAAACCACAATGAGTAAATCAGGATATCCCATAGCGGTAGATGTATCGGATGATGGAAAGCTTGTTGCGGTGTCATACCTTAAGGCAGAGGGCGGAGAGATTGTATCTAATGTCGGATTCTATAATTTTTCGTCTGTAGGACAGAATTACACGGATAATTTAGTAGGCGTATATGTTTATGACCAGGCGGTAGTGCCATTGGTAGAATTTATGAGTGCGGATGCTGTGTTTGGAGTGGCCGATGAACGTCTTATGCTGTATCGTGGAGAACAAATACCTACGAATACCAAGGATGTTATGCTGACAGAGGAAGTATTGAGTGTGTATCATAATGAGGAGCATGTTGGCCTGGTTTCATATAATACGACAGGAGAAACACAAGATACACATCGACTTGTTATATATAATGCAGACGGAGATGTGAAGCAGGAAATTACCTTTGATATGGAATATCATGAGATTTTGTTAGATTCAAAGGCTATTATCATATATAACGAAGAGGAATGCTGTATTTATAATTGGGACGGCAGACTCAAATATACAGGAAAATTTAAGGAAAGAATACAGTGTATATTACCCATGGGGAGTGTGAGTAGATATACGCTGGTGACACAGGATAGCATACAGTTAATAGAGTTGAACTAGAAGTTTGGCGTGGATAAGCGGAGGAAAAATGGAGATTAATATATTAGGGTTAATTATTATATTGGCGTTTATTGCAAGTGCAATAGATGGTTACAAAAAGGGACTGGTAGAAGGTGTTATTAAGATTGTCTCAACGATTATTGGAGTAGGAGTATTGATTATTCTGGTAAAAGGAATTGGAGATTTTATGGAGAAAAGTTATGTAAAAGTAGCTTTGGCATTGATATTGTTAATGGTGGTTAATGTTGTTGATAGAATTATAAAGCTGATTTTAAATTCATTAAAGCTGATTACAAAGCTGCCGATTGTAAGCTGGCTGAATAAGATGGCGGGAATGGTATTTGGCGTTGCCCAGATGCTGTTCACTGTATGGGTACTGCTTACCTTGGTAAGTATTTTTCAAATTCCTCAGATTGACGCATGGGTGTATCCACAGGTTGAGGCAAGCCGATTCCTGACATGGATATATGAAAATAACAGTATTGCGCATATATTAGAAATATATCGTATATAATACTCATAGAAGTGTTGCAAGGATAGCAGATAAGAAAAAATAAAAATAATTATAAAAATGCAGTTGACTTTTACTTTGGCAGATGCTATTATAAATTTCGCCGTCAAGAGAGGGAATGATTCAAACGAAATAAAAAAGAATAAAAAAGTTCTTGACAGAGCATATGGATATGTGATAACATAACTTTTGCGTCACGAAAAGATGCAAAACAGAACCTTGACAAATAAACAGTAATGCAACCCTGAAAATTCTTAATAAAGAATTGTTCAGAGAACAAAACCTAAAAACAGTAAAGTATGGAAACATACAAAACGGAAAACAAGCCAGTTTAACTGGACTTGGAATC
>JAZNMO010000188.1:0-45624 GCA_045579665.1 Lachnospiraceae bacterium
AATACAACGAAGTCGTACTGGTAGTAACAAAAGATAACGAACTTTCCGATCTTGCACTCTATGCCCTCGGATTTAAGGATAGTTCCTCCTTCGCTGACATTGTAAACGCAGCTCTTGCCGGCGAGGAGATCGAAACAGGTGGTGAAACCTCCTGGAGCTACGAAGAGATCTGCAACAAGAAATACAAGATCGTGCTTCCGGTTGAAAAATATTCCGAGGTTGAAGGAATCAAAGGATGGAGTCAAAATGACAAGGTTTTTGTAATCGGAAGGCTTGATGAGGCGGATAATTGGCAGTGTAACGCTGATGATGAGATATGCATAGTATCCCAAACGACATTTAACTACAATAAATTTAAAGATATAGTTGAAATTATATCAAAAAAGGGGTACAATATATATGTTGCGAACACGATTTGTAACGCCACGCAGGAAAGGCAGACTGAAGCAGAACAGATTGCGAAGCAGGTGGATGCCATGATTGTAATCGGCGGCAAGAACAGTTCCAACACACAGAAGCTGTTTGAGATATGTAAAAGAGAATGTGAACACACATACTATATACAGACACTTGTTGACCTGGATTTAAAGGAATCCGTTAGCATTCGCAGCTTAGGCATTACGGCAGGGGCATCAACCCCAAATAATATTATCGAGGAGGTTCGTACGAATGTCAGAATTAAGCTTTGAACAAATGTTGGAGGAATCACTTAAGACTATACGAAAAGGAGAAGTTGTTACCGGTACGGTTATCGCCGTTAAAGAAGACGAGATCGTTTTGAATATCGGATATAAGGCAGATGGTATTATTTCAAGAAGCGAATATACTAACACACCCAATGTTGACCTTAGAGAACTTGTTAAAGCCGGTGAAGAGCTTCAGGCAAAAGTACTTAAGGTGAACGACGGTGAGGGTCAGGTAGCCCTTACTTACAAGAGACTTGCTCAGGAAAAGGGAAGCAAGAGACTTGAAGAAGCTTTTAATAACAAAGAGGTATTGAAGGCAGAAGTTTCTAAGGCACTTGACGGTGGACTCAGCGTTATCGTTGATGAGACAAGAATTTTCATTCCCGCAAGCCTTGTTTCAGATTCTTTTGAGAAGGATCTTAAGAAGTATGAAGGTCAGGAGATTGAATTTGTTATTACTGAGTTCAATCCTAAGAAGAGAAGAGTTATCGGTGACAGAAGACAGCTCGTTGCTGCAGAGCGCGAGAAGCTTCAGAAGGAGCTTTTTGCTAAGATTAAAGAAGGCGATATGATCGAAGGAACAGTTAAGAATATTACTGATTTCGGTTTATTCATTGATCTTGGCGGTGTAGACGGTCTTCTTCACATTACAGAGATGTCATGGGGAAGAATTGAGAGCCCTAAGAAGCTTTACAAAGTTGGCGACAGCATTAAAGCTATGATTAAAGAAATCAACGGTGAGAAGGTTGCCCTTACACTTAAGTTCCCGGAGAGCAATCCCTGGTTAAATGCTGCAGAGAAGTTTGCAGTAGGCAATGTAATTGAAGGTAAAGTTGCACGTATGACTGATTTCGGTGCATTTATCGAGATCGAAGCCGGAATCGATGCACTCTTACATGTGTCACAGATTTCTAAGGCTCATGTTGAGAAGCCTGCTGACGCACTTAAGATTGGTCAGGTTATCACAGCTAAGGTTGTTGACTTCAACGAAGAGAGCAAGAAGATTAGCTTAAGTGTTAAAGCTTTATTCGCTCCTGAAGTTTCAGAGGCAGCAGAGGATGATGCAGATGTTGTATCTGTAGATATCGATGCAGCTATCGCTGAGCAGGATGCGGAGTAATCAAGATAGACGAGAACAGTAGATATTAGTAGTAACTATGATAGGGGAATAAATAACAGCTATATAGGGACAAGTTAATAATAATACTCTAGGAACTTTTTAGTTCCTAGAGTTGTTTTCGTATGATGGGGTATTCTCATGATATGGAATAAACAGGTTCTTATGAGGTATAAAATACTTAAAAAGTAAAACTTAAAAGTATTTGTGAGAAAGGGGCAGTTACTATGGCATATGATTATGAGTATTTTAAAAAGGAAGTATTTGCACTGACAAAGATTGACTTGAATGCGTACAAGGAGAAGCAGATGAAGCGTCGAATTGATACGTTGATTGGAAAGCACAGAGTGGTCGGATATGATAAGTTTGTGGCGCTACTTCGTGACGATAAGAATGTTTTTGAAGATTTTGTAAATTATCTTACGATTAATGTATCAGAGTTTTATCGTAATCCGGAGCAGTGGAGCTTGTTGGATAAGCAGATTATTCCCGAGCTGATTCAGAAGTTTGGTAAGAATCTTAGGATTTGGAGTGCAGCCTGTTCGACAGGTGATGAACCATATTCTTTGGTTATGGCTTTGTCGCGTCATCTTCCGCTGAATCAGATTAAGATTATAGCAACTGATATTGATAAGCAGGTGATTGAGAAGGCAAAGCTTGGATTGTATAATGAGAAGAGTATTGTTGCAGTACCTGATGATTTGAAGAAAAAGTATTTTACTAAGGTTGGTCCATCTTATCAGATTTCGGATGAGATTAAATCCAGAGTTGAGTTTAAACAGCATAACCTGCTGAAAGATACATATCCGGATCATTGTGATATGATAGTTTGTCGTAATGTGTTAATTTACTTTACGGAAGAAGCAAAGGATGAGGTGTTCGTAAAGTTTAATGCGTCGCTGAAGAAGGATGGTATCCTTTTCATTGGTAGTACAGAGCAGATTATGAATTATAAAGAAATCGGATATGATAGAAAAAATTCGTTCTTCTATACAAAAGTATAAAATGTACACATAGGTTTAAAATGAGACACCGCTTCATTATGAAGCGGTGTTTTGTACAGGTTTTAGTTTGTCGAGCCAAGCATTTGTAATATATGCAGGGCATATTTATTAAATTCTTCACGTTGTGTTTTCATTTCATCTGTCAATTCGAAGAAAAGCTCTTTGGATTGATAATCTCTTTTGAAGAAAGGTGTGAACTCTACATCCCACTGTGGTAAATAAGTAGAAGCCTTGCGAGTGTAGCAATTAGAAGCATGCGCAGGCTCACGATAATCTTTATCGACATAAGCAGCAACTGATTTATGGATTGCAAGGTCTTCCTTAGGAAGATAATAGTAATCCTTATAGTTTGAATAGAAATATTTCATTTCTTCTTCATATAGAGGAACCTTAAGTTTTCCTTCTGTGCCGCAACCGCTAAAGTAACAACCGTTTGCACTGTAGGAGAGTGTAGCCGGAAGTACGGTTGTAAAGCGAAGATTCATAATGATTTCAGCGCATTTTTGTTGATTCACATCGTTATAATAGTTGGCTTGTACCTTGGTGACCTTTACCGGATTACGGAATAAGTCAGGAATGGCAAGTATGGCAACCACATTTAACATACCCTTCATGTCTTCTTCGTTGTGAAGGAGGAGAAGGTGCTCCTTTTCCCCATCATGTGAAATTACATAATCATGATAAATCTCTATTAACTCGCCGCCAGTGTAAATGTCGTCTCTATGAATGCCCAATAGTGCTTCGATAGTTTTCTGCTTGCAGTCTGGAAGCTTCAAAAAAGTCTTATAGGGTGCAATTCGACGATATAAGTCAATGCCGTCAAAAACAGAAAAATCAAAAGAAATATGATATTGCTCAAACTTGCGGGTTAAAAAAGGAATATCAAACTGATTACCGTTAAAATGAATCAGATATCGGTAACTCTTAGCAAAGTCAGCAAACGCCTGTAAGATAGCTTCTTCATCTTCATAGCCGGTACAGAACCACTGAAGCATATGCCATTCGGAATTAATTTGTGTGGTATCATAATATACACAGCCAATCAGATATAAATTGGCACTGTTTGCGCTTAAGCCGGTGGTTTCGATATCTATAAATAATGTCTGCTGTGGTATGCAAAGGTTTTCAAGTGGATATTTGGGGCTAAGGGTACCCAGACTTTTTCTGATACATTTCATAATGCTGTCCAATCCTTTCGTTGCTTAATACTGATATATCATATAGAAAAACACATAGTGGTCTTAAAAGACATAACACGATGTTGTAAGTTTTTTCTAAAATATAGATTTTAATAAAATTATATCTCAAGGTTATCACAAGGAGACACAAGTGTCAAAAGTAGAAGCGTATTTTTTAGATAGAATTAAATATTTTAAGATTTATCGGTAAAAAAACACAAAATGTTATGGAAAAAATTGTAGAATGATAGTATATTATAGGATGTATAATTGCATAATGCGGTAACTGCGCATTTATGTAAGTGTGATATGATATTATAAGAAAGAAGGAAGAAGAATGGCAAAACTGACATTTAACGGCGGTATTCATCCATATGATGGCAAAGAGCTGTCTAAGGATAAGCCGATGAAAGAAATATTGCCAAAGGGTGACATGGTATATCCGTTAAGTCAGCATATCGGTGCTCCGGCAGCTCCGATTGTTGCGAAGGGTGACCGTGTTTTGGCAGGTCAGAAGATTGCAGAAGCGGGCGGATTTGTATCAGCACCGATTTATGCAACTGTATCAGGTACGGTTAAGACAATTGAACCAAGACGTGTCGTAACCGGTGATATGGTAAATTCAATTATCATTGAGAATGACGAGCAGTATGAAGAGGTAACTTACACACCTCATAATCCTGACGAGATGACCAAGCAGGAGATTATTACCTGTATTCAGGAGGCGGGTGTTGTAGGTATGGGTGGAGCAGGCTTCCCGACTCATGTGAAGCTTTCGCCTAAGGAGCCTGAGAAGATAGAGTATATCATTGCAAACTGTGCAGAGTGTGAGCCTTACTTGACATCTGATTATCGTAGAATGATTGAAGAGCCACAGAAGCTTGTGGACGGTTTGAAAATTATGTTGAAGCTCTTTGATAATGCCAGAGGTATTCTTGCAATCGAGGATAATAAGCCGGATTGTATTAAGATTCTTAAGGATTTAACTAAGGATGAACCAAAGATTACAGTTAAGGCATTGCAGACAAAGTATCCTCAGGGTTCAGAGAGACAGTTGATTTATGCATCTACAGGCAGAGCAATTAACTCAAGTATGCTTCCGGCTGATGCAGGCTGTATTGTAGATAATGTGGATACGATTGTCGCGATTTACCATGCAGTAGTAGAGGGAAAGCCTCTTATGAACAGAATCGTTACTGTAACCGGTGATGCTGTAAATGACCCGAGAAACTTCCTGGTAAGAATCGGTATGAACTATAAGGATTTAATTGAAGAGGCAGGCGGCTTTAAGTCTGAGCCTGAGAAGGTAGTTTCAGGTGGTCCTATGATGGGATTTGCACTCTTTGATTTAGATGTACCTACGACTAAGACAGCTTCGGCACTTCTTTGTATGACAAAGGATGAGGTGTCTAAGTATGAGCCAAGCGCTTGTATTAACTGTGGAAGATGTCTTGAGGTATGTCCTTCCAGAATTATGCCAAAGAAGCTTGCTATCTGTGCAGAGCATCAGGATGAGGAAGGATTTGTGAAGAATCATGGTATGGAATGTGTAGAGTGTGGCTCATGCAGTTATGTATGTCCTGCAAAGCGTCACTTGGCACAGCCGATTAAGTCTATGCGTAAGACTGTATTGGCAAATAAGAAGAAGTAGGAGGCTGCAGACGTGGGAAATATGTTAAATGTATCTTCAAATCCCCACATCAGAGCAAAGGAATCAACGACTAAGATTATGCTTTATGTAATCATTGCGTTACTTCCGACAACATGTTTTGGTGTGTATAACTTTGGTTTGCATGCGTTGTTGGTAGTTCTTACAACAGTTGCAACCACAGTTTTGACAGAGCTTATATATGAATTATTAATGAAGAAAAAGGTTACAATCGGTGATTTGTCAGCGGCTGTAACAGGTTTATTATTGGCATTGAATCTTCCGCCACAGGTACCGCTTTGGGTTGCTGTGATGGGTGGTGTATTTGCTATCCTTGTTGTAAAGATGTTGTTTGGTGGATTAGGACAGAACTTTATGAATCCGGCACTTGGTGCAAGATGCTTCTTGTTAATCTCCTTCACATCGATTATGACAAACTTTGAATGTGATGCTTATACTGGAGCAACACCTCTTGCAGCATTGAAGGCAGGCGAGAGTGTTAATGTGATGGATATGATTATCGGTAGAACAGCAGGTACTATCGGTGAGACAAGTATGCTTGCTATCGTACTTGGTGCGTGTATCTTGATTTTGCTTGGTGTAATTGACTTAAGAGTACCAGGTTCGTACATAGTTTCATTTGTAATCTTTATCGTGCTTTTTAGCGGTAAGGGACTTGACCCACAGTATATTTCAGCACAGCTTGCAGGTGGCGGTTTGATGCTTGGTGCATTCTTCATGGCAACTGACTATGTTACAAGACCGATTACCAAGAAGGGGCAGTATGTATTTGGTATCTTCCTTGGTATTATGACCGGTATTTTCCGTTTGTTCGGACCATCCGCAGAGGGTGTATCTTATGCGATTATCATCGGTAACTTATTGGTTCCGCTTATCGAGAAGATTACAGCTCCAAAGCCATTTGGAAAAGGAGGAGAGCGCGCATGAAAAATATGATTAAGGACGCTTTAATCCTTTTTGCAATTACCATTATTGCAGGATTATTACTTGGTGTTGTATATGATGTAACTAAGGAGCCGATTGCAGAACAGAAGCAGAAGGCAAAGATGGAGGCTTGTCAGAACGTGTTTACTGATGCAGCTACCTTTGAGGCATATGAGTTTGATGCGGATGCTGCAACACAGGTGCTTGCAGAGGGACAGCTTACAGGCATGAATATTGATGAGATTATGCAGGCGTTAGATGCTTCAGGTAATCTTGTAGGATATGTAATTACAGTAACAGACCATGAGGGCTATGGCGGAGATATCCAGTTCTCTATGGGTGTTAAGCTTGACGGCACATTAAATGGTATCTCGTTATTAAGTATTGCAGAGACACCTGGTCTTGGTATGAAGGCAGAGGATGTGATTGTTCCTCAGCTTGCTAACAAGCAGGTATCGGCATTTGCGGTAACCAAGACAGGTGCAGCTTCTGATTCAGAGATTGATGCCATCAGTGGTGCAACTATTACATCAAAGGCAGTTATAAATGGTGTAAATGCAGGCTTATATTATTTTGAAACAATTTTGGTAGGAGGTAATGCATAATGAGTGAAGAGTTAAAGATGAAGAAAAGCTCAGCATCTGCAGATGCCTTCGTGAATGGCTTAGTGAAAGAGAATCCAACCTTTGTATTGATGTTGGGTATGTGTCCGACACTTGCGGTTACAACATCTGCAATGAACGGATTAGGTATGGGATTGACAACAACAGTAGTATTAGTATTGAGTAATATGCTGATTTCTTTATTAAGAAATATTATTCCTGCCAAAGTTAGAATTCCGGCATTTATTGTTATTATTGCATCATTTGTTACTATGGTAGAGCTTTTGTTAGAAGGCTTTATTCCAAGCCTTTATGATGCTCTTGGAATTTATATTCCGTTAATCGTAGTTAATTGTATTATTTTAGGACGTGCAGAGGCATTTGCTTCTAAGAATCCTGTGATTCCTTCCGCATTTGACGGTTTGGGTATGGGACTTGGCTTCTCAGTAGCTTTAACATGTATTGGTGCTGTTAGAGAGATTCTTGGTGCGGGTGAGCTTTTTGGTATGCGAGTGATGCCTGAGGGCTATGTGCCAATTAGTATTTTTGTATTAGCTCCTGGTGCGTTCTTTGTATTAGCAGCATTAACTGCTTTGCAGAATAAGATTAAGAGAACACTTGAAGCCAAAGGTAAGAAGGCAGAAGCTGATAAGATTCAGTCAGGCTGTAGCTCTGATTGTATGAATTGTTCGGATGCAGGCTGTGCTCACAGATTCTATGATGGTAAGGCAGAGGGAACTATCGCTGAGGCTGCTGCGAAGGCAGAGGAAGCACCTAAAGCAGAAGAGCAGACTGTAGAAGAGAAGAAGGAGGAGAATTAAGAATGTTTGAAACAATAAAGGATTTATTAATCATTTTAATTGGCTCCTCATTGGTTAGTAATGTTGTATTGAGTCAGTTTCTTGGCTTATGTCCATTCTTAGGTGTATCTAAGAAGGTTGATACAGCTACAGGTATGGGTGGTGCGGTAATTTTTGTTATTACCTTGGCATCAGCAGTAGCTGCTGCAATTTACAGGTTTATATTGGTACCATTAGACATTACCTATTTGCAGACAATCGTATTTATTCTTGTTATTGCCGCATTGGTGCAGTTTGTAGAGATGTTTCTTAAGAAGTTTGTACCGGGACTTTATCAGGCGCTTGGTGTATATCTTCCTTTGATTACAACAAACTGTGCAGTATTGGGTATTGCATTGACAAACGTGCAGAAGGAATACGGTATTTTATACAGTGTGGTAAGTGGTTTCTCAACAGCAGTGGGATTCCTCGTAGCAATTGTTATTTTGGCAGGTATCCGTGAGAAAATGGAATATAATGATGTTCCGGAATCCTTTAAGGGTATGCCTATCGTTTTGATTACAGCAGGACTTATGGCAATTGCATTCTGTGGATTTTCCGGCTTGTTGTAGGTTAGGGATAAGAATAGGAAAGGACATGGTTTAATATGAATATATCAGCGATTATAACTGCTGTAGCCATTGTCGGAGGCGTTGGCTTGTTTCTGGGAATTTTTCTTGGAATAGCAGGTATTATATTCAAGGTAGAAGTAGATGAGAAGGAAGAGGCTGTATTAGAAGCACTTCCTGGTAATAACTGTGGCGGTTGTGGTTATCCGGGATGTTCCGGTCTTGCGGCAGCCATTGCAAAGGGTGAAGCACCTGTCAACGCCTGTCCTGTAGGCGGCGAGGCAGTTGGTAAGGTAATTGCCGGCATCATGGGGGTCGAAGCAGGCGAGGCAGTTCGTATGACTGCATTTGTAAAGTGTGCAGGTACTTGTGAGAAGACAACACAGAAGTATGAGTACACAGGTGTTGAGGACTGTGCCATGATGAAGTTTGTTCCGGCAGGCGGAGCAAAGTCATGTAGTCATGGATGTTTCGGATTTGGTAACTGTGCAAAAGCTTGCCCATTTGGTGCAATCTCTATCGTAGATGGTATTGCGGTAGTAGATAAGGACAAGTGTAAGGCTTGTAGCAAGTGTGTGGCAGCTTGTCCACAGCACTTAATCGAGTTAATCCCTTATGATGCAAAGGCTGTTGTAACCTGTAGCTCTAAGGATAAGGGACCTGTTACCATGAAGGCATGTCAGGTTGGTTGTATCGGATGCGGACTTTGTGCAAAGGTTTGTCCAAACGGTGCAATTACAGTAGAAGACTTCCATGCACATATCGACCAGTCTAAGTGTACAGGCTGTGGCGCATGTAAGGAGAAGTGCCCGAAGAAGGCAATTGTATAAAATTATGTTATATATTTGAGTCGTGCAGTGTGCAAGCTCGGCAGATTTGCAATACGAAGTTGAACCGACCTTTTCGTTGTGATAGCGAGGAGGTCGGTTTTTTAATGTTGATGAGAAGCATTGTGGATAGACGAAATGTAAAAATTACCCATTTTTTACATTTCGAGTGGACAGAATAATGATTATCTGATATGTTGGTTGACGTGTACACGAGAGATTTGATGATTAGTAAAAGTGATGTTGCTACGAAGCTGAAAAGAAAGGATAGTAACCATTGCAACATATGCTAACTTATATTACAATGACGTTAGACATGAAATGAGATAACGTCCGATGAAGGAGTGAATGATTATGTCAGATAATGAATTATTATTAGCGATATCGACGATGCTCGAACCAATCAAGAATGATATATCGGATATGAAGAAACAAATATCGGGTATTGAAGGTGAAACAACTGGACTAAAGGGTGAGGTAGCCAGTTTGAAGTCAGATGTAACTGAATTGAAGTCAGATGTAACTGAATTGAAGTCAGATGTAACTGAATTGAAGTCAGATGTATCAGGATTAAAGACTGATGTAGCCGGTTTGAAGTCAGATGTAACTGAATTGAAGTCAGATGTATCAGGATTAAAGACTGATGTAGCCGGTTTGAAGTTAGATGTAACTGAATTGAAGTCAGATGTATCAGGATTAAAGACTGATGTAGACAGTTTAAAATCAGAAGTGACTGATTTGAAGGCAAATGTTGTAAGTATAGATAATAGGCTCAGAAGAGTAGAGTTGAATCAAGAGAATGTGATTATTCCAAGATTGAATACGATAGAAGTTTGTTATACTTCAACATATGACAGATATAGAACTAGCGTGTCCGATTATGAGACGATGAAGGAAGATATTGCCTTGTTGAAGAGTGTTGTTATGGAGCATAGTGAGATATTGCAAAGAATTTCATAGATGAGAATGTAAAGTTTAAACCGACCTTTTTCGTGATAATAGCGAGGAGGTCGGTTTTCTCATGAGTTTTGCAGAGGACTCCTTTTTCTATAGGTAAGCATTACAGAACATTCATTCGTATTTGGCTTTACATCATATGGAAAAGGATGTAAAATTAAATAGAGTTTACATAAAATAGTGAAATGGGAGTAACAACATGGTAAATAGCAAAGAAGTGAAGCAGATACTAACATCACTGGGAGCTGATTTGTGTGGAATAGCAAGTATCGATAGGTTTGATAGTGCGCCAAAGGGCTATCATCCTTTGGATGTGATGCCGACATGCAAGTCGGTTATTTCATTTGGATGCAGATTTCCTGTAGGAGCATTGAAATGTAACACATCGACTGTATACACGAGGATTCGTAATACGATAACGCCTAAGATGGATATGATAGCACTGGATTTCTGTATAGAGATGGAGAAGCGGGGGATTGTATGTGTGCCTATTCCTACAAATGAAAATGAATGGGACGGTAATACAAACAGATGGCGTTCCATCATTTCGCAGAAGCATGCGGCACAAGCAGCAGGGCTTGGTACGATTGGCAGACATTCACTGTTAATTACACCGGAGTACGGCAGTATGATTTGGTTGGGAGCCGTGTTATGTGAGGCAGAATTGGAAGCGGATGCATTGAAGGAAGATATGTGTACGAATTGTAATCTTTGTGTCAATGCTTGTCCGGTGAATGCACTGGAGTATGAGGAAATGAAGCAGGAAGTTTGTTGGAATCATGCGTTTGGTGATAATGAGGAGAAACAGAAGTGGGAGATATCCTGCCATAAGTGTAGGGATATTTGTCCTCATAATACAGGAACGATGAATACTTTTTAGAGGAGAAACTATGGAAAACAATACGACAAATTATGGACAGTCAGTAACAGGAGTGGTAATTAAGGAGAATAAAGTGTTACTGGCAAGACATACATACGGCGGTGGTGCAGGTAAGTTAATTATCCCTGGTGGATATGTAGAATATGGAGAGACACCGCAGGATGCGTTAAGACGTGAATATTTGGAGGAGACCAATATTGTGGTAGAGCCGAAAAGTATTATCGGAATCCGCTTTAATAACCATGATTGGTATGTGGCATTTCGCGCGGAATATGTGTCGGGAGAAGCGCAGTCAGACCATGATGAGAACAGCGAAGTGGTATGGATGGAAATTGAGGAAGCATTGACGAGAGAGGATGTACCTGACCTGACCAAGAAGTTGATTCAGTGTGCGCTAAGCGAAGATACAGGATTGGTAGAGATACCTTATGAAGGCAGTACAAAGCATGGAAAGCCGTATTTGTATGGATTAGATTAGAGGGAGATTCATTAAATGGTGAAAAAGATTCTTATTACAGCATTTCGGCATACATCGGCAGAGTTATTATTACAGGAAAAGGAAGAATATAAGATATTTTTGTTGCCAAATGATATAATCAAGGATTCAGAAATATTGATAGATGCGCTTTCGAAAGAAAGATATGACTATGTCATTAGTTTTGGGCAGAGACCGAATATTAAGAATAAGATACATGTTGAAACGACTGCGAGAGATGGTGAGTTGTATATAGATACAGACTTGGATTGTAATAAGTTAATGCAGTTATTTAAGAAGCAAGGGATTGCGACGAAGATTTCACACAATGCGGGGACTTCCTTTTGCAACAGTTTGTATTGGAATGGGTTAAAGTATATTATAGAGAAAAAACTAGATACACAGATGGTCTTTGTACATATTCCATTTGAGAAGAATATAGATGATTTTGAAGGATTTAGTCAAAAGATTTTTCAGGTGCTTGATGAACTAAAGCGATAACAGTGGACGTATAATTGAGGTGAAAGATGCAGGTAGAAGATATTAAAAAGTATTGTCTTAGCAAGCATAAAGCATGTGAAACATATCCCTTTGGAGATATTCCCATATGCTATAAGCTAAATAATAAAATATTTGCGCAGATATATCCATATCCTGAGGATTATAAGATAACACTCAAGTGTACGGCGGATGCAGGACAGTTTTATAGAGATGTTTATCTGGGCAAGGTAGTAAGAGGATATCACTGTCCGACAGTGCAGCAACCATATTGGAATACGATATATTTGAGTGATTTTCCAGATGACGAATTATTAAATATGGTAGACCTTGCTTATGAAACAGTATTCAATAGTTTTTCTAAGAAGGTGCAAAGAGAAATATTAGAAGAGGAATAAAGTTATATGATTAGATATGGAAAAGACGTTATTCTTTATTTTGACGAGCAAGATGCAGAACTGGCTGAGCAGCTGTTAGATGTAGTATTGGCTAATTTAGAACGGCTTCTTTGCTTTTTTAAGTTGGAAGAATTAAAGGATAAAGTAGATATTATCATATATTCGTCGATTAAGGATTACGAGAAGCACATGATTGATTGTGGACAAACATATTTCGACTGGATGATTGCGGATACGATTGATGGGAAAATAAATATAGCAAATGTGGATGCTTGTCGAGCAACACAGGCACATAAGGACATGAGCTTTGATGAATATACAAAGGTTATTATTCATGAATTAGTACATATATGTCAACGACATGTGTATGAGAACTGCTATGGTTGTGAATGGTTTTGGGAAGCGTTAGCAACAAATTTGTCAGGACAGAATATGGAGTATCCAAAACAAATATGTACAAAAAACGATTTGATGTTTCATTATAATGAGGTACCTTACGCATATGCGATTTCTTATCATATGGGTAGGTATATGTTGGAAAATCTGTCACATGAAAAGATATATAAGTATATCTTGAATCCAGATGTATTGTGGCAGGATACGGAAGAGTTGATGAAAGTGTTGAAGTTAATGTAAGGAATGAGATTATGATTCTAAGCGTCAGCAGAAGAACAGACATCCCAAGCTATTACTCGGAGTGGTTTTTCAATAGAATAAAGGAAGGCTTTCTATATGTGAGGAATCCGATGAATCCGCAACAGGTAAGCAGGATAGAGCTGTCGCCGGAGGTGGTGGATTGTATTGTGTTTTGGACGAAGAATCCGGAGCCGATGTTAGAGAAATTAGACGAATTGAAGAAATATTCGTATTATTTTCAATTTACACTGACAAGCTATGGTCGAGATATCGAAAGTAATTTGCCTCATAAAAGAGAATGCATGATACCAATTTTTCAGCGTTTATCAGAGAAGATTGGAATGGAAAAAGTAGTATGGCGTTATGACCCGATACTATTAACGGACAAATATACGATAGAATATCATTGCAAAGCATTCGAACAGATAGCCAATTCTTTGAGAGGTTATACGAAGCGATGTGTTATCAGCTTTGTTGATTCATATTCTAAGATACACAAGAGTATGCAGGCTGTGAATGCGAGATTGCTTGCTGAGGATGAAATGAGGTTGCTTGCTAAAGCTTTTTCAAAGATAGCAAGAGATAATGGCATGGAGATAGTGACCTGTGCGGAGCAGATAGATTTGAGCGAGTATGGGATTGGGCATAGCAGCTGCATTGATAAAGGCTTGATAGAAGAGATTATAGGGAGCCCTATCACAGTCAAAAAAGATAAGAACCAACGTGCAGAATGCGGATGCGTGGAGAGTATTGACGTTGGAACCTATAATACCTGTCGGAATGGTTGTAGGTATTGTTATGCAAATTATAGTATGGAAAGTGTTATGACAAATGCCAAGAAGTATGATGTAAATTCGCCGTTGCTGTGTGGGACAGTGCATGATGAAGATAAGGTTACGATAAGAAAGATACAGTCTTTTTGCAAAGAAGGTTGTTTTGATGGAGATATTTTCAAGTAATTAAAGGAGACCAGAGATGGAAATTAGAAAATGTAATATAGATGATATCGCAGAGGTTGGGATATTTTACGACACAGTTGTAAAGCATCTTGATGATACGATTAATTACCCCAAATGGGTATATAAGATATATCCTTCGGAGGATTCTGTTAGAGAAAAACAACAGGAGCAAAGCCAATTCCTATGTGAAGAAGAAGGAAAGATTGTAGGCGCATTTGTCTTAAATGATGACCCGGACGGTGCATACGAGAAGGTGGCATGGAGTAAGCCGTTGGCAGAAGGTGAGTACATGGTGTGCCATACACTTGCGACAGCACCGGACCAGCAGGGAAAAGGGGTTGGCAGGCAGTTAGTAGAATACTGTATTGCGTATGCAAAGGAACAGGGCTTCAAGGGGATACGTTTGGATGTTGTTCCTGAGAATATTCCCGCAAGAAAGTTGTACGAGAAATGTGGATTTTCTTATGTAGGAGATATTGATTTGGAGAGAGACATAGAAGAGATACCATTGTTTTCTATGTATGAGTTGAACTTTTAAGGAGAAACGTATGGTTATTTTAATCGGAGGAAGCACACACACCGGAAAGACATTATTGGCGCAGAAAATGGTGGAGAAGTATCACTATTCCTGCTTATCCTTAGACCATTTGAAGATGGGGCTTATCAGAAGCGGACATACAACGCTCACACCCTATGATGACGATAAGATGACGGATTTTCTGTGGCCGATTGTTAGTGAGATGATTAAGACAGTAATTGAGAATGAGCAAAATATCATTATTGAGGGATGTTATTTTCCTTATGATTGGAAGTCTTACTTTGAACAGGAATACTTAGCGAAGATTAAGATGGTATTTCTGGTGTTTGATAAGGAGTACATAGAGACGCATTTTGAGGATATCAGAAGCTATGGCAGTGTAATCGAAGACCGGGGAGAGGACGAGGATTGCACAAAGGAAGTATTGTTAAGAGATAATGAGCTTTGCTTAGAAATGTGCAGACAGTATGGCTGCGAGTATCATCTTGTGACAGAGCAGTATGATATTTGCGTAGAGAGCATTATGGGAGAGGAATAGGAAAATGATTTTATTAGTAGTAGATACACAGAAGTTAATAACAAATGAAAAGCTTTATAATTTTAGTACATTTGAAAGCAATGTAAAATGTTTATTACAAACTGCAAGAGAACATCATATAGAAGTCATCTATGTTCGTCATGATGACGGTGAGGGCGGTGAGTTAACCAAGGGGGCGGAAGGCTTTGAGATATATGAAGGCTTTAGGCCGCAGTCAGGAGAAAGAATCTTTGATAAAACAGTAAACAGTGCATTCAAGGGAACCGGTCTTTTGGAATATCTAAGAGGCAAGGAAGAGCAGGATGTTATCGTGGTTGGATTGCAGACGGATTATTGCATCGATGCAACGATTAAATGTGGTTTTGAGCATGGATTTCATGTGATTGTGCCAGAATATGCCAATACCACCGTTGATAATGAGTATATGACAGGCGAACAGACCTATGAATATTATAATCAGTTCATATGGAATAAAAGATATGCGGAGTGTGTGTCAGTGGAGGAAGTCATTCGACGTATGAAAAACAATAAATAAACGGATATGCTCCCCTTTGGGTAGGTAGTTAGAATAAAAACTGTTTATCTGAAGGAGGAGCATTTTTTTCAACAAAATACTTGCAAATAATTTTACATATGGTATACTTTAACGTGCTAACGTGATAACACAAGAAAGCAAAGAGTGGAGTATATTTATGAAGAAACAAAAGACAAAAGGATTATCCTATGGATGTATATCAGCAATCTCATTTTGCGTGATTATGGCTGCATGGTGTGTTGCAACTTATGGTGGATTTGTGAATGAGATTTTTATGCCGTCACCTACAGCAGTATGGAAAAGCATTGTGGAAATGGCGAAGGATGGCTCACTTTGGGAGCATTGCTTTGTATCGACTAAGCGAGTTATGATTGGCTGGTTCTGGTCAGCGGTTGCGGCATTACCGATTGGTATGCTGATGGCGAGAAGTAAGAAGTTCAGTGCGGTATTTCAACCGATTATTGAGTTTGCAAGATATTTGCCTGTAGTAGCGTTGGTACCTTTAACCTTGCTATATCTTGGAATAGAAGAGAACCAGAAGTACGTGATTATTTTTCTTGGAACCTTTTTCCAGTTGGTATTAATGGTATGTGATACTGTATCTGGGATTGAGAAGAATATGATAAATGCAGCTAGAACCTTAGGTGCAAATAAGCTTCAGGTGTATACAGAGGTCATTTTCCCGGCAGCATTACCAGGACTGATGGATGATTTCAGATTGACCATTGGTTGGGCATGGACTTATCTGGTGGTAGCAGAGATGGTAGCTGCGTCAGCAGGACTTGGATATATTATTTTAAAATCACAGAGATTCCTTGCAACAGATGTTATTTTTGCAGGATTGATTATGATTGGTTTGATTGGCTTGGTGACAGATTTCTTATTGCGTCTTTTGACAAAGGCAATCGTGCCGTGGCATGAGAGATTGGGCGATTAGAGGATATAAGGATGGAGAATATAAAGTTAAGAGTAAAGAATTTGCAGAAGGTATATCCTGCAAATGGAAGGAAAGATAAAGAGGTTGTAGCGCTTAGAGATATTAATCTTGAAGTAAAAGAATCTGAGTTTGTTGTGATGGTTGGACCTTCAGGATGCGGTAAGTCTACATTGATTAATATCATCGGTGGATTAGAGGATGCAACTGAGGGCGAGGTACAGATTGACGGTAAGGATGTGGTTGGTCCCGGTGCTGACAGAGGCATGGTGTTTCAGGGATATAGCTTATTTCCGTGGCTTACAGTACAGAAGAATATCGAGTTTGGCTTGAAGATGAGGAAGGTTCCAAAGGACGAACGTGCCAAGATTGCAAAGGAGTTTATTGATTTGGTAGGTTTATCAGGCTTTGAGAATTCATTGCCTAAGCAGTTATCAGGTGGTATGAAGCAGAGAGTTGCGATTGCAAGAACCTTGGCAAATCATCCGCAGGTATTGCTGATGGATGAGCCTTTTGGCGCTTTGGATGCACAGACCAGAGTGGTTATGCAGGAGCTTTTGGCGAAGATTAGCCGTGAGACGAAGAATACCATTCTGTTTATAACGCATGATATTGACGAAGCAATTTTACTGGCAGATAGAATTTATGTTATGAGCAGAAGACCAGGAACTATCCGCGAGGTGATGGATGTTAGTATTGATGGCGAGCGTAATCATGAGATGCTGGTGATGCCGGAGTTCTTAGAGATGAAGCGTAAGATTATGGAAATGCTCTGGCAGGAAAGTCAGGATGCAGCAATGGGAAAATAGAGAGTTATCTCTATTAATATATATTATATATAAGGGAGAAAAGGATTATGAAAAAGTTTTTGGCAGTAGTATTAACAGCAATGCTTGCATTGTCATGCGTAGCATGTGGTGCAGCAGAAAAGACAGCTTCTGCAGATGGATTGGTACCATTGAAGATTGCTTTCTGTACATGGGCAGGCTATGCACCGCTTTATATTGCAGAGGAGAAGGGCTATTTTGAAGAGGCTGGTTATGATGTAGAAATTGTAATTATGGAAGATGAGTCTACTTACGGAGCTGCATTGGTATCTAATAGTATTCAGGCATTGGGGCAGGTATTAGACCGTGATATCATTCAGTTTGATGCGGGAGCACCTGAGACTTATGTTTGTACCATGGACTGTTCGACAGGTGGAGACGGTTTGATTGCAACAGCTGAGATTCAGACAGTTGATGATTTGGCAGGAAAGACCGTGGCATTGGATAAGTCAGCAACCTCTTATTTCTTCTTTTTGCAGGCGTTAGCAGACAGCAATATTACTGAGGATCAGATTAATATTGTTGAGATGGGAAATGACGAAGCTGGTGAGGCATTTATCGCAGGTCAGGTAGATGCAGCGGTAACATGGGAGCCTGCATTAAGCAATTGTGTAGAGCGTGAGGGTGGACATATTTTAGTGTCTTCAGCGCAGTATCCAAA
The DNA here is from genome assembly GCA_045579665.1 of Lachnospiraceae bacterium. Classification (GTDB taxonomy): domain Bacteria; phylum Bacillota; class Clostridia; order Lachnospirales; family Lachnospiraceae; genus COE1. The sequence goes on from JAZNMO010000188.1 coordinate 18,252, forward strand.
GGCAATTATTGATGTATTAACCGTGAATACTAACTTCTTGGCAGAGCACCCTGATGCAGCAGATGTATTGAATGATTGCTGGAACAAGTCAGTAGCTTACTTAAATGAGAACTTTGATGAAAGCTGCGAAATCATGGCAAAGGGACTTGACCTTTCTGTAGAGGATGTAAAGGCAGAGTGTGCAGGAATTACATTCTATGGTGAGGCAGAGAATAAGGTATTTAACGACCTTTCTACAGAGGAGAATGTAGTTGAAATAGCAGAAATGTGTACAGATTTCTGGTTAGAAAAGGGCTATATGGAGTCTGATGATATCAGCGGATTCTTTACATATATAACAGAATAGGTAATAAATGAGGATGTGGATTTGTACTACATCCTTTTTTGTCTAAAGGACATTGACAAAGGAGAAAACTTGCGTTACAATACATTTAACAATTAAGTTAAATGTTAAACGAGGTGATGTAAATGGCTATGCAGGATACGCTGAAAGCGTTAGCTGATCCGATACGGCGGGAAATATTGAATCTGCTAAAGTCAGGTAGGATGTCGGCAGGAGATATTGTAGAACATTTTGATGTGACAGGTGCTGCGATATCCAGACATTTATCGGTATTGAAGGATGCGGATTTGATTCGGGATGCCCGTGAGGGAAAGTTTATTTATTACGAGCTGAATGCTTCTGTATTAGAGGAGATAATGCTTTGGATTACAAATTTGAAGGGAGAAGTTTAGATTATGAAGGAAAAAAAAGGAAGGATAATATTGTCATCAGTGTTGATATTGTTTCCTATGCTGATTGGATTGCTGTTATGGAATGCTTTGCCAGAGCAAATGGTAACACATTGGGGGGCTGACGGAGCAGCAGATGGTTGGGGCAGTAAATATTTTTCGATATTCGGAATACCATTACTGATATTGGTGTTACACTTGGTTTGCTTATTTATCTGTCTTAAAGACCCGAAGAATGCAGAGCAGACGGATAAGGCGTTTGGATTAGTATTCTGGGTATGCCCGGTTATTTCGGTAGTCGTAAATATTATGGTGTATTCGGTAGCCCTAGGTATGGATATTAATATTCAGCTTTTTATGCCGGTGGTTTTAGGTTTGATGTTTGTTATTATAGGAAATTATCTTCCGAAATGTAAGCGTAATAGTACAATCGGTATCAAGGTTGAGTGGGCTTTGAATGATGATGAGAATTGGAATATGACACACCGTTTTGGTGGAAAGGTATGGACAGTGGGTGGCTTTTTACTCATTATTATGGAGTTTTTAGCAGGTAGTATAGCTCAAATGCTTTTTCCGATTGTGTTACTTATCATTGTGTTTGCACCGGTAATTTATTCCTATGTATTTTACAGACAGCAGATTAAGGCAGGACTTACACTTAAAAAGAGAAGAAAGAATCCGTTCTGGAAGAGTGTAGGAGTATTGTTAGGAATGACAGCATTGGGAGGAGTGATGCTGGTGCTGATTACAGGTGATGTTACAATTAGCTACAATGATACAACATTTTTAGTAGATGCAAGCTATTGGGATGATTTGGAGATTCCATATGCAGATGTAGATGCGATTGAATATCGAGAAAGCTGTGTGGCAGGGTCAAGAGTTTGGGGATTTGGAAGTATGAGGCTCGCATTAGGAAGCTTTGAGAATGATGAGTTCGGAAATTATACCAGATATTCTTATGTTGGAAATGACGCATGTGTCGTATTAACCATTGGTGATAAGATTTTGACGATTGGTGGTATAGATGCTGAGCGTACAAAGGCTATTTATGAGGAATTATCAAAGAGGGTTTCAGTGAATTAGCCCTGCACAAAGAGGAAGAGAGGACGATAGGATTATGCAGGGACAATAGCAAAGCAGAAAGCGGCAATCGTTGATGTAGAGGCATATCAGGCAAAATATCGAAGGATTATGGTAGGCGTTAATTTGTTTGCATGTATATTCTTTAGTATTATAATTATGAAAATATAAGTAAAATAGGGGGCATGAAGGATAAAAAATTATTCTCATGTCCTTTTATTTGCGAAATAAGAAAACCGCTTTCCTTGCGGTAAAGCGGTTTATGGTTTAGCTGCAATATGGAGAACTTACACAATTACAATTTGTTTTGTAAATTCGTTCTGAATCGGCACGTTATATTTTAATGCCTTAACCCCTTCGTAAACTCTGGAAGCATATAAGTCGGCCTCCAAGGACGTCAAAGCCAGGCCATCAAACTCCTTATAAGCATCGGAAAGTTTGGAAATCAAAGGAATCGAAGCGTTTGCTTTGATAGAGCTTAGTAAATCACTGCTTTCCTTGCGAAAACCAAGTATTCTAGCGTAGTGGATATAATCATCGGCACGAAGTGCTTCGATAGTATTCTGTTTCATATTAAGAAGAATATGCATTAGGCATCGGCTGATACGGTTGTATGTTAAATCCTTAGATTTGTTTAACATACAAAAGTCGTTAAAATTTGTATATGCATATAAGTTCTTAAGTAGCTTATCGGAAAGTGCAGAGGTAACATCGTAGTAGTCAGTATAGCCTGTCTGTGCCTCTTCTAAAAGCTTATAATAAAGAATCGATGAAAAATCATTCGCATACAGAAAATGCTGTTTTGAAGTATTTGTCAGTAGTTCGTATGCGGCAGACGGAATGTAGTCGGAAAGTTTATCCGATGATTCATGCTGCTTTGCAAGCTGTAAGCGGATGGCATTGGCAGATGCAAACTCGCCAATTGTAATATTTGTAGCATTATAGTCACTTCCATTACGAGTCAAGGTAATAGGCTGGATACGACTTTTTCGTTGGAGCAATGCCTTAATGTATTCGATGCCAAGAATGTTGTTTGGCGAATTTAAGATATTTGTCAATGAGTCAGAAGAGGCACCTAAGTAGTCGGATAAGGCTTTGCTTCTAGCTGTTGGATATGAAACACCCTGTCTTAAGTAGTTGTTTAATGCGGCAGAGTATTCAGCAGGCTCCGTTGCCAAAGTAGAAGCGCACTGAGATAAGGAAGATATATCACCAGCCTCACTGCCAAAGTGAAGAATATCTACAACACCAAGCTTGTCTAAAAGAGCAATAGCCCCTTGTGCAAAGTATTCGGCACTGCCGAGAGCATAATATACAGGAAGCTCTAATACCAAATCAGCGCCACATTCTAACGCCATACGGGTGCGAAGGTGCTTATCTACAATAGCAGGAATGCCTCTTTGCGCAAAGTCACCACTCATCACGATAATAATACGGTCAGCGCCATGCTCTTTGCGTATCTTATTCAGTTGATATAGATGTCCGTTATGAAACGGATTATATTCTGCGATAACTGCTGCGATTTTCATGAGTATCCTCCTAATGATTCTTTAATAAAAGCCTAGCATGAAAGCAGATTGAAAACAAGTCAAAAGAATGTCAAATATGTCAAAAAAATATCATTATATAATTTATCCAAAAATGAAAGAAGTTATTGTGCATAATCGCTAGGAACGTTGAAAATACGTGCTTTTGTACTTGAGAAAAGACAAAAAAACATGAAAAAAACTCTTGTATACACGAAAATGGTACGCTATAATGTAAGTGCTTACATAAATGGTAAATGTTTACTATATACTTGCTATATATAAGGTAAGCTTGGTAAAAGAGTTGTAGAAAAGTATTACAGGATAAGGAGATTTGAGTATGTCTTACATTGATTTAATTAAGGACAAAGCTAGAGCAGACAAGAAAAGAATCGTATTACCGGAGTCAACAGATAAGAGAACTTTGATTGCGGCAGCTAATATCGTTGCAGAGGGAATTGCAGACGTTATTATGGTAGGTAAGGAAGAGAAAATCATGGACGGTGCAGGATGGCTCGAAATCGACTTAACCGGTGTTAAGGTAGTAGACCCTGCAAACTGTGATAAGTTTGATGAGTATGCTACATTATTATATGAAACAAGAAAAGCCAAGGGTATGACCATGGAAAAGGCTGAGGAAATCTTGAGAACAGATTACCTTACATTCGGTATCATGATGGTTAAGGCTAACGATGCAGATGGTATGGTTGCAGGTGCATGTCACGCTACAGCTGATACATTAAGACCTGCATTACAGATTCTTAAGACAGCGCCTGGTGTGAAGTTAGTTTCAGGTTTCTTCATTTTGGATGTACCTAACTGCGAGTATGGTGAGAACGGAACATTCCTTTTCGCAGATTGTGGTTTGAATCAGGATCCTACAGCAGAGGAGCTTGCAGCTATCGCTGATTCCTCAGCTAAGAGCTTTAAGGCTCTTGTAGGTAAGAAGCCAATTATCGCAATGCTTTCACATTCTACAAAGGGAAGTGCGAAGCATCCATTAGTAGATAAGGTAGTAGAGGCAACAAGAATTGCTAAGGAGCAGTATCCAAGTCTTACATTAGATGGAGAGTTACAGCTTGATGCAGCTATCGTTCCGTCAGTAGGTAAGTCTAAGGCGAAGGGGTCTGATGTTGCAGGTAAGGCAAATGTATTAATTTTCCCTAACCTTGACTGTGGTAACATCGGATATAAGTTAGTACAGAGACTTGCAGGTGCAGAAGCATACGGACCAATGCTTCAGGGTATTTCTAAGCCGGTTAACGATTTATCAAGAGGCTGTTCTTGGGAAGATATCGTAGGTGTAGTTGCCCTTACAGCAGTACAGGCACAGTTACAGTAAATTAAGACTACAATAAAAGTTATAGAAAACAGTTGACAAAAAGATTATGCATATGTATAATTGTCTAATGTGTGGATAGGAGTCTACTATGTTAGTGAATTTGACAGATGTATTTACAAATGAAGGAAAGGTTATAAGCAAGGAGATTCCTTTTGAATATGAGGAGTATTCTTGCCGGATGGGTACTTTTACCGTTAAGGAGAAGAGTCCTATTGTATTAACGCTTTCTAATATAGGACAATCTAAGGCGATGGTAGAGGGTGGTTTCAAGCTTGTGCTTGGGATGGGCTGTGACCGTTGTTTGAAGGATGTTGATTATACATTTGATTTATCCTTTTCCGTGGATGTCGTATCGCCGGAGCTTGCTGAGTACAGTGATGATGAGGTGGATACAGAGTTTATGGAAGGGTATCACTTGAATGTGGATGCTCTAATCGATAATGAAATATTACTAAATTGGCCTATGAAGATTCTGTGCATGGATTCCTGCAAAGGAATTTGTAAAGTGTGCGGTAAGAATCTGAATGACGGAGAGTGTGGATGCGATGATTTCGTTCCGGATCCCCGTATGGCGGCGATTAAAGATATTTTTAACGCAAATAAGGAGGTGTAACAATGTCTATTTGTCCAAAGAATAAAACTTCTAAAGCTAGAAGAGATAAGAGAAGAGCTAACTGGAAGATGAGCGCTCCTACATTAGTTAAGTGTAGCAAGTGTGGCGAATTAATGATGCCTCACAGAGTATGTAAGGCTTGTGGTTCTTACAACAAGAAAGAGATCATCAGCGCTAACTAATTATTGAATAGCAAAGAAACTTAAGGGTCTGCAGATTTTGCAGACTCTTGTTTTTTGTTAGTGTAGTGCAGTATTTAGCCCGATAAATAATATGAAATATACATGAAAAACCATCTTAACCATCTTGATTTTTGTGACAGCGTTTAGTATATTTATCTAGTATACGATGAGTTAAGTGTATGTAAAATACGATAAATATATTCAATGTAAAAGGTTATACATTATAAGAAAGGCTGGTTCAAGACATGGGAGAATTGACAAAAGTAGCTGTAGATGCCATGGGAGGAGATAATGCACCGGTTGAGATTGTAAAGGGTGTAGTAGAGGCAGTAAATGAAAGTAAGAATATTAAGGTATATTTAACCGGTCAGGAGGCGGCTGTTAGGGCTGAGCTTGCAAAATATACTTATGATAAAGAACGTATTGAGGTAGTAAATGCTACTGAGATTATTGAGACAGCAGAGCCACCGGTAGCAGCCATCAGAGCAAAGAAGGATTCTTCTATTGTTGTTGCGATGAATCTGGTAAAGAATGGTATCTGTGACGCGTTTGTTTCGGCAGGAAGTACAGGTGCGGTTCTGGTAGGCGGACAGTTAATTGTTGGTAGGATTAAGGGAATTGAGAGAGCACCTCTTGCCCCATTGATTCCGACAGCGACAGGATGCTCCCTCTTAATTGACTGTGGTGCCAATGTAGATGCAAAGCCATCCAACTTAGTGCAGTTTGCTAAGATGGGTTCTGTATATATGGAAAGTGTAATGGGAATTGAGAATCCGCGTGTTGGTATTGTAAATATCGGCGCAGAGGAAGAGAAGGGTAACGCATTGGTTAAGGCAACCTTCCCATTACTAAAGAATTGTCCTGAGATTAATTTCATTGGAAGTGTGGAAGCAAGAGATATTCCTTCTGGCTACTGTGATGTTATAGTATGTGATGCCTTTGCGGGAAATGTAATTCTGAAGACTTATGAAGGTGTAGGTGCTACCTTGATTAAGAAGGTGAAGGAAGGTATGATGACCAGTCTTAGAAGTAAGATTGGTGCGTTACTTGTTAAGCCTGCATTAAAAAAGACATTAAAAGCATTCGATTTGGAGCAGTATGGTGGAGCACCGTTGCTTGGATTGAATGGATTGGTTGTTAAGACACATGGAAGTTCCAAGGCAGTAGAAGTTAAGAACTCAATTCTTCAGTGCTTAACGTTTAAAGAGCAGAAAATAAACGAGAAGATTAAGGAGAAAGTAATCCTTAAGGATGAATAGGGAAGGGCCTGAGAACATGGAATTAGAAGCATTGAGAAAGGTTACAGCCGCAATATTGGGCATGGATCCGGAGGAAATAGAGTTGGATATGACTTTTCTCACAGATTTAGGTGCGGATTCACTGGACGTATATCAGATTATTATGGGAGTTGAGGATGAGCTTGACGTAACCATACCGGTGGATGGCATAGAGAGTATTGCAACAGTAGGAGAGGCTGTTGAGTTGATTAAGAGTGTTACAAGATAAGCTGGCACAGTGGAGTGATGTAAAAGCCCTGTTTCGTAGGGCTTTTTCGATTGATAGACAGAAAGGGCAGACAGAAAATGCGCGATAGGAAGGAAATCCTTACAGAGTTGCAGGGAAAGATAGGATATCAGTTTAAGAATCCTGATTTATTGAAGCAGGCATTGACACATAGCTCATTTGCCAATGAGCAGAAGATTAACAAATTAAAGAATTATGAGCGATTGGAGTTCTTGGGAGACGCAGTGTTAGAGTTGGTTTCCAGCGAGTTTTTGTTCCATTCTAATCCGGATATGCCGGAAGGACAGTTAACCAAGCTCAGAGCATCTATGGTGTGTGAGCCGTCATTAGCATATTGTGCAAGGGATATAGATTTAGGTTCCTATATGCTTCTTGGTAAGGGAGAGGAAGCAACAGGAGGAAGGAAGCGGGATTCTATTACTTCTGATGCTATGGAGGCTGTAACGGGTGCCATTTATCTGGATGGTGGTATTGAGCCTGCCAAGCAGTTTATTCATACTTTTATTCTTTCTGATTTAGAGAATAGGATTTTGTTTATGGATAGTAAGACTATTCTGCAGGAGGAGATTCAGAAGAATGCACAGAGCCTTCGTTATGAGTTGACAGGTGAGACGGGACCTGACCATGATAAGGTATTTCATGTAGAGGCATATATTGACGATGTTCTGGTAAGCAAGGGAGAGGGCAGAACCAAGAAGGCAGCAGAGCAGCAGGCAGCATATCAGGCACTTTTACAGATGAAAAACAAAGCATAATTGATTACTTGAATACGGGGGAGAACAATGTATTTAAAAAGCATTGAGGTGCAGGGATTTAAGTCCTTTGCTAACAAAATAAATTTTCAATTTCACCAGGGAATTACAGGCATTGTAGGTCCAAACGGTTCGGGAAAGAGTAATGTAGCCGATGCGGTCAGATGGGTACTTGGTGAGCAGAGAATCAAGCAGTTGCGTGGTGAGTCCATGCAGGATGTCATTTTCTCGGGAACAGAAATGAGAAAGCCATTAGGCTACGCTTATGTTGCGATTACCTTTGATAATGCAGACCATAAGCTTGCGATAGATTATGAAGAGGTAACAGTAGCAAGACGTCTTTACCGTTCCGGCGAAAGTGAATATTCGATTAATGGAACAACCTGTAGATTAAAGGATGTGAATGAGCTTTTCTACGATACAGGTATCGGTAAGGAGGGTTATTCGATTATCGGTCAGGGTCAGATTGAGAAGATTCTGAGTGGTAAGCCTGAGGAGAAGCGTGAGCTTTTTGATGAAGCGGCAGGTATTGTTAAGTTTAAGAAGCGTAAGAACACGGCGCAGAAGAAGCTTGAGGATGAGAAGCAGAATCTGGTGCGTGTTACAGATATTTTAGGTGAGCTTGAGAAGCAGGTTGGTCCGTTGGAGAAGCAGTCTGCGAAGGCGAAGGAATATTTAAGGCTGAAGGAGAATTTGAAGACTCTCGATGTGAATATGTTCCTTTTGGAGAATCAGCGCATGAACGAGCAGCTTACCACAGTAGAGGGTAAGTATCGTATTGCCAGCAATGATTATGAGAATACAGTGGAGCAGTACGAGAAGATTCGTAGTGAGTATGATAGCATTCAGACTACCTTGGAGGAGTTAGACCAGGAGATAGAGAGTGCCAGAGCGACTTTGACAGATACTAGTGTGCTTCGCGGTAAACTCGAGGGTGAGATTAAGGTTCTTGAGGAGCAGATTAAGAGTGCAAAAGGAAATGAACAGCATTTCAAGGAGCGTATGGAAGCTATTAATCTGCAGTTTGCTGAGAAGAATGAAGAAAAGAACGGCATTCTGAAGACAAAGTCTGCATATGATGCCAAAGTGGCAGAGCTTGAAAAGGCACGTAATGAAGCGAAGGGCTCGTTAACTGAGGTGCAGCAGAAGATAGAGGCGTTGAACAATCGTATCGAAGAGAACAAGAATATGATTATTCAGACTTTAAATGACAGAGCTGCGATTAAGTCTAAGCTGAGTAGCTTTGATACCATGATGGAGCAGCTTCGTATCCGTAAGGCAGAGTTGAACTCAAGACTTCTTCGTGCAAAGAGTGATGAGGCTGCCCGTGATGCAGAGATTGAGAAGCTCCAGGAAGAGTTCAAGCAGATTAATGATGAGATTATCGAGGTAAATAATCATATTACTCAGCTGGACGAGGACAATGTTAAGTGTCGTGAGCGTATTATGAGTAAGGATGAGAAGCTTCGTGTGCTTCAAGGTAAGTATCAGCAGGATAAGTCCAAGCTGGATACTATTACAAATTTGACAGAGCGATATGACGGATACGGTAATAGTATTCAGAAGGTCATGGAGCAGAAGGATAAGAATAAGGGTATTGTAGGTGTAGTTGCTGATATTATTAAGGTGGATAAGGAGTACGAGACAGCGATTGAGACTGCACTTGGCGGTAATATTCAGAATATCGTCACTGAGGATGAGGATACGGCAAAGAAGATGATTGGCTTCTTAAAGCAGAATCGTTTTGGTCGTGCGACATTCCTTCCATTGACCAGTATTACGAATCCGCAGGAGTTTAAGACACCTGATGTTTTAAATGAAAAGGGTGCGATTGGACTTGCGGATTCTCTTGTCAGAATCGATGATAAGTACCGTAATGTAGCCAAGGCAATGCTTGGGCGTATTGCGGTCATTGACAATATAGATAATGCGGTAAAGATTGCCAAGAAGTATGACTACGGTGTAAGAATGGTTACCTTAGAGGGTGAGCTTTTGGTACCGGGTGGTGCAATCAGTGGTGGTGCGTTCAAGAATAATTCTAATCTCTTAGGTAGAAGACGAGAGATTGAGGAGTTAGAGGAGAAGCTTACACAGCATAAGGCTGATATTACGAAGACACAACAGGATATCGAGGATATCAAGAAGGAGAGAAATGAAATTCGTGCGACTCTGGAAGAGGAGAAGATGAATTTACAGCAGCTCTTCATTAAGCAGAATACCGCCAGAATGAATGTAATCACAGCTGAGGAGCGTAAGAGTGAGGCAGAGCTTGGCTTTGATGAGTTAAAGCAGGAAGAGCTTGAAATTGAGCAGAAGACAAAAGAGATTACAGCCGAGAAGGATGGTATTGCAGGAGAATTGACTGCATCCGAGGCAAGTGAGAAACAGATAGAGCAGGAGATTATACAGTTCCAGAAGGAATTAGAGACCTACAGAAGTGAGGAGTCCGACCAAACAGGAAGAGTTGGCGAATGGGATGTTGAGTACGAGAAGATTCTGCAGAAGCAGGAGTTTGAGCAGTTAAATCTCGATCGTATCGAGGGAGAGCTTGCAAGATATACTGCGGAGTTAGAAGAGGTCAGAGTGAACTTGGAAGCATGTCAGGAGGATATGCAGACCAGACAGCATAATATTGAAGAGATGTTAAAGACCATTGACGCTTCTCATACCACACAGTCTGATGCAGAAGTGGCGCTGAAAGAGAAGCAACAGCAGAAGGAAGAGCTTTCTTTGAAACAGCGTACTTTCTTCCAAACAACAGAAGAAATCTCGGAGAGAAAGAACGCTTTAGACAAGGAAATCTATCGTTTGAATGCACAGCGTGAGAAGATAGAGGAGTCCATGGAGTCTCAGATTAACTACATGTGGAGCGAGTATGAGATTACGTTAAGTGCGGCTGCTTCCATGCGTAATGAAGAAATGACGGATATTTCAGGTATGCGTAAGGAAATTCATGCGATTAAGGATGATATCAAGAAGCTTGGTGATGTTAATGTCAATGCGATTGAGGATTATAAGGTATTGATGGAGCGTTATACCTTCATGAAGACACAGCATGATGACCTAATTGAGGCAGAAAAGACCTTGGAGGGTATTATTAACGAGTTGGATGCTGCGATGCGTAAGCAGTTTGCAGAGAAGTTTGAGGAAATCAGACGAGAGTTTGATAAGGTGTTTAAGGAGCTGTTTGGAGGCGGTAAGGGTACCTTGGAACTTATCGAGGATGAGGATATCTTAGAGGCAGGTATTAGGATTATTGCACAGCCACCGGGAAAGAAGCTTCAGAATATGATGCAGTTATCGGGTGGTGAGAAGTCATTTACTGCGATTGCACTTCTTTTTGCCATTCAGAATCTTAAGCCTTCACCGTTCTGTCTCTTGGATGAGATTGAGGCGGCTTTGGATGAGCAGAATGTATCTCGTTTTGCAAAATACTTACATAAGCTGACTAAGAGTACACAGTTTATTGTAATTACACATAGACGTGGTACAATGGAAAAGGCAGACAGATTATATGGTATCACCATGCAGGAGAAGGGTGTTTCAACCCTTGTCAGTGTAAATCTGATTGATGCGGATTTGGATGACTAATCGGTAAGGAGATAATAGAAGGAATGGGATTTTTTGACAGATTAAAGCAGGGCTTAACCAAGACAAGAGATAATATTGTAAGTGGTATTGACGCGGTATTTCATGGATTTTCAGAGATTGATGACGATTTCTATGAGGAATTGGAAGAGATTCTGATTATGGGAGATATTGGAATCAATGCGACTACTGATATTATCGATAGATTAAAGAAGTCCGTTAAGGAGCGACATTTGAAGCAGCCTTCTGAGTGTAAGGAGCTTTTGGTACAGAGTATTAAGGAGCAGATGCAGGTAGAAGATACTGCATATGATTTTGAGAAGAAGCAGTCGATTGTCTTTATCATTGGTGTGAATGGTGTTGGTAAGACAACCTCTGTTGGAAAGCTTGCAGGTATCCTAAAAGGACAGGGCAAGAAGGTGTTAATTGCGGCAGCGGATACCTTCCGTGCGGCAGCAGGTGACCAGCTGGCAGAGTGGGCACACAGAGCAGGCGTAGATATGATTGGTGGAACAGATGGCGCAGACCCGGCTTCCGTAATCTATGATGCAGTAAATGCTGCTAAGGCAAGAAATGTAGATGTTCTCTTATGTGATACGGCAGGAAGACTTCATAATAAGAAGAATCTGATGGAAGAGCTTAAGAAGATGAATCGAATCATTGACAGGGAGTTTCCGGATGCGCATCGTGAGAATTTGATTGTACTGGATGGTACTACAGGTCAGAATGCATTGGCGCAGGCTAAGGAGTTTGGCGAGGTTGCGAACCTTACCGGTATTATTTTGACCAAGATGGATGGAACAGCAAAGGGCGGTATTGCCGTAGCAATTCAGTCTGAGTTGAATGTGCCTGTGAAGTATATCGGCGTGGGTGAAACAATTGATGATTTACAGAAGTTCAATGCAGATGAGTTCGTGGATGCATTATTTGATGTGAAAAAGGATGAGTCTGAGACTGGTGAGCAGTAAAAGTTTGCAAAGATAAATGTATAGAATGAATAAGTATCGCAGATACTATAAAGGAGCAATAAAATGGATTCAAATATGTTAACACTTGAGAAATTTGAGGAAGCATCTGAAATCGTACGTAAGGTGACTTCTGAGACAAAGCTGATATATAGTGATTTTTTAAGTAATCAGACAGGTAATAAAGTTTATTTAAAGCCGGAGAATATGCAGCTTACCGGAGCATATAAGCTGAGAGGTGCATATTATAAGATTAGTACATTGACACCTGAGGAGCGCGCAAAGGGATTGATTACTGCGTCAGCAGGTAACCATGCACAGGGCGTAGCGTATGCAGCAAAGAAGTATGGAGTAAAGGCGGTTATCGTGATGCCAACTACCACACCTCTTATGAAGGTAAATCGTACAAAGAGCTATGGCGCAGAGGTTGTATTAAAGGGTAATGTATATGATGAGGCATGTGAATATGCACTTCAGTTAGCACAGGAGAAGGGATATACATTTGTTCATCCGTTTGATGATTTGGCGGTTGCAACAGGTCAGGGTACGATTGCAATGGAAATCTTTAAGGAGCTTCCGTTGGTTGATTATATTCTTGTTCCAATTGGAGGAGGCGGACTTGCGACAGGTGTTTCTACACTTGCAAAGCTTTTGAATCCGAAGATTAAGGTAATCGGTGTTGAGCCAGCAGGTGCTAACTGTATGCAGGAGTCTTTAGAGGCTGGAGAGGTGGTAACATTATCCGGCGTGAATACAATTGCAGATGGTACAGCAGTTAAGACACCGGGTAAGAATATTTTCCCATATATCAAGGAGAATCTTGATGGAATTATTACTGTTCCTGATGAGGATCTTGTAGTTTCGTTCCTTGATATTGTAGAGAATCATAAGATGGTAGTAGAGAACTCGGGACTTCTTACGGTAGCTGCGCTTCGCCAGCTTGATGTAAAGGATAAGAAGATTGTTTCTATTTTAAGTGGCGGTAATATGGATATTATTACTATGTCGTCTGTGGTACAGCAGGGACTTATCTTTAGAGACAGAATCTTTACGGTATCAGTATTGCTTCCGGATAAGCCGGGTGAGTTAACCAAGGTATCTGAGGTGATTGCACAGCAGAGTGGCAATGTAATCAAGCTTGAGCACAACCAGTTTGTATCTATCAATAGAAATGCAGCTGTAGAGCTCCGTATTACGCTTGAGACCTTTGGTACAGAACATAAGAATCAGATTATTGACGCTCTTGAAAAGAGCGGATATCAGCCTAGACAAGTGAGAACCAATATTTAGTGAAAAACAGTCACGAATATGTGATATATTAACTATGATGAGCCGAAGGGCGGTTTTGTGAGGTGTGATATGCGTAATCTTACGAATAAAAAAATCATAAAGAGGGCGGGGAAATATGGAATGATGACTATTGCAGCATTTATTTATGCAGTAGCTATCAGCCTTTTCCTTGACCCGAATAATATAGCGCCGGGTGGAATCACCGGCGTTTCTATTTTAATTAACAGATTAATTCCGGTTCCTGTTGGTACATTGAGCTTGATTTTGAATGTTCCGATTATTTTGTTGGGGCTTTGGAAGTTTGGATTTAAATTTATATTTTCTACTATGTATACATTATTGATATCGGCGGTATTTATTGATTTTCTTGCGCCATTTGGAGCTGTAACAGATGACCTGTTGATTGCATCTGTTCTGGGAGGCATTTTGCTTGCGGTTTCTCTTGCGGTAATCTTTAAGGCAGGAGCAACGACAGGTGGTACGGATATTATTGTCAAGGTGTTGCAGTTGAAATGGAAGCATATGAAGACGGGTGAAATATTCCTGTTTCTTGACCTGTTAGTAGTGCTGGCATCATGGCTTCTATTTAGGGATATGACAGTTGCCTTCTATGCAGGTGTAGCAGTGGTAATTGATATGGTAGTGATGGACTATGTTCTCTATGGACCGGATGAAGCTAAGGTGGTTTATATTATTAGCGATAATACAGAGCAGATTAAGCAGCGTATTTTAGTGGAGTTAGATATCTCTGCAACTCTGATTCAAGCTAGAGGTGCTTATACAGGCGACCCTAGAGAGGTAGTCATGGTAGTTGTGCGTAAGCAGATGGCACCGCGTCTTGAGGAAATCGTCAAGGAAGAGGACCCGAGATGCTTTATGATTGTATCGTCAGCAAGTGAGATATTTGGCGAAGGGTATAAGGATATTCGGAAGAAGAAGGTGTAAACAAATATTTTAAGGTGTCATGACAGAGTGTCAAGAAAAAACACTTGACACCTTATTTTATTTATAGTATTCTACTATAGGCGAAGGTTGTAAAGAGTATATCGCATGAAGAGGAGAGCTATGAAGGCAGAGGGGATTGCAGGTGATGGTGCATCACTGGAGACACGAGAGTTTAAAGGTTTATTATATGACTTTTACGGCGAGCTGCTGACAGAGCATCAGAAGAAGATTTATGAGGATGCGATATTTAATGATTTGTCCTTGAGCGAGATTGCCGGAGAACAGGGCATCAGCAGACAGGGCGTACACGATATCATTAAGAGATGCGACAAGCTTTTGTTAGAATATGAGAACACTCTTCATCTGGTTGATAAGTTTGACAAGATTAAGAGTAAGATATATGAGATTAACCGATTAACGGACGACGAGAGTATTAGAAGGTTGTCCAACGAGATTATAGAGGAGCTCTAGGGAATGGCATTTGAAAGCTTAACAGATAAACTGCAAAATGTTTTCAAGAATTTGAGAAGCAAGGGACTTCTGACAGAGGCGGATGTTAAGGCGGCCTTGAAGGAAGTTAAGATGGCTTTGCTTGAAGCGGATGTTAATTTCAAGGTAGTAAAGCAGTTTGTAAAGGCAGTAGAGGAGAGAGCAGTAGGCGCTGATGTCATGAACGGTCTTAATCCGGGACAGATGGTAATTAAGATTGTTAATGAAGAGATGGTAGCGCTGATGGGCTCTGAGACAACAGAGTTGCAGATGCAGCCGGGTAAGTCCACAACAGTTATTATGATGTGTGGTCTTCAGGGTGCAGGTAAGACAACTGCGGCAGCGAAGATTGCAGGTAAGTTGAAGTTGAAGGGTAAGAAGCCTTTGCTGGTAGCCTGTGATATTTACAGACCGGCAGCGATCGAGCAGTTATCGGTAAATGCCGAGAAGCAGCAGGTTGATTTCTTCTCAATGGGTACCAATCATAAGCCTGTAGATATTGTGAAGGCGGGATTGGAGCATGCTTCCAAGAATAACAATAATGTTGTTATCATAGATACAGCCGGACGTCTTCATATTGATGAAGATATGATGGCAGAGTTGATTGAAATCAAGAGCAATGTTGACGTACACCAGTCATTACTTGTTGTCGATGCGATGACAGGTCAGGATGCAGTAAATGTTGCGAAGGAGTTTGATGAGAAGGTTGGTGTTGACGGTGTTATCCTCTCTAAGATGGATGGTGATACCCGAGGCGGTGCGGCATTATCAGTTAAGGCTGTAACCGGTAAGCCGATTTTATTTGTAAGTACAGGAGAGAAGCTCACAGATATCGAGCAGTTCTATCCTGACCGTATGGCAAACAGAATCCTTGGTATGGGCGATGTGCTTACCTTGATTGATAAGGTGGCAGAGGCGAATCTTGAGATGGATGCCCAGAAGGAAAAGGATATGGCAGCCCGTTTGAAGAAGGGCAAGTTCGATTTTGAGGATTACTTAGAGAGTATGAATCAGATGAAGAAGCTTGGTGGTTTGTCAAGCTTACTTGGTATGATGCCGGGGATGGGAATTAAGGCAAGCGACCTTGAGGGGGCGATTGATGAGAAGCAGATGGCGCGTATGGAGGCGATAGTGCTTTCCATGACACCTGCGGAGCGTAAGGACCCGAAGCTTTTGAATCCAAGCCGTAAGCACCGTATTGCGAAGGGAGCAGGTGTTGACATCGCTGTGGTGAACCGTTTTATTAAGCAGTTTGAGCAGTCACAGAAGATGATGAAGCAGCTTCCGGGCATGATGGGCGGCTTTGGCAAGAGAGGAAAGTTTAAGTTTCCGTTTTAGTAATTTTAATTTGCTTTAAGCGCAATAAGCGTTTAGAAACAGGCGTAAGCCTGAACATATAATTTATATTTTAGAAAGAATAGAGGTAAAGAACAATGGCAGTAAAAATCAGATTAAGAAGAATGGGTCAGAAGAAAGCTCCTATCTATAGAATTATCGTTGCTGATTCTCGCTCACCAAGAGATGGAAGATGTATCGATGAGATCGGAACATACAACCCAAACACAGATCCAAGTGAATTCCATGTAGATGAGGAAGCAGCTAAGAAGTGGTTAGCTAACGGAGCTCAGCCTACAGATGTAGTTGCCAAGATTTTCAAGTTAGCAGGTATTGAGAAATAATTAATTGGTGACTCTCTTGGAGGTGTATAAGTATGAAGGAATTAGTAGAAGTAATTGCTAAAGCGCTTGTAGACTGTCCAGATGAGGTTGTTGTAACAGAGAAGGTTAATGGTAAGAATATTACTGTAGAGCTTCACGTTGCTGCAGCAGATATGGGTAAGGTAATCGGCAAGCAGGGAAGAATCGCTAAGGCAATTCGTTCCGTAGTGAAGGCAGCATCATCCAAAGAAAACTTAAAGGTAGATGTTGAAATCGTCTAGCAAATGTTGGGGTGTTCTAGTTTTAGGACACCCTTTTTCACGGTATAGGAAAGTGCTCGAAAAGTAGCAGAAGCTAAACAAGAATCAGCTAAGCTGATTCTTGCAGAGTGTTGCTGCCGGGCAACACTCTTTTCACTCTGGCGAGTGCCATAGAATAAGGAGAACACATGGAAGATTTGTTACAGGTAGGTGTGATTACACAGACACATGGTATTAAAGGTGAGGTTAAGGTTTTCCCCACCACAGATGATGTGAGACGCTTTAAGAAGCTTAAAGAAACTATTTTGGATACAGGTAAGGAAAAGATTACCCTTGAGATAGAATCGGTGAAGTTTTTCAAACAGTTTGTGATTCTGAAGTTTAAAGGGATTGATAATATAAATGATGTAGAGAAGTACAGACAGAAGAATCTGTATGTAACTCGTGCAAATGCAGTCAGATTAAGACGTGATGAGTATTTTATTGCGGATTTGATTGATATTGAGGTGTATGAGGAGAATGATAAGTTTCTTGGTGTGTTGAAGAATGTGATTGAAACAGGTGCCAATGATGTTTATGAGATAGAGATGACAGATGGCAGAGAGGTGCTGATTCCTGCAATTAAGGAGTGCATCTTATCCGTAGATGTAGAGGATAGAAAGATGGTTGTTCATCTTTTGGATGGTCTGTTAGATTAGTACAAGTTTTGAGGAAAGGTATGATTGCGCGATGCATTTTCATATTATGACATTATTTCCGGAGATGGTCCTGGATGGCTTGAATACCAGTATTATTGGAAGAGCTAAGGAGAAGGGATATATTTCTATTGATGCGATAAATATTAGAGATTATACGTTGGATAAGCATAAGAAGGTGGATGATTATACCTATGGCGGCGGTGCAGGAATGCTGATGCAGGCGCAGCCGGTATATGATACCTATCAAGCTGTTGTGGGACAGATTGAGGAGCGCAAGTCAGGAGCAGAGATGTATCCAAAGCCTCGTGTTATCTATGTTACGCCACAGGGTGAGGTGTTTACACAGAAGAAGGCATCTGAGCTTGCCAAGGAAGAGGATTTGATATTTCTATGCGGTCATTATGAGGGAATTGATGAGCGTGTACTGGAAGAGATTGTTACGGATTATATTTCAATTGGTGACTATGTGCTAACAGGTGGTGAATTACCTGCTATGGTTATGATAGATGCTATATCCAGATTGGTACCGGGTGTGCTGAATAATGGAGATTCTGCTGAGACAGAGTCTCATTCAAATGGGCTATTAGAGTATCCGCAGTATTCGAGACCAGAGGTGTGGCATGATAAGAAAGTGCCTGATGTACTTATGAGTGGGCATCATGCGAATATCGAGAAGTGGCGTCTGGAGCAATCTTTGCTTCGTACAAGGGAGCGTCGTCCTGAGATGTATGAGGCGTATATGGAGGCACATCCACCAAAGCCTGAGAAGAAGCGCAGGAAGAAGAAAAGCACACAAGAAACAGCAGAATGACAATAGATACAAGAGAGCGACAGCGGAGGTTAGGCAGATGAAGAGTGAGAAATCAAAAAGAAAGAATGCAAAGTTCAAGAAGACGTTAGGAGCAATCATTTCTCTTGTAATAGGTATTGTGTTAGGGGTATTGTCGATTTGGACATTGGGATTTGATTTTATTGATAAGACAGATGGTATTGGCGAGTTTATGCTTTCTTATATGGGAACTATGCTGCTGTTCTTTTTCGTATTTTATATAGATATTATATTGCATGAGGCCGGCCATTGTGTGATGGGACTTATGTCCGGCTATCGGTTTGGATTTTTTAGAATAGGGAATTGGGTGCTTATCAAATATGAGGACGGCATGAGGTTTAAGAAGTTTACGCTTCCGGGAACCGGCGGACAGTGTTTAATGATTCCGCCTGCATATAACGATGGTGATTTTCCGTATAAGCGGTATTATGCGGGTGGTGTTCTGATTAATGCAATTACAACTGTAGCGATGATGGTAGTAGGTGTTTTGCTTGGTATTGATAATTACTGGGGTAAATTCTGGATTGTTTCGGCTGTGATAACAGGATATTTGGTAGTGGTAAATACGATTCCTAAAGAGTCGAATGATGGTGCGTTACTGTTACAGGTTGGGAAAGATAAGGAACAGCGTAAGGCTATCTGGGATACCTTGCAGTATGCGGCATTGCAACAGCAGGGGGTGAGAGCGGAGGAGCTGCCTCATATCTGGGAACCTATGACAGATGAAGAATTGCTGGCAGGAATGGATAAAGCCGGAACAATGTCGAAGCTTAGTGCCAGATTAGGGTATTTAATGGATAGTGGTGATTATGAAACAGCGTATCTATTGCTAGGAAAGAGTCTGGATAATAAAAAGATGATGTCTATTTTAAAGCAGCAGTTTAAGATAGAAAAGCTTTTTCTGGAGATGATACTTCATAACCGCAAGGAAGAGATTGATACATTGTATGATGACGAATTAAAGGCATATATTAAGCAGACAGGGAAGACGATGATTAGTACAAGCCGCTTGATGTATGCATATCACTTATTGGTTGAGAAGGATGATGTGAAAGCGCAGAAGGAAAAGACAAAGTTTGAAAAGCTTTGTGAGAACTATCCTTTTACCGGTGATATAGCAGCGGAGAAGCGACTGTTGAACGTGGCGGAAGAAAAAGCATTAGAGATGAATGGCGGTGTAGTAACAGCATAAAGTATAAAAATGAAGTGTTATCTGAGATGATTTTACGTTTTGGATAATGCTTCTTTTTGTTTTTTTTAAAAAAATATGATAATTTTTACAAATTGTATTGACAGGCGTGTGTATCTAGTGTATATATGTATATATACACATGTACAGAATAAGCACAATTTACATAAAATGGAGGTGAGAAAAATGAATGTTATATTAGAACTAATATTAGAATTTGTATTTTAGGGGACAATGGAGCTAGCTACGACCAGAAAGATCCCGTTATGGGGAAGAATTCTATTTCTGATAATAGTTTTTCTTGTTTTCGGATCGTTGATAGGTGCGATTACAATGGCCGCAATTAATGCATGGCAGTGTGGTGAACAGATGATTGCAATTGTGTTATCTGTAATAGATGTAGCAGTTTTGCTACTGGCAGTATATCTGATTAGAAAGATGTATGTAATAAATAGTGAGAAGAGTGATAAATGATTTGGAGAGAGGAGAACAAGATGGAGTGTTTAAGATGTAAGAACGAAATGTTTACAGCAAAGCTGTGTGGAGATGCATATGGAACAGGAATGTATCTTAAGAATAAGAAAAAAGGAATGTTTGAGACAGAGAAAATATGCGGAGTTCTTTGTTATGTGTGTCCTGTGTGTGGACATATCGAACTAAAGGCTGATGAACCGAAAAAGATAAGATTAAGTTAAAGAAGGAGAGAAAATAAAAATGAGTAAAAATAATGAAGTAAAGAATGGAGCAGAGAGGGATTGTTTTGCATATAAGATGGGATTTATTGCATCAGGAATAGTAATTGTTTCGGCTTTGTTGGATTTGATAGTAAGAGTAATAACCGGAGAGGGCATCATTGGTAGTTTGCTTATAGTGTTGGGTGGTATGATAATGCTAATAGGCTTTTATGACAGTAAGAAAAAGTATTTGAAAAAGTAAATGAGTATGATCGCTAGTGGTTAGTGAGGATGAAAAGAGGTTGGCAGTATGATTTTAGAATTAGAGAACGTAAGTAAGAGAATAGGCATTTTTGATTTAGAGAAGATTTCCTTTGGGCTTCCGGCAGGGTTTGTGATGGGGCTCGTTGGTCCAAATGGTGCCGGTAAGACATCGCTTTTGAATATTATTCTGGGATTGTATAAGCCTCAAGTGGGAGAGGTAAGAGTTGCCGGGATGAATTATCAAGAGAACGAGAGAGAGATAAAGGAGCTTTTGGGAGCGGTTCTGGTAGATGAATTGTTTGAAGGAGAGTTTAGCCTGATAGAGAATGGTAATTTCTATGGTAAGTACTACAAGAATTATGAAGAAGCGATTTTACTTCAGTTCATAGAAAGATTCAAGCTGGATGCAAAGAAGAAATATAAGGCATTATCCAAGGGCGAGAAGTTGAAGTTTTCCTTTGCGTTTGCGCTATCACATCAGCCAAGACTTCTTATCTTAGATGAGCCGACAGCGAACTTTGACCCGAGCTTTCGTAAGGAGTTCTTCGAGGTCATTAAGGAGTTTATTGCAGATGGGACAAGAAGCGTTATTCTGGCAACGCATTTGACAGATGATTTGGATAAGGTAGCAGATTACCTGTTATACCTTGAAGATGGCAAGGCATTGGTAGCAACTGATATTGAGACTTTCCGTCAGAGTTATCGCATGGTAACAGGTGAGGCATATAAGATTAAGCTTCTTACAGATGATGTCATCTACATGGAGCAGAGAGAGCTTTCTACGAGAGCATTGGTAAGGCATCATGGTTACAGGCATTATGAACCGGCATTGACGGTGACAACACCAACGATAGAAGAGTTTATGTATTATCAGACAAAGAGAAAGAAAAAGTAAGAGTAAGAGAGATAAAGGATAGGAGAAGAGTATGAATAAGCTGGTATGGCGTGAATATTGGAAGGGATTTGCGTGGAGTAATATCAAGGCATATTTGAAGGAGAATAGAAGCTTTGCTTTTGTGTGCCATCATGTGTCTGGTTACAATTCCTGATTATATTAGTGAGAATGCAGCGGGACGTGAAGAACTTGTGCACAATATGCTGAAGGCATGGAGTGTAATATTGCCGCTTGTGTTCACATGTATTGCAATGCCGCTTACTTCGCTTATGCTTCCGAAGGTGTTATATATGTCTCCTATGACTGAGGATGAGCGTAGAGAATTTGTGAAAAAGAAATGGAGACTGGCAGTATTGGTTCCGAATCTGTTAAATGTAATTTGGATGACAGTAGGTTTGTTTGTTGGAATAGATGTAGGAACTGTTATTTTCTTTATTGTACATTTAATACTGCTTTCGGAAGGACTCATGTTTTATAGGAGTAAGAATGCAGGTCAGTGGGAAAAGCCTCAAGATAAAGCGTATGGAGTATATGGAATATTCTTTGTGATGATTAGTATTATTGTTCATGTATGGGCGACAATGACAGTTGTAGATTATGGAATGCTTAGTATTACATGGCTTGCTATATTGATAGGTGTAATGGTACTCATAGAGCTTCCTCTATTGTATAAACTTATGACTTACAAAAAGAAGCTGATTGCAAATATGTTGAATTTTGAATCAGTACACGATGTGGGCAGATAATAGAAAGGGTGAGAAGTGTGTCGGATATGAATAAGCTAGTATGGCGAGACTATTGGAAAGGATTGGCATGGAATAATATCAAGGCATATATTCGTAACAACAAAAATGGATTTTGGTCGATGATAGGAGTTTCTTTGGTATGGGTACCGTCATATTTTCTGAAAGATGGATTGGAAAAAAATATGATGCTTATGATTCTTGTGAAATGTATCGCATGTGCGTTACCAACATTATTTTTGTTTTGGACGTTGGCTTTGACTGCTATGACGCTCCCGAAGGTATTGTATATGTCACCTATGACAACAGATGAACGCAGAGAATTTGTTGAAAAGAAATGGAAGCTTGCGATATTAGTGCCCAATATTTTCAATCTAGCGTGGACTATAATTGGACTGCTGTGTGGGATAGATGTTTTGTCGATGTTGTTTCTTATGTTTCATTTTATGATGATGTCAGAAGGGGCTATCTTTTACAGAAATAGAGATTCGAAACAGCTAGAGAGTAATTTGGGGAAAGTGTTTTCGGTATATGCGTTGCTTGGTACGATAGTATCGATGCTGGTACAAATATTTGCAATAGTAGTCGTGGTAGAGGATGGAACAATTGGTATAGCCTGGTTAGGAACATTTCTTGGTGCGATATTGTTATTAGAGCTTCCGTTATTGATTAAGCTTATGACTTATAAGAAAAGAATGATTTTGAATATGGCAAATTATGAAGCTGTTTATGATGTGGGAAGTTATTAGGAAGGATAAGAAGTATGACGAGTATGAATAAGTTGGTGCGGCAGTATTATTGGAAGTCATTTAGGTGGAAGAGAGTATGGAAAATGACAAAGGAAGTGCCTGATATTGGTTGGGTTGTATGGTTTTTTGTGGTGACAACCATGGATTCGTTTTTAAATATATTTGGTATGGTAATAATTTTCTTTACCATTCTTTCTGCATTGAGTGTAGAATTGCAGCTTCCTAAGCAAATGTATCTAGTGCCACTTACGGGAGAGGAACGCAGGGAGTATATGGAGAAACTGCTACGCATCAAGATTATCTTTCCGAATGTTGTTTTGTTACTGGTGATAGGAGGAATGGTATTAGTTAGATTAGGACATTGGTCTATAGGAACCATGCTAATTATACAAAATGTTGTGACTACAATGAATGTATCATTTTATTATAAAAAGAAATTGCCTAATAAAACTTGGACGGTTTTTGAAAAAGGTGGTAAAAGTTTTTTTAGTGGTGTGTTTTGGGGAATGACGTTGGAATCAGCTTTGCTAACTCTTTTTTTTGAAAATGTGATAGCGCACAGAGATGGATGGATATTATTTGGAATAGTCTTACTTGTACAGATCTTCTTCTTGTGCAGGCGATATTCTCACAAGAACCAATATTTTGACACGATGGTAGATTATGAAAGAACATGGGAAAAGGCAACGAGAGAAGAGATAGAGGCAATGGGACTTTATCAAAAGCAGGAAGAGGAAAAGAAAAATGACAAATATGAAGGATTTGACATATATAACTGGTATGAATAGATTAGTGTGGCAGGATTATTGGAAAGCCTTGAAGTGGAAGACTGCGTTGAAAAGGATGGGCGAATTTTCGGCATTCATTGTAGTCATGACGCAGATGGTTACGATTTGGCCTCTTAATATATTGGATTTGGAAGGCGAATCAAGATGGTGTTATTATATTTTGGTTTTTCCTTTGATATTTGCGTTGTTTTCTTCCATCTGTGTAGAATTAGAGCTTCCAAAGCAGATGTATCTGACTCCTCTGACACAGGTGGAGCGAAGAGAGTATATGGAGAAGCTGTTGAGATTAAAACTTCTGATTCCTAATCTGATTATGGGGGTTGTGATTATAGTTATGCTTAGTTTAGGGAAAACAAGTATAGCCTGGGGAAGCATGTTGTTGCTTCAAAATATTCTTTCTACTATGGGAATGTCACTTTTCTATAAGGTAGAGAAAACGAAATATGTTAAGGAATTACAGACAGAAGGTAATCTGTTATGGGCAATCCTTACGATGGTGATAGGGCTTTTAGGAGAGTTCTTTATCTTAGGAGGAGCGTCTTCGAATGAAAATATAGACAGTGCAACATGGATTATGTTTGGAGTTAGTGTAGCAGTTCAGTTATTCTGCCTCTATAAGATGTATTCCCATAAGAATCAGTATTTTGACAATCTGGCAAGCTATGAAAGATGGTATGTGGAAGAGGAGAAGAAAGAGGTTAAGTCAGTATGGTAGATATCAATAAATTGGCATGGATGAGCTATTTTAGAGAGTTTGGCTGGAGTAAAATAAAAAAGAAGGGATGGACTTTGGTTTCCGGTTCTTTGATATATTTATATATTGTATTTTCCTATCCATCAATATTTATGGATTTGAAGGGAATAGAGTACTGCGTTTATTTAATAAGTACGATTCCGATGATAGTTACTGCATGGACGATGCAGTATAGCGGAATCAGGCTTCCTAAGCTTATGTTTATGGGGCCGATGTCAGAAGAGGACAGACGGTGCTATTTACAGAAGGTATGGGATATTAGATTTTGGCTACCAAATCTGCTGATGATAGCAGTGGTGGGAATCAGAGCAATTTTTCAACCTGAGTCAATACTGTTCGGACTGCTGATTCTGCTTCAGAATTTGCTGTTGTCTACGGGTGTGATGTATACAGGTATTATGTCTGAAATAAAGATAAAAGAGATGCAAAAAGTGAGCATTTATATTTGGCAATGGTTGCTTGGCTTGTTTGGAGAAATCATTTTACTATATTATTACGCATCAGAGACAGACAGTATGATGAAAGGAATGATGATTACCTGGGGAGTGCTTTTGGTGATTCAGCTGCTGAATCTTAGAAAGCTGTTGCCTTATAAGCAGAAAATTTTCGATTTTATCGTTGATTATGAAAATGCATATGTGATGCAGGATGAGAAAGGGGTTAAGACAACATGATGAATATAGTAATACAGCCTCAGGGGACGCTTGCAATCTATGAGCAGATTGTGAATCAGTTAAAGAATGCGATTGTGACAGGAAAGCTGACAGCGGGAGAGGCATTGCCGTCGATAAGAGGGCTTGCAGGCGAGCTTGGCGTCAGTGTAATTACTACAAAGCGTGCCTATGAGGAGTTAGAAAAGGAAGGATTGATTCGCTCGGTTAGTAATAAGGGCTTCTATGTATGTGAATACAATACGGATTATTTAATGGAGAAGCAGCTTATGGTGTTGGAAAAGCATTTAAGCGAGGTAATTGAAGAAGCAAAGCAGGCAGGACTTAGTAAAGAAGAGGTCTGTGAAATGATTGAGACATTATATTAAACTGTGGCGTTATGAGAGAACACAGGAAAGGTTAGGCAAAAGATGGAGAGTTTGGATTATAACGAGGTTCCGTTATTGGAGTTTCGTCATGTAAGTGGTAGGCAGAAGAAATTTGGAAAGAAAAAATTTGTGCTGGAGGATGTGAACTTTGCACTTCCTAAGGGATTTATGATGGGAGTTTCCGGTGTCAATGGTGCAGGTAAAACAACTCTTGTGGACTATATTATGAACCCGAATAAGCAGTATGAAGGCGAGATTTTGATAAATGGTGAGGAGATTCATACCAATCACACAAGGTTAAGAGAGAAGATTGCATGGGTATCAGAGGATAACAGCTTTTTGGAAGCAAGAACAGCGAAACAGAATGCAGAGCTTTTGGGAAGTCTGTATGAGAATTTTGATATGAAGATTTTCTATCAGGCATTACAGAAGATGGAGCTTGCACCTTCTAAGACCTTACGTAATATGTCCAGAGGTGAGAGAATGCGCTTTCAGCTGGCATTTGCTATGGCGCATAAGCCGGTACTGTATCTGTTAGATGAAGTAACGGCAGGTATGGACCCGGTATTTCGTATTGATTTCTTCCGTTTGATGCATGAGGTGCTGGACGATGAGGTATCTGTGCTGATGGTAACGCATATCGAGGAAGAGTTAGATAAGAAGATGGATTATATTGGTGTGATGGAAAATGGCAGAATGGTAGAGTTCTACGAGAATTTCCCGGAGGTCTAGGAAGGTGAAGTGTATGGTTAAGGATAGGATGACAAAGCTGATTTGCAAAATTTTTGATGAAGAGAAGGCATTACATATTAATATGCAAAGAGAGAAGCTATATGCGTTTGATAAGGAGTTGGTAACCTATACTGCGATGTATCCGGATTTTTTGAAATGGTTATTTGGGATTATTGTCATAATTATTATGATGATTCCCTACCAGTCATGGATTGCAGAGAACCCTATTGTTTTGGCCTTTGTGATGTTTGTTGGAACTTGGCCGACATCTTTTGGATACAAGGCATCTATCATGATAAGTGATGATAATATTGGAGCGACAGCACATATATATAAGAAACTGATGTATTTACCGATTGACAGGAAAGTGTGGGTTTGCGTGAAGATGGAATATGTATTGCGGTTATCTTTAAAATTGTGTACAATAGCTTTGCTGGTTCAGAATGCGATGACTTTTTTTGTACGTGAAGAGTGGAGCTGGATAAACATTGTGTATCCGATTCTGGTATGTTTGGTTTCACCATTACTCTTTGAATGTCTGGAATTAGGAACTCACATAAAAAGCTGTGAATCCAGATAAAAGAGTGTTGCCCAGCGGCAACACTCAGCAAGAATCAGCTATGCTGATTCTTGTCTAAAGAACATTACCTTTGAGCATGTTTCATTTCTGAAAAAATGATTGCATTCTCTGACAAACTATGGTAAATTATTAATGTTGCGAATAAAAGAGATGGTCCTCTGGTACTAAGTGTATTAAGAACGTCGAGTGAATTAAGGAGGCAAACATGAACGAAATTATTAGAGAAATTGAGCAGGCTCAGTTAAAAGAGACAGTTGATGCATTCAACGTTGGAGATACTGTAAAGGTTTACGGTAAGATTAAGGAAGGTAACCGCGAGAGAATTCAGGTATTCGAGGGTACTGTATTAAAGATCCAGGGTGGAAGCAACAGAGAAACTTTCACAGTTAGAAAGCTTTCTAACGGTGTTGGCGTAGAGAAGACATGGCCAATGCACTCACCTAACGTAGAGAAGGTAGAGGTAGTTAGAAAGGGTAAAGTTAGAAGAGCTAAG
>JAZNMO010000189.1:0-24823 GCA_045579665.1 Lachnospiraceae bacterium
GCATAGTATTTTTTGAAGTCTGGAGAGAAAAAGACAAAAAAATGTATAATAATAGACTCATAAAAGCCAGTAAACTATACAAAATAACGATATAGGGTTTTGGTTGGGAGGTTTCACAAATTATGAGTAAGGTAAAGAAACGTGGCAAAGAGATGGTCACAACAGTAAGCTGGAAGAATGCATTAAAGAGAGATTGGCAGTTGTATCTTATGTTGTTACTTCCGGTCATTATGGTGGTTCTGTTTAACTATGCAGCATATCCGGGACTGAGAATGGCGTTCATGGATTATAAGCCGGCAAAGGGGTATGACGGTAGTAAATGGGTCGGCATGGAGACTTTTATTAAAATATTTAAGGATGCAGATTTTATTAGAGCTTTGAAGAATTCGATTGTATTCAATCTCTTGGATTTATTAGTTGGATTCCCGATGCCGATTATTTTGGCACTTATGTTGAACGAATTGAAGTTCTTAAAGTTTAAGAAGGTTACACAGACCATTCTTTATTTACCACATTTCCTTTCGTGGGCAATCATTGGTTCTGTAGCATATACAATGTTCCGTCCTTCATCAGGTTTGATTAATGTAATCATGATGGATTGGGGATTGATATCAGAAGGTGTTCCGTTCCTGACTGAGAAGTATCATTGGGCTGTTACATATTTACTAATCGGCGTATGGCAGAATATGGGATGGGGAACGATTCTCTATCTTGCGGCAATTACAAGTATTAATGGTGAGTTGTATGAGGCAGCTATCATCGATGGCGCTAACAGATGGCAGAAGATGTGGCACGTTACTCTTCCGGGTATTAGAGGAACAATTGTTACTCTGTTGATTATGAACCTTGGACGTGTAATGGGTTCTAACTTGGAAAGATTGATGGCATTTGATAATACACAGGTAAGAGATTTCCAGTATCAGCTGGCTGTATATATCTATCAGAAGGGTCTTGGAAACGGTAAGTTCTCACAAGGTACTGCGGTTGGTTTATTCCAGTCATTGGTGGGTGTAGTCCTGGTATTATTATCCGATAAGATTGCTAAGATGCTTGGCGAAGATGGTTTGCTATAGGAGGTTGTAAAGATGGCAAAAAAGAATATGGATGAAGTGAGCTCCGATGGAAGCCGCGCAATAAGTAGATTTCAAATAAGTGATGTAGTGATTATTGTTGTGATTATTGCCCTTTGTGCAACATGTGTCCTGCCTTTCTGGCATGTGCTTGTAAAGTCTATTTCCGGTAATAACGCTGTTATGATGAAGGAAGTATTCTTCTGGCCGAAGGATTTATCATTTGAGGCATATACAAAGGTTTTTGCAGATGAATCAATGGTTCATTCCATGTTATATAGTGTAATGGTTACATTGATTTTTACAGTTCTTGGTATGGTGGTATGTACATGTTCGGCATATCCGCTTTCTAAGAAGAGATTAAAGGGAAAAGGGTTCTTTACTTTTGTATTGATGGTTCCTATGTATTTCTCAGCAGGTATGATTCCGGCATATTTATTGATGCATGATTTACACTTGTTAGACACTATGTGGGTATTAATCCTTCCGCTGATTTACTCTCCTTACAATATGTTAGTTATGAAGACATATTTCCAGAGTTCTATTCCGGATTCATTAGAGGAGTCAGCATTCCTGGATGGCGCAACCAATTTCCAGATTTTGTGGAAGATTGTTTTACCACTTTGTAAGCCGATTATCGCAACACTTTCTCTCTTCTATGCAGTAGGTAGATGGAATGCGTATAGTGATAATATGTACTATATTAGAACAGATGGATTGAGAATGATTCAGTATAAGCTCTATCTGTTGGTACAGGGAGCAGAAGCATCTATTGCTACATCTTTAGGAGATGTTGGTGGTGCTTCCAATACAACAACACCTGAGGTACTTCAGGCTGCATGTATCATGTTTGTTACAATACCGATTGTTATTATTTATCCTTTCGTTCAGAAGTATTTTGTAAAGGGTGCAATGGTAGGTGCAGTAAAGGGCTAACTATTAATGTGGTATTAACCTAGAGGGGTTATACATAAATCAGAACTTTAAAAAATATTATATTAAAGTTTTTACACGAAAAGGAGGATTTCATTATGAAGAAGAATACTCTTCAGAAACTTCTTGCTGTATCACTTGTAGGTGCTATGGCAATGGGGTCATTAACAGCTTGTGGCGGTGCAGATGATGCGTCATCAGACAGCGCAAAGACAGAGACAAAGAAGGAAGATACTGCACAGAAGGCAGATACACCTTCAACAGACAGCAAGGCAGATGCGTCAACAGATACAAAGGCAGATGCTCCAGCAGTTGCAGGTATCGAAGGATTTACAGCATTCGATGAGCAGGTTAAATTAAGAATTCCTGTTTATCAGAGAGCTACACCAAACGGTGCTCCGGATGCTGCAAACAACTATTGGACAGAGTGGGTACAGAAGGAGTTCGGTGATAAGTACAACATCGATGTAGAGTATGTTCCATTTGCTCGTGGACAGGAGAATGAAACTTATGCACTTTTAGCTGCATCAGGTGAGCTTCCTGTATGTTGCTTCGAGTACGACTATCCTGATGTAACTATGTATCAGAATGAAGGTTACTTCCAGACATATGATATTGACTGGTTCAAGCAGATTGCTCCTACATACTGGGCAAACATGGAAGCTGAAACTCTTGATCAGTATACAGAGATTAACGGCGAGAACGTTCTTTTAATCGGTACAAGACCATATGGTAAGACAAACTACCAGTTCGTAACATTCTATCGTAAGGATTGGATGGAGGCTGCAGGTTATACAGAGTATCCTTCAGACCCGGCAGACTTACTTGAAATGTATGCAAAGATTACAGAGCTTGGTCTTTGCGGCGACCATGTTCTTGGTGGAACAAAGGTTGAGGGTAATGGTGTAGACCAGAACTACGCATACAGAACATATCCACAGGATGAGATTACATGGGCAACAACAGGTGATTACTCTATCCCGGCTCTTCCAACAGAGGCTCAGAAGAAGCTTTTACAGTGGAACAACAAGCTTTATAACTTAGGTTATACAGATGACGAGTATAATACAAGAACAGCTGATTTCGCAATCAGTGATTTCGTAAGCGGTAAGTGCTTCACATATTCTTGCTACGCTACAAACAATGTTGACGTATTGAATCAGTTCTATGAGACAAATCCTGATGGAAAGTTAGGAATTATCGTTAACAAGGGACCTGAGACATACTCTGATGGAACTTGCAATGCATTCCGTCCAAATGGTATCTTTGGTGAGTTCATTGGTTTCTCTAGCCAGGCAACAGAGGATGAGATGAAGGCATTTGCTATGTATCTTGAGTGGATGAGCCAGGAAGATGTTCTCTTCACATTACAGTGGGGATTCGAAGGAATCAACTTCAACTATGATGAGAATGGAAACCCTGTATCTGTTGCAGACCAGTCAGGTCTTGCTGAGCAGCAGAGCCATAACAACAACGTTGATATGTGGTGTCTTGTTGTAGCTACAAGATCACTTGGCGATGTTGACAAGGATATTCAGGCTATTACACCTACAGGTTACCCGGATTCAGATCAGTTCTTTGCTGATATTAAGGCAAACTACGAAGGACAGTTAGCTTGCTACGATGCAGGTTTAGCTTCTCCTGACTGTATGTTTACTGTAAGTATTGCAGCTTCTGATGAGTACAAGGAGACATTATGGACAACATATGCAACTCTTAGAGATAAGATTGTAATGGGTTCAGAGGCAGACTTCGAGAAGAACTACGAGGAAGCTAAGCAGCAGTATCTTGATGCTGGTTACCAGGCAATCATTGATGAGAAGAAGGCAGCTTACGAGAACGGATACTTCAACTAATCAATTTTAAAAAGAATAAGTAATTATGAATACGGCCCCCCGGCATAGGCTGGGGGGCTATATTTAAAAGGCATTAGCATATTTTCCTAAGAGCTTTTAACAAAAGGTTTTAGGAAAGTATGAGAAGGCAGTAAGTATAAATATGCATTTCGTGATAAAATAAATACATTTCGTGCAAAAGATGATATAAGCACGATAAAATGTGATATGTTATGATTGCTTAAAGTATACACAACAGGTGCTTTGAACAATTCAAATGGCTTTAAGGAAATATGAGGAGGAACAGTTATGTTAAAGCTTGATTTTGACCAGAAGGAAATTGAGGCAGTAATTGACAAAATTGTCAAGAGAACAATGAAGATGGATTTGACATGGGATTGGCCATGTGGAGTTGCGTATTATGGTATTGCAGACGCATATGAGAAGACTGGTAATGAAGAGTATTTAAAGCTTTTAAAGGATAGAGTAGATGAGTTAATCGAACTGGGACTTCCTAGTGTATGGACAGTAAATGCCTGCGCAATGGGACATTGTCTGATTACCTTATATAAGGCAACAGGCGAACAGAGATATTGGGATATCGTTATGAGTAAGATTTCTTATATCAGAAAGGATGCTCTTAGATTTGGAGATAGTGTATTACAGCATACAGTATCTGCAAATAATGATTTTCCTGAGCAGTGTTGGGCAGATACTTTATTTATGGCAGCTTTCTTCTTATTAAGAGTAGGTGTAGAGTTAGAGGATGAGGATTTGATAGAGGATGCTTTGAATCAGTACTACTGGCATATTAAATACTTGCAGGATTCGAATACAGGCTTCTATTATCATGGATATGACAATATTGCAGGAGATCATATGTCAGGCTTCTACTGGGGTCGTGCAAATGCATGGGCTGCATTTACCATGTCACAGGTAGGAGGCATTTTACCAAAGTGCTATCTCTATCCTAAGTATATGGATGTGGCAGGTTCATTAAACGAACAGTTAGCGGCATTGAAGCTGGTACAGACAGAAGATGGATTATGGAGAACTATTCTGGATGATGAGGAGTCTTATGAAGAGATTTCTGCATCAGCAGGTATTGCAGCAGCGATGGTTACAAGAGGTAATCCTCTTCATTCTAAATATATTAATAAGTCAATTAAAGGATTACTTGCAAACGTAAGTGAAGACGGTCGTGTTTTAAACGTTTCAGGTGGTACAGCAGTTATGAACGATAAGGATGGCTATAGAAATATTTCCAGAGATTGGATTCAGGGCTGGGGACAAGGTCTTGCCCTTGCATTCTTTGGACAGTTACTTGTAGCGAATAATATCGAGAAAGATGGTGCATTATAAAATGTTTTCAAAGACATTTGTATTTCAAACAGATGGAAAAGTGAATACAGATAGTCGAGCGATAGAGGTTGCTGGTGGCAAGCTATATGATACGAAAACAGGTTATGGATTTGTCGTAGAGGAGAATCGTCGTAAGAATGAATGGTTACAGATGCCGGAGTTGAATGCAGGCTTTGACGTACCTTATTGGTATTGTGATGAGACTGTGACGGCAATCAGTAAGGATAATAAGGGGTATTTTGTAGATTCTGCTGCAATTATAGACAGAATAGCTGCGAAGAAGGGACGTAGAGTTCCGCTTGTGTTTAAGGCAGATGTGAATCGACTTGGTAATTACGAGGTGAGTCTAAAGCTTTATGCCAAAGGAGAGGTTATTGTATTTGCTGGTCCAAGAAGACTTGTATATAAGGATAATCTTGAGATAGAAAGGGAGATTGAGTGTACATTTGTGTTGAATGTATGTGATATTATTCCTCGTGGAAAAACCTGTCTTTGGGAGAGACGCTGTGTGGATATTGCTCTTTTGGGAGATGAGGTTCGTTTGCAGGAGCTGAGGATTAAGCAAGTGAATTGTCCGACGCTTTATATTGCAGGTGATTCTACGGTAACGGACCAGTCTGCTGAGTATCCGTATGCTCCCGGAACCAGTTATGCAGGCTGGGGGCAGATGATTTCGGCGTATTTGCCGAAGGGGATTGCGGTGTCGAACCATGCGCATTCAGGACTTACGGTAGAGTCCTTCCGCTCAGAGGGGCATTATGCGATTATTCAGGCTAATATTAAGCCGGGCGATTATCTCATGATTCAGTTTGCACATAATGACCAAAAGCTGATGCATCTTAAGGCAAGAGGCGGATATCAGGAGGGCATTATTGAGTATATTGAAGAGGCTCGTGCAAGAGGTGTACATCCGATTATTATCACACCTTTGGCAAGAAATTCATGGAAGGCAAACGATGGTACATATAATGATCTGCTAGAGGAGTATGCAGATGTGTGTCTTGAGATTGGCAAGAAGTATAAGGTACCGGTTGTAGATCTTCATGGAATGAGCAAGGGCTTTGTATTAGAGAAGGGGCTTGAGGCTTCGAAGCCTTATTTCTTCCCGAAGGATTTTACGCATTCTAATGATTACGGTGCTTATATGATGGCAGGTTTTATCGTAGAAGCGTTAAAGAATATGGCACAACGTTCCGGTATGGAGAGTTATACAAGATTGATACGTTGTATTGAGCTTCGAGAGGATGCATGGATTCCGAATGATGATTTGGATTTACCAGAGGTGCCCGAGGCATATAGAAATGTTCCGAATCCTAATGGAGATATGACTTTATTTGCGGACTTGGAAAGACCGACAGAACCTCTTGTAAGAGTAGATGCGTTAGATATGGTAATTAAGTCGGCAAGATTTTTCCCGACGAATGTTTTTAATGATACTTATGACGATATTGTGGGACATGAGTGGTATGCCGGTACAGTAGAGTGTGCATATCAGAATGGAATTATTTTGCCACAAATGATACATAATAACCGGTTTGAACCGGATAAGAAGGTGACCTTGGAGGAGTTTCTGGTATTTATTATGAGTGGGTACAGAAGCAGAAAAAATCTTCCTGAGGAAACAGCCTGTGAATTGGATGAAATGAGTACGGTGTATTGTATGCCGTATGTCAGAGCAGCATATAAGCTTGGTGTAATACATGCGGATGATGATTTGAAGGCATGGGTAACAAGAGAACGAGCTGCCGAGATTTGCAGGGAGCTAAAGATTTAAAGTAGTAAGAAAGGCGATAAAAGGAAATGAGTAAAGGTAGTTTTACACTGCCGGGTGAGGCAGGATATGAAAAGTTGACATTAGAGCTTGCAGAGAAGTGGGGCGCAGATGTCATTCGAGACAGTGATGGAACAGTACTGTCAGATGAAATTACAAATGCAGGATATGGTATTTATTCTACGATTTGTATTATCAGAGACCATAATGAGTGGGCAAAGAAGAATCTTGATAAGCTACAGCAGTCTTTCCTTATGACTTCGCCAAGAGTAGCTGATAAAGATACAATTGTGATTCCTGTTATGGAGGATTTCTTTGCGGAGCAGTTTGCAGTGAACAGCAGTGCAGATGCTCTTGTATACTGGCAGGTATATGACAGAACTACAGATACAGAGGTTGCAAGAGATAAGTGGTCTTATGATGAGACAAAGCAGGAGGTAGTGGTTAAGGGAATTGCGCCTTGGCATACTTATACTGTAAGCTTTTTGGCTTATCGTATTTGGGAAGAGATTTCCATGTATAACCATACTACAAATAACTGGGATAAAGAGCATTTGATGCAGATTGACCCGGTATATCCTGAGACACAGGAGTATTTGAAGAATTGGATGACGAATTGGTGTGAAACACATCCGACAACAACTGTTGTTCGTTTTACATCCATGTTCTATAACTTTGTATGGATTTGGGGTAGCAGCGAGAAGAACAGACATCTATATTCGGACTGGGCATCTTATGACTTTACTGTGAGCCCTAAGATGTTAAATGATTTTGCTGACAAGTATGGATATCGTTTGACAGCAGAGGATTTTGTTAATCAAGGTAAGCTTCATGTAACTCATATGCCGGGTAATCAGAAGAAGACAGACTGGATGAACTTCATTAACCGCTTTGTAGTTGATTTTGGTAAGGAATTAATTGATATTGTACATAATTATGGTAAGAAGGCGTATGTGTTCTATGATGACAGCTGGGTAGGTATTGAGCCATATAAGGAAGAGTTCAAGGAGTTTGGCTTTGATGGTTTGATTAAGTGTGTATTCTCAGGTTATGAGGTTAGACTTTGCTCAGGTGTCGAGGTTGGAACCCATGAGCTTAGATTGCATCCGTATCTTTTCCCTGTAGGACTTGGTGGAGCACCAACCTTCATGGAGGGAGGTAATCCTACATTAGATGCAAAGAAGTATTGGAACAGTGTAAGACGTGCATTACTTCGTACACCGATTGATAGAATTGGCCTTGGCGGATATTTACATTTAGTAGAGGATTTCCCGGATTTCGTAGATTATATTGCAAAGATTTCAGATGAATTCAGAACATTAAAGGAGCTTCATGGCGCCGGAAAGCCATATCATTGCAAGACAAGAGTGGCTGTGCTTCATTATTGGGGAAGCCTCCGTTCATGGACATTGTCAGGTCATTTCCATGAGACCTTTATGCATGATTTGATTCATATCAATGAAGCACTGAGTGGACTTCCAATTGAAGTTAAGTACATTAACTTCGAGGATGTAAAGAAGGGTGCTTTAAAGGATGTTGATGTAGTGATTAATGCCGGTGCTGCAGGCAGTGCTTGGAGCGGTGGTGACGCATGGAAGGACGAGGCAGTCGTAGAGGCACTGACAAAGTGGGTATACGAAGGTGGCGCATTTATTGGTGTAGATGAACCATCCGCAGTTACAGGCTATGACAGCTACTTTAGAATGGCGCATGTGCTTGGTGTAGATAAGGATATCGTTGACAGAGTTTGTCACGGACAGTGGAGCTTTGATGTAGATGATGAAGCTGCTGCGAAGGTTATGGTAGAGGGTTCTTATGTACCTGAGAGAGTGAAGTGCCACTTAACTGATGGAAAGGCAACAGTACTGGCAGCTAAGGATAATAATCCGTTAATGACAGTAAACAGCTTTGGTAAGGGACAGGGAATTTATTTATCTACCTTCGAGGTGAATAATGAGAATACCCGAATGCTGTTGAATTTGATTCTTACAGCGGGTAAGGAAGCAACAGACGGTTATTATTTAACAGACAATGCGAATATGGAGTGTGCATATTATCCTGAGAGCAAGACATTAATTATTATTAATAATTCAGGAGAAACACAGACCACATCTGTTAAGACGGAGTACGGTGTTGAAACAGTTACTCTGGAAGCATACGATACAATTATTAAGAATTTATAGTTAGAAGGTGTCACTTCAGTGGAGGTGGCACCTTTTTGGGTGAATTGGGGTTTGGTGGAAATTATATTTGAAATATTGGATGTCTGGGTTTGGGGCTTAATAGGTTAATAAACTATAATTGCTGAAGAATATAGTATATGGGCAAAATGAACATAAAAATGAATGAAAAAGACAAAAAAATGTAAAAAAGTGAAAATACTTACAATAAATGGAAATATAGAGATAGGAAAAATAAAATATTAAAATAAAACAAAGAAGCCCGATAAAATCGGGCTTCCTGTTTGTGTAAAAGGGGAATTCTTCCGGAATTGCTAATTAGCAAGTTCAGCATTGCTGCTAAACATGTTATTATAATACACTTTACAACGGGATTAATCTATAACTATATTGCAAAAAAATATAACTATTTTGATTAGTGCAACCGCTTTCGCAAAATATAAAATTGAAAGCGTTTACATTTTTTGCGTGCACTTTGATGCAGTACAGTGGTGCATTTGCAAAGGCTCAATTATGCATTTGCGAAGGATATAGCAAAACAGTTGGGTAGAGATAATTCCGGTGAAGCTTCCTAATGTATCAATAAGAACATCTTTGGGAGAGCCGGATCTGCCGTCTACAAAAAGCTGATGAATTTCATCTGTTGAAGCAAATATAATACAAAAGCATAATGTGGTAAGAAACAGCTTTTTACCGCGTATATGGTATAGTGTATATAGTGGGAGTACTAAGGATATACCTAATAGCATGTATTCACTAAAATGTCCTACCTTACGGATGAAGGTGTGGATTCGTTCTACTGCCTGTGCTGATTGCAGCTCTGTCAGGTCTAAGGTCAGAAGTCTGTCAAGCAGCTCAATAGCATAGGAACATATTTGTTCACTTAGAGAAGTGCTTTCTCCGGAATCCTGCGCCGAAAAGGAGAAAATCATACTCATAATCAGCAGTGCAGGAATAAAGGAAAGTATCTTTAATATAGAAAGTTTGTTAATCTGTTTTTTCATGTAAAAATCCTTTCTGTCTTTAAATTATGATTATTATAGTATTGTTTTTTATAAATCACAAGAGGACACAATTACGTGTTATTCATTAAAATCGAGAAAAAGTATGAAGAAAATGTGTACTTTTGTGTATTTTATGATAAAATCAAGATAAGACTGCGAAGAATAGATAGAAAAGCAGTGAAATGAGAGGTGTTACCAACTATGTATGAGAGCGATAAGATGACCAGAGACGAGATAAAGGCAATCTATGAAGAGGATGTTCATAAGCTGCTTCGTTATTTGAATTGGTTACAGAAGGTGAGCGGAACAGTCACATCAGACATTTATAAGGGAGAGGGAATTGAGTCAACCTCTGTTACATT
Source organism: Lachnospiraceae bacterium (assembly GCA_045579665.1). Taxonomy (GTDB): domain Bacteria; phylum Bacillota; class Clostridia; order Lachnospirales; family Lachnospiraceae; genus COE1. The sequence goes on from JAZNMO010000189.1 coordinate 10,518, forward strand.
TCCGGTGTATGATGCGAATCTCTTAGCGTTTATTAAGGAGATTAAGGGTTCTATATTTATGAATAAGAATTGTGTATATACATATTCGAAGTATAGATTGCGTACACCGTCTGATGAATTGAAGCTGATTGACAGATGTACGATACAGGAAGTTAAGCTGATTGGTGATATATTGGCCAATTATGCGATTAAGGGTACTGTTAAGGGTACAGTCTGGTCAGAAGGTGTAAAAAACGGTATTTATTTGGCAGCAGTGTTAAAGTTGAAGGATTTATTAGAGATTAGAAAACCATTGGCATAATAAAACGAATCGTATAGTAAACCATACTATTCGTTTGGAAGGACAGGATAAGGGGAATGGGAAATAAGTCAATACAGAAGAAAAAGTACATTATAGAGAGGGCAGCTTTGGTTTTTGGCGAGAAGGGATATAAGAATGTAACCATGAAGGATATCGTAGAGGCCTGTGATATCAGCAGAGGTGGTTTATATCTTTATTTTGGCAGTACAAAGGAGATATTTGAAGCTGTATTGGAGAGTACCGGACTCATTTCTAAGCCGGAAGAGGATGGGGATATGTTACCCGGAGAGAGACTGCTATATTTCTTAGAGGAGAAGAAGCAGGAGATTCTGGATGCGGGGAACAGTCTTAGAATGGCGATTTATGAGTATATGTTTGCTCATGGAGAGTCGGACACTGTTGAAGCGGGAGGCTTCGAGCGGGATTTACATCGCTTGCAGGAGATTATAGAGGAAGGTGTGGCAACTGAGTGGATGGTTTGTGAGGAGCCGAAAGCAGCGGCACGCAATATCCTGTATGCGTTAGAGGGAGTAAAGGTGTCTGCTCAGACAAGAAAGATTACGTCTGAGATGATAGACAGGGAGATAGAATATATGATGGGTACATTAGGTCTTGCTTTGGAGTGAGGCCTTTGTTATTTCGTAAGAAAGGTCAAAAGTTTATTGAAAAAGTGCGTGTTTTCGTATATTTAGACAATTGCAAAATATGAAGAATTTTGTATAATGATACATGGTGGTCATTTTATGCCCTTTTGGGCTGGATGATAGATAGAAATTATTAACAAAAGTAGAATTACGGAGGACTCATTCAATGGGAAATGTAAAGCGTATTTACGTGGAAAAGAAGGCTTCATTTGCTGTTAAGGCTGTTGAGCTGGAAGAAGAATTAAAGAGCTATCTGGGAATTAACGGATTAGAGAAGGTTAGAATTTTCATCCGTTATGACGTAGAGAACTTATCTGAAGAGGTGTTTGAGAAGGCATGTCAGTGTGTATTCTCAGAGCCGCCTGTAGATGATTTGTACTTAGAGACATTTGATATTCCTGCAAATGGAAGATGCTTTTCTGTAGAGTTCTTACCGGGACAGTTTGACCAGAGAGCAGACTCTGCTGTTCAGTGTGTAAGATTCTTAAAAGAAGACGAGGAGCCAATCATTAAGACTGCAGTTACTTATCTTTTGATTGGTAATATTTCTGATGATGAGTTCAATAAGATAAAGTCTTATTGTATCAACCCTGTTGATTCAAGAGAGACAGATATGGTGAAGCCAGAGACTCTTGTTACAGAGTTTGAGGAGCCGGCTGATGTGGCAAGCTTTGTAGGTTTCAAGGATATGCCTGAGGCAGAGCTTAAGGCATTATATGATTCATTAGGTCTTGCTATGACCTTCAAGGATTTCCTTCATATTCAGAACTACTATGTAACTGAGGAGAAGAGAGACCCTTCAGTAACAGAGATTAGAGTATTAGATACTTATTGGTCTGACCACTGCCGTCATACAACATTTTCTACAGAGTTAAAGGATGTAACATTTGAAGATGGTTATTATACAGAGCCGATTAAGACAACATATGAGAACTACCTTGCTACAAGAGAAGAGATTTTCAAGGGTAGAAAGGATAAGTATGTCTGCCTTATGGACTTAGCGCTTATGGCTATGCGTAAGCTTAAGAAGGATGGCAAGCTTGCAGATATGGAAGAGTCTGATGAGATTAATGCATGTTCTATCGTAGTTCCTGTTGAGATTGATAAGGAAGACGGTAAGGGCGTTATCACAGAGGAGTGGTTAGTAAGCTTTAAGAATGAGACACATAACCACCCAACAGAGATTGAGCCTTTCGGTGGTGCGGCTACCTGTCTTGGTGGTGCTATCCGTGACCCATTGTCAGGACGTTCTTATGTATATCAGGCAATGCGTGTAACAGGTGCTGCAGACCCTACAGTTCCTGTTGAAGATACAATGAAGGGTAAGCTTTCACAGAAGAAGCTTGTTCGTGGTGCGGCAAGCGGATACTCTTCATACGGTAACCAGATTGGTCTTGCAACAGGCTATGTTAAGGAGATTTATCATCCAAACTATGTTGCTAAGAGAATGGAAATCGGTGCTGTAATGGGTGCTGCTCCTAGAGCAAATGTTATTCGTGAGAACTCTGACCCGGGTGATATCATCATCCTTTTAGGCGGACGTACAGGACGTGACGGCTGCGGTGGTGCTACAGGTTCTTCTAAGGTACACACAGAGGCTTCTATCGAGACTTGTGGTGCTGAGGTTCAGAAGGGTAATGCACCTACAGAGCGTAAGATTCAGAGATTATTCAGAAGAGAAGAAGTTAGTAAGTTAATTAAGAAGTGTAACGACTTTGGTGCGGGTGGTGTTTCCGTTGCTATCGGAGAGCTTGCTCCGGGTCTTATTATCGAGATGGATAAGGTTCCTAAGAAGTATGCAGGTCTTGACGGTACAGAGCTTGCTATTTCTGAGTCACAGGAGAGAATGGCAGTTGTTGTAGACCCTAAGGATGTTGCACAGTTCCTTGCATATGCGGCAGAGGAGAACTTAGAGGCTATCGAGGTAGCTACAGTAACAGCTGACCCTAGACTTGTTATGATTTGGAGAGGTAAGGAAATCGTTAACCTTTCAAGAGCATTCCTTGATACAAACGGTGCGCATCAGGAGACAGGCGTATATGTTGATACACCTGTTAAGGAAGATAATTACTTCAATAAGGTAGCTATCGCTAAGGTTGAGGAAGCATTAGCAGCTGGTAATGTGAAGGATGCTATGTTAGCAGAGTTAAATGACCTTAATGTATGTTCACAGAAGGGGCTTGTTGAGATGTTCGATGCTTCTATCGGTGCAGGCAGCGTATTCATGCCTTACGGTGGTAAGTATCAGTTAGCTGAGACTCAGACTATGGTTGCAAAGCTTCCTGTATTAAAGGGTAAGACAGATGTTGTAACTATGATGAGCTACGGCTTCGACCCATATTTATCTTCATGGAGCCCATACCACGGTGCAGTATATGCGGTAACAGAGTCTATCGCAAGAATCGTTGCAACAGGTGGTGACTACAAGAAGATTAGATTAACATTCCAGGAGTACTTCAGACGTATGACTGAGAATCCTGAGAGATGGAGCCAGCCATTTGCTGCATTACTTGGTTCATATGATGCACAGATGGGATTCGGTTTGGCTTCTATCGGTGGTAAGGACTCTATGTCAGGTACATTTAATGACATCGATGTTCCTCCAACATTAGTTTCTTTCGCTGTAGATGTTGCTAAGCAGCAGGATATCGTAAGCCCAGAGCTTAAGAATGCAGGCGATAAGTTAGTAGTATTCTCTATTAAGAAGGATGAGTACGACTTACCTGTATACGAAGAGGTTATGAAGCTTTATGATGGTATCAACGCACTTATGGCTAAGAAGGCTATCGTTGCAGCATATGCACTTGATTCTAAGGGTATCATGGCAGCAGCAGCTAAGATGGCATTTGGTAACAAGCTTGGCGTTGAGTTTGATGCAGCATTAGAGGCTAAGGCATTATTTGCTAACCAGTTAGGTGATATTATTGCAGAAGTATCAGCAGAAGGCATGAAGGCTCTTAGTGAGAGCGGTATTGCTTATACTGTAGTAGGTACAGTACTTGCTGAGAACGCCGGATTTGTATATAAGGATACAACAGTAACTATGGAGGATGCTTTGAAGGCTTGGACAAGCAAGCTTGAGAAGGTATTCCCTACAAAGGCTGTTAAGGCTACAGATGCGATTGAGACAAAGCTTTTCAATGCATCAGAGATTCACATTTGCAAGAATAAGGTGGCTAAGCCAACTGTATTTATTCCTGTATTCCCGGGTACAAACTGTGAGTACGATAGTGCAAAGGCATTTGAGCGCGCCGGTGCAAATGTAATTACAAAGGTATTTCGTAACATGACTGCTTCTGATATCAGAGAGTCAGTAGATGAGTTCGAGAAGGCAATCGCACAGGCACAGATTATCATGTTCCCGGGTGGTTTCTCAGCCGGTGATGAGCCTGATGGTAGTGCGAAGTTCTTCGCAACAGCATTCCAGAATGCTAAGATGAAGGAAGCTGTTATGAAGCTTTTAAATGAGAGAGATGGTCTTGCACTTGGTATCTGTAACGGATTCCAGGCGTTGATTAAGTTAGGACTTGTTCCATATGGTGAGATTACAGGACAGACTGTAGATTCTCCTACACTTACATTCAACACAATTAACCGTCACATCTCTAAGATGGTTTATACTAAGGTTGTTTCTAACAAGTCACCTTGGTTACAGCAGGCAGAGCTTGGTAAGACATACGTTACTCCGGCATCTCACGGTGAGGGACGTTTCGTAGCTCCTAAGGAGTGGATTGATAAGCTCTTTGCTAATGGACAGGTTGCTACACAGTACTCTGATTTCGCAGGAAATCTTTCTATGGATGAAGAGTGGAACGTTAACGGTTCTTACGCAGCTATCGAGGGTATCACATCTCCAGATGGTAGATGCTTCGGTAAGATGGCACACGTTGAGCGTCGTGGCGATGCAGTAGCAATGAACATCTATGGCGAGCAGGATTTGAAGATTTTCGAGTCTGGTGTGAAGTATTTTAAGTAAGATAAGTGGTTAATTAGACTACCACGCTAACGAGTTAATCGTAGCGTGGTAGTTTTTTTGTGCATCTAAAAGACTATTTCTTTGGAATAGAGAAATAAATATTGCATTAACACATAAAAAATGTATAATTACAAAAGCGGTTTTATGTAAACTCGGTGGAGGGAGGCATGAATATCGCAGTGTGTATCCAAACAAATATATTATTTTTAAAGGAAGGAGAGAGCGAACGGAAATAATATTTATGCATTGTGGATATTAGAAGAGGGAATCAGATATTATAGATTGTAATTGGGAGAGACGGATAATTAATTTTGAAAGGAACGTAAAGATGAAGAAGTTAATCAGAAGAATTCTGGCATATACATTAATGATGGTTATGTGCGTTAGTACCGTTGATATTAGTGTATTTGCACGGGAAAATATAACAGTAGAATATGATGTTGTAGAAGAGACAACATCGGAGGTAGCGGAAGAGTCTATAACAGAGGATGAAGAAACAACAACGAAGGCAGAGGAAGAGTCTACAACAGAGGTAGAGGAAACAACAACGGTGGTAATAGAAGAGTCCACAGCAGAGGTAGAGGAAACAACAACGGTGGTAGAGGAAGAATCCGCAACAGAGGTTGAAGAGACAACAACGGTGATAGAGGAAGAGTCTGCAACAGAGGTTGAGGAAACAACAACAGAAGTAGAAGAAACTTTAACTGTTGAGAAGGAAGAGAATACATGGGATGGTATAACTACCCAAAATATTTATGAAACAAGTGATTATAGAGTTATATTCTCATTAGATTCCTATTGGGAAGGTGGCTACAATGCGAGTATCGTGATAGAAAACACAAGTGATTCTATTATTGAAAATTGGTATTTAAAATATGATTTCGCAAATGTGATTTCTAACATTTGGAATGCTGAGATTTATAGCTATGATGCGGGAGAATATGTTATTAAAAATGCAGACTGGAATCAGGATATTGCAGTGGGAAGTCAAATTCAATATGGATTTAGCTCGAATGAGAATTTTAATGGATTTCCACAGACATATGAGTTGATTGGAGAACTTGGAAACGTACAAGAGGAAGGATGTTCGGTAGAGTATTATTTGGATAGTGATTGGGGAAGTGGATTCTCAGGTAGGATTGTAGTTACAAATAATACTGCGGAAACCATCGAAGACTGGGTGCTGGAATTTGATTTTGCAAGAGATATCAATAGTATATGGAATGCAGTAGTTGAATCAAATGAGAATTATCATTATACCATTAAAAATGCAGGATATAATGCGAATATACCGGCAGGACAAACGATATCCTTTGGCTTTTTGGGATATAATGGAGTGGCATCTGACATTCCACAGAACTATCTGTTATATGCATATGAGCCATACAATGGGGATTCTATGGAGCTGGATACAGATGGTGATGGAATTGTAGATGGAAACGAGACATCATGGGGACTGGATTACAAGAAGGTGGATAGTGATGGAGATGGCTTAACGGATTATGAAGAAGTGTATATTACACTAACGGATGCACTGAAAAAAGATACGGATGGAAATGGAATCGATGACGCTTCGGATGATATGGATGGTGATAAGATTAATAATTTGACGGAAATATCATACGGTACAAATCCTTTATCGGCTGATACAGATAAGGACAATGTAACAGATTACGAAGAGATATTTACATATGGTTCGAATGCATTGGTGGCTGATACAGATGGAGATGGCTTAACGGATTATGATGATATTTCTTTGGGATTTAGTCCTTTATTGGCTGATACAGATAATGATGGTACATTAGACCCGCATGAAAAATTGGAACAGCTGGTAGAAGAAAAGTTTGATAGTGTAGATGGACAAGGAGTTACCGGGGTTAGTGTGTCTATGAATGTAGCAGGTAATGCACAAACCCAAGTAAGGATTACAAATATCTACGAAGTTGATATACAGTCAGATAATGTAATCGGACTTGTAGGTGTACCTGTAGAAATAAGCTCTGACTTAGAGTTTGATTCGGCAGAAATTACATTCTTCTATGATGAGACCATGCTGGGAAATGTAAAGGAAGAAGATTTAGCTATCTTATGGTATGATGAAGAAAATAACTGGTATCAGATTCTGGATGAAGGGTGTGTAGTAGATACAGTAAACAATAAAGTTTCTTATGTAACAACGCATTTTTCGACATATATGCTGGTGGATTCTCAATCGTGGTATAACGCATGGAGAGAGAATATAGATTATAGAAATAGTGAGCAAGGGGATGAGAAGCACTATTTTGATATTGCATTTGTTGTGGATGTTTCGGGTAGCATGTCAGGTAGTTATATTAATACAGCCAAGTTAGCACTAGCTAATTTCGTGGATTCCATGCAGACAGATGACGAAGCAGCACTTGTACGATTTGCAAGCAGTGCATATATAGTGTGTGATTTTACAAATGATACAGCAGCGCTGAAGAATAGTATTAATAGCTTATATGCAAGTGGTGGAACAAATGTAAATAAAGGTTTGTTGAAAGCTTTAGATGTTTATGCAGATAGAGATAGTGAAAGGCAAAAGATAATTGTGCTTATCTGTGACGGAGATGTAAATTATGTGCAATCAACAATTGACTCATGTATAGAGCAGAATATCCAAATTTATGCTGTTAATGTTGCAAGTGCTTCTGCGCATACCAGCTTACAGAAAATGGCTAGTCAGACAGGCGGTCAGTATTATTATGGAGCAACTTCAAGTTCGATAACAGATATGCTGTCAGTGATTAAAGGTGAAACTGTTGACCAAATAGATGCAACGGATACGGATGGTGACGGACTCTATGATATATACGAAACTGCAGGAATGAAGCTTCCAAATGGTCAGATAGTATATACAGACCCAAGTAATGCAGATACAGATGGTGATGGTCTGACTGACTTTGAGGAAACAGGTCTGATATATAACTTAGATGATAGATATATTGGGTTTGGTATGTTTAAGAGTATCAAATGTTTCCGACTCAAGAGTGACCCAACCAGTGCGGATACAGACGGTGACAATATAGGAGATAAGGATGACCCATATCCTTGGAAACCCGAATCAATATGGGTGGCTGAGCTTTCTAACAAATATGCAGGTACAGGATACTTGAATATTCAAAAGGAAGATGGTTCATATGCAGTTGGTGGAAACCAAGGTTGGTGGGAAGAATTAGCAAATTCAACAGCAGACTATAATTATGATGATTTTTCAACAGATAAGAATTATAGAATATGGCAAATGGGATGTGGTGTGATTGCTATGTCCGATATAGAATTATATTTGATGCAACAGAATGAAGGATATCAAACTTCCTTATCTCTATTGTATGGTATGCGGGATACAGAGTATAATGTAAATACAGGGGTTATTCAAAAAGATGAGTATATGGATTATGTAGAGATAAATGCTGATTTAACATATTTGCTTTGGAAAGACAGATTACATTACGAAACGGGTGTTTTGCCAATGACAATGGATAGAGTGTTAGAAAATTATTTGAGTGAGAATGGACATGAACAGACATCGGTAACTTGGGCACCATATACACCTGCCGGAGCAGAAGACGAGAAGTTATATGTATTACATGAAATCAGAACAATGTTGGATAATGATTTGCCGGTTGTGTTTGCATATTTTACGTTTGATAAGAACAATCCTCTGACGTTATATACTTCATTGGAATATGCAAAAACAAGAGATAAGGAGCAGGACGAAAATAGCCAAGACCCTACTAGTCATTATATGACGATTATAGGTTTGTATAAATACTTTGACGAAACAATAGGGAGATATGAATATATCATGGAAGTGACAAGTTGGGGAAAGCGTTATTATGCACGATATGATGAATATAGTGATAATCTGACGTATTTTTCAAATATTCTAAGAATACAATAAGGAGAACATCAAGTATGAGAAAAAGCATGTTTTTGTACGTTTTTATAAGTGTATTACTATTATCAGGGTGTGGACATGCACGATACTATAATTCAAAAGCAGATGATGCAATTTCTAAAGCAATTTATGAAGGTCTTGGAGATGTTGTATACTATATTGGCAAGGGAGAATATTCGGATGGTCAAGAATATTATAGATATCTTATTAGAGAAGAAAATAGTGAGTTGCTCTTGTTAATGGTTGATGTTGTGAATGAAATAATACTGCAAGAAGATATTTCTGATGATGTAATTATATATCTGTGTTATGAAATTCCAGGTGGAACAGGTAGTGCAGTGCGAATGTGCTTTTTTACGTCTGAAGAGCTCGAGGTTATAAGGGGAGGATTACAGAAGTTAGTTATTATAGGAAATGAAGACGAAGATAACGAATATATTTATAATAATCCTAGTACGTATTTGGGATTGACAGATATTGAATCCTTGAAAATACGTGAAGAAATCCAAGAACGGGCAGAAGCAGAAGGCATCGACTGGTACGAATACTGGCCTGACTTGGAGAGCATCGAAACATTTTAGAATTAGCAAAGGTGCTTGGGAGATATCGGGAGAAGTGTATGAGAAAGAGGATAGCTCTAATATTTTTATTTGTTTTGTTGTCGATACCAAGTTGTGGACATGCTACTTATACAAGACATGAGCCAGACGATGCTATTTCAGAAGCGATTTGTGCAGTAGTAGATAGTGAAGATATCTATTATCAAGGGCAGCATACAACAGAGGATGATGTTACTTATTATGAATATCTAATTATTCATGAAGAACTAGGTCAAATCGAGCAAATTGTTGAGTCTGTAAATAAAGTGTTAGAAGAAGAATTGATATCTAATAAAATCAATATAGATTGCTGGATAGCAATTCCCGGAGGAGCAGGAAGAACGGTAAATTTGATGAATTACTCAAATAGCACTCTTGAAAATCCAGATTATAAGATGCTACAGAGCTTATGTATAGGTGGCGAGGACAATAGTATTTATAATGAACCAGAAACTTATGCGAAACTTAAAGATATTCGAAAATTGGAAATTAGTTCGGATATACAGAGAAAAGCAAAAGCGGCAGGCATTGACTGGTACGAATACTGGCCTAACTTGGAGAGCGTGGAAACTTTCTAATATTTAGAAAATATTGAAATAAGATAAATATTTGTTGTGGATACATGGAACCATTGCGTGGAAGGATGAATTGACCTTTGATGCAATGGCTTTTGATTCGGTAAAAGAAAAAGCAAGTCTTTTTTGAGAAAAAGTCGCATAAAAATATCAGTGGGTTTCGAAAGATATTTCGTGATTATGTCATCTGTACTTTTTTGGTGATTAGGAGTATACTATCTTTTATCGGAAGAGCGAGGTGTAACATAGATGGCAAATAAGATTTATGGACAGGAAGTACCATTTGTCGAGACTATGGATGAAGCTGTGAAGAGCAAGATTGAGCGTGCATTCTTGAAGAAGGGTGTATCTTATCTGATTAAGGTAGATAAGGTGATGGATAGAAAGAAGGGCTTATTCGAGAAGAGTAAGAAGTATTCCTTTTATATCAGCCGTTTTCAAGAGGAGCAGGCGAAGAGTGCCATGGCAGAAAGTGAATTCGAAGAAGATAGTGTAGTTTTCTTGATTCAATAAGAATGGAAGGGTATCGTAATTTGTACGGTACCCTTTGTTACGTTATTGCTTTGCAATAACGTAACAAAGAGTATTAGTATGCACACGCCAAAGTAGGGAATAGGTCGCATAAATGCGATGCTTTGGCGGCGCAAGAATGTGCTTTGCACATTCTCATTTTGTTACGTAGGGAGGAAAATCTAGTATGATGGACTTTGGAAAGATTATGAAGATTAAGGGGGCATGGGATACCTTTAATGGGAACCACCCCAGATTTATGCCTTTTATGAAGGCGATTGCACAGGATGGTGTGCAGGAAGGAACGATTATTGAGATTAAGGTGACGAATCCTGCGGGTAAGGAGTATAATACCAATATGAAGATTACACAGAGCGATTTGGAGCTGTTTGCGCAGATGAAGGGTATGATGAATTAGAAGATGGCTAATATAAGAAACTATCAGAAGGAATTGGACAAGTTAATAGATGGATTAGTAAAGCAGGATAAAGTACCAACTCTTTTCTTGCATAGCTGTTGTGCGCCATGTAGCAGTTATGTGTTGGAGTATTTGCGTCAGTATTTTAAGATTACGGTCTTTTACTATAATCCCAATATTTCGGCAGAGCCTGAGTATGTAAAACGTGTAGAGGAGCAGAAGCGACTGATTGCGGCGTATAATGAGCAGGCTTTGGACAGCATGGTGAAGATGGCAGATGATACTTTTGTTAAGGTCTATCCGATTGATATTGTGGAGGGAGACTATATTCCGCAAGAGTTCTACGATATTGCGAAGGGCTTGGAGCAGTGTCAGGAAGGTGGCGAGAGGTGCTTTGCCTGTTATGAGCTTCGACTTCGTAAGACTGCGCAACAGGCAGCAGAGCAAGGCTTTGACTATTTTGCAACGACTTTGACGATTAGTCCTCTTAAGAATGCACCCAAGCTCAATGAACTTGGAGAGAGATTGGCTTTAGAGTATGGAGCGACATGGTTGCCTTCGGACTTTAAGAAGAAGAATGGATATAAGCGCTCGATAGAGCTTTCGGCAGAGTATAATTTGTACAGACAGGATTATTGCGGTTGTATTTATTCTAAGGTAGAGAGGGAAAAGCAGAAGCAGGGGGAGTAAGATGAAATTTACAGAATTAGCAATACATTGGAAACGAATCTTTGAACTGGAATGGGAATCCATTTGCGAAGGTAGTAAGGCGATTGCAGCAGTTATCGTGAATGAAGTTGGCGAAATTGTATCTGAGGGAAGAAATCAGATATCAGAAACTAATGTACCTAATCCAGCAACTGCGCATGCGGAAACGGAGGCTATTCGTAACCTTGATGTGAGCATACATACAAAACCAAAGACATATATGCTATATGCAGGACTTGAACCGTGCATTATGTGTATGGGAACATTGGTAATGGGGCATATTCGCAATGTAGTGATAGCTGCCAGAGACGATTATGGCGGAGCAATGGATTTGATTAAATATAGCAAGTTTGCCAAAAGCAAGGATATTAAGATTACATGGTTAGATAACGAATTAGGAGATATGCAAAGAGCATTTCAGACGATTCGTGAGTTGATTTATAATCAGGATGAAGATAAGCGAAGGCAGATGTTAGAGGATTTTGCTGTTTATAATAAAAGAGGCGTTGATTCTGCTGTTAAGTTGGTGGAAGAGGGCTTTTTTGCTGGAAGGGCGCTTCGAGAGATTGAGGCTGAGGAAGTATTTAATGCGCTGATGGAGAGAATTGTGGATTATACTTGATTTAACCGTCGAAACAAAGTATGATATATAGGCGGTTTTTATAAATAGGCAATAATGATATTAAGATAAAGCGATAAGCGAACGGAAAGGACGAGAACGATGAAGAAGATTTTGGAACTGATTTCCGAAGAGATGAAGAGTGCCTTTGAGGCAGCAGGCTATGATAGAGAGCTTGGTAAGGTTACTTTCTCTAACAGACCTGACCTTTGTGAGTTTCAGTGTAACGGTGCGATGGCAGGAGCTAAGCAGTATAAGAAGGCACCGATTATGATTGCCAATGAGGTTGTAGAGAAGCTTGCAGACAGCAATGTTTTTGAGAAGGCTGAGGCAGTCGCTCCGGGATTTTTGAATCTTACATTAAAGAATGAATTTGTTGGAAATTATATCGCAGACATGAGTGAGTCGGTTAAATATGGTTTGGAGGAAGCGAAGAATCCGTTAAGTATTGTCATTGATTACGGCGGACCTAATGTTGCTAAGCCATTACACGTAGGACACTTACGTTCTGCGATTATCGGTGAGAGTGTAAAGCGTATCGCAAGATATGTTGGTCATAATGTTATCGGTGATATTCACCTTGGTGACTGGGGACAGCCTATGGGCTTGATTATGAATGAGCTTAAGATTAGAAAGCCTGAGCTTGTTTACTTCGATGAGAGCTATACAGGAGAGTACCCAACAGAGCCACCATTTACAATCTCTGAGTTAGAGGAAATTTATCCTTTTGCCAGCAAGCGTTCTAAGGAGGATGCTGAGTATAAGGAGAATGCGATGGCTTGTACCTTCAAGCTTCAGAGTGGTGTACGAGGATATCGTGCATTGTGGAACCACATTATTGCGGTATCTGTTACAGATTTGAAGAAGAACTATGAGAAGTTAAATGTTGAGTTTGATCTTTGGAACGGAGAGTCAGCAGTTCATGACTTGATTCCTGGAATGGTTTCTTATATGAAGGAAGGCGGCTACGCTTATATTAGTGATGGTGCGCTTGTAGTAGATGTTAAGGAAGAGACAGATACGAAGGAGTATCCTCCATGTATGATTTTGAAGTCAGATGGAGCTGCTCTTTATAATACAACAGACCTTGCGACTATCATGATGCGTATGGAAGAGAATAAGCCAGATGAGTTAATCTATGTAGTAGATAAGCGTCAGGATTTATATTTCGAGCAGGTATTTCGTTGCGCACGTAAGACAAAGCTTGTTAAGGAAGATACAAAGCTTAAGTTCCTTGGCTTTGGTACTATGAACGGTAAGGACGGTAAGCCATTTAAGACCCGTGAGGGCGGTGTTATGCGTCTTGAGAATCTGATTAAGGAAATTAATGAAGAGATGCTTAAGAAGATTACAGATAACCGTGAGATTTCAGAGGAGGAAGCAATGGAAACAGCAAAGATTGTGGCATTGTCAGCTTTGAAGTACGGTGACTTATCGAATCAGGCAAGCAAGGATTATATCTTTGATATTGATAGATTTACTTCCTTTGAAGGAGATACAGGTCCATATCTGTTATATACAACAGTTCGTATTAAATCTATCCTTGCAAAGTATAAGGAAAGCGGAAGCGAGCCTAGTGTGAAGGCTTTACAGGCACCAGTAAGTGCAAGTGAGAAGGAGCTTATGCTCTGCCTTGCTCAGTTCAATGCAAGTATTGAGGCAGCTTATGAGGAGATTGCACCTCATAAGGTATGTGCATATATGTATGACCTTGCAAATGCATTCAATCATTTCTATCATGAGACAAAGATTCTTGCAGAAGAGGATGCTACAAAGAAGGCTGGTTGGATTGCATTATTAGTATTAACAAGAGATGTGCTTGAGACATGTATGGATTTACTTGGCTTTAGCGCACCTGAGCGTATGTAACTATTCAGAACCATGCAGAATAATAAAAGGGGCTGTGAAAAAATGAGAAATCATTTTTTCACGCCCTTTCTTTTTGAGATAGTGTATCTTATAAAACTAAAAAAGGGCATAAAACCCCTTTCCCCATAAAACAGTACATATTTCTATTAAGCTGCTTTCTGGAGA